>NZ_JMMD01000014.1:0-130428 GCF_000686965.1 Butyrivibrio sp. AE2005
CTAAGGAAAAAGGATTCAGTAGCCTTTTATGAGCTTAAATTTAGAATCGTACGATTCAAGATTACTGAAGACACATATGAAACCGTAATTACTAACTTGGACGCTAAGGAATATACGCCAACAAATTTAAAAAAGTTATATGCAGCCAGATGGGGGATAGAAACTTCATTTAGAGATTTAAAATATACTATTGGAATGCTAGATTTTCATTCAAAAAAGGTGATGTGTATTCAGCAAGAAATATACGCACATCTGATAATGTATAACTTTGCGGAAATGATTACCTCGCACGTAGTCATTGAAAAAAAGCAAAGAAAATATACATACAAAGCGAACTTTACCGTTGCTGCTCATGTCTGCAGACTATTCTTGCGTGAAAAAACGACATCACCTAATTTAGAAACTATAATAGCTAGAAATATAATTCCAGTTAGACCTAATAGGCATCGTAAACGAATACTGACAGGAAAAGTATTTCATAGTTTCTTATATAGAGTAGCATAAATAATCAAAATAAAACATGATTAGTAGGTGGATTTTAGATCCGCCTGTTTGTTATGCCTAAAAAGGAAGAAACGGGAATGAAGGTTATCATCTTCATTCCCGTTTCTCTCATCCAAAGCATTATCCCAATGTTAACTTAATGACATTGATACTAAAGTAATAGAGAGCTTTTAATGCTTATTTATATAAAGTATTTAATGTTTCTTTTTGTATAGAACAACTCCTGCGAAGCTACCACCAATAGCAACTACACATCCACTGATAATTCCAATAAGCAAATTTGTTTTGGCTGGTATCTCCTGTGTTTCAAGAATTTCTCCGCAAACAGTACACTTTTTTACTTTCTCCCCAGCTTTTGTAAGACTAGGCTCTTTTGATACCTCCCAATCGCCAGGTACATGCTCCTGCATCGGAATTTCTTCTGTATAGCTATCACCCTTTTCGCTCGTATATGTGTTGATTCCCTTCTCAGTACATGTTGCTTCTTTTGTTATTTCAGAAGTATATGTAGGTTCCTCTTCTTTGGGTTCTTCTTTTAGTTCCTCTTCTGAAGCTTCTTCTGCCTTTATTTCTTCAACAACTTGTGCAACAGCCAAGGGATTCTCTCCCTCGACTGTTGTTGTGACAACTTCACCGTTTTTTTCGACTGTCTGAACTGTGACCTTTTTGGGATCGTCTGTTGTAAGTAGTGAATTCGAAATATATGCTTCTGCTCCAGAAGAAGTTGTAATTCTGTACCACCCCGTCGAAGCTTTACCAGTAACTTTTACTTCTTCATATTTTTTCAATGAGCCTATTTTATCATATGTGGTATCAGCTCCTGAACGGATGTTACAATTCTTTGTTGTCCATGCTGTATATGGTTCAACATCCTCAACAGTAAATTCAGTTTTTGTTTTTTTATTAGATTTATTCTGCTCAGTAGTTGGTGTATTATTTGGAGTATTGCTTGATGATGTGACAGGTATTCCTGCATTTGTAAAATCATCTATATAGTCCTTAAAATACCCTTCCTCTATAAACTTATTTACACCAACAACGGTCGTATTATCATGATATGTATTCCAACCAATAATAATCCTTTCAACAGCTCCTGCCTCCCCTTCATTCTTAATTATTATTACCAATGTCGAAATAAAATCTCTTTCAGCTTCAGACATTCCCTTAACTGAAATATCTGCTGCATAACACATATTTGTGCTTACGTTAAAAATCGTAATAGCTATTAGTATTATCGTTAAAATAGAAATAATTCTAGTCTTCATATCACATATCTCCTTGTCTATACTTATCTTAATCTTATGTCAATATTTGCGTTTTCACACTTCTATTATACCACAAATATATATTTGTCAAGCATTTGCGGTATAGTATACTTCTATTTTATATCTGTCAATTTGTGAAACATCAGAAAATATAATACAGCCTCCCCTTCTCCTTTAAGCGTAGGAGAACACTGCATTAAAAAAGTTTTTAATCACCATTATTGGAGAGGCTTTTCAACTAACTTCTACTACTTTTTCTTTGCCCTGTAGTACATCTATTGCATATTGCATCTTCTCCATTTTTTCAGGCGCGATTTCAGGACTCAGAATCTGCTTGTATTTATGTTCCTTTTTCATATTGGCTTCGATGTATTCTTTTACATCTTTTATCATCTCATCACTCAAGCCACAGTTATTGCTCTTTACTGCTCTATCTATAAGCACAGGTCTATAAATCGGGAAATTTATAGCATTTTCTTCTATCTCAAAATCATTGTTTGCAATAACTATGATGCACTTAACTGCATCTTCTGCGGCTACTCCATGCTTCTCGCAGACTTTTTCTAGTAGCTTTGTGAGATAGATTCGATGATTCTCAGCCTGCTCTAATATGTTCTGTTCCTCGTTCTGAAGTATCACTCCATGTTTATTCTTATGGATTACTCTTCCATCAGGCTTTATGCTTATTGAGCCGAATTGATAGTTTTTAATCTCGATAGTATATATAGCATTTGAGCAAAGAAGAATAATATCATTCTCAAATTCATATATATTACAATTACCTCCCCTTGCAGAAGCAACTATCGGTAACACTGCATTTTTAATGATAGTCCAATCTTTATCATACTTTTTGACTACTTTTTCAACCGCTTTCTCGCCACTATAACCTATCAGCGCCGATTTTTTAGCAAATTCATAATTGTTATACAGCTGTGCGAGCTTATCCATATAGCAGATAAAGTCTTCCGCCTCTTCTTCCACATAATATGGGTCTTCAAATAATTTATATTCTGCCCACTCTTCAATTATCTTGCTCAGCGGATTCTCTTTATCATTTGTCACGTAGTCAATATATTCACTGTTAGTACAGACTGTGGTTCTTTCTTCTAAACTTTCTATATCAAAGCCTTCAAAGATTTTCCTGCGTCTTTCTTTATATTGCTTACGCCTCTCAAATTCTTCCTGTTGTTTTTTGAGAAGTTGTTCCTTGTTCTGCTTTATTAAATCTGTTATAAATTCTACTTCAAGGCCTTTACAATAAGGTTCATCTACTAAATTGAAATGTTCAAATTTAATGGTCTCAACATGCTGACTTCCATCTGTCTTGATTATCACTAATTCAAAAGTTTGCTGAGTCAAAAACTTGAATTCTTCTCTATCATTTGGAAATTGCCACTTTAATAAATCCGTTTTCCAGTTACTTTTTACAAAACTATCCAGCTCAGCATAGTGTATTCGTTCAACAACGCCTTTCATATCAATATCATAACCACTACGCAGGTATTGAACTGGAGGGTACTCATACATAGGCGAATTCAAAGCATTCTCATATTTTTTCTTTGCATTCGTAGATGAAGTGTATGATTTATATAAGAAAATAAGTATTAAAGCATAAATTATAATTGTATCCATGGTAGTCCCCTTTTCAGCTTATGTTAAGAGATTTATGTATCACTGATAGTTGCTGTGATAAGATAGCCACCCTGTTTATTTAGATGAATCGTTCTATCAAGATAATTACCATCTTGAAAAACAATTCTCACTTTATGGTCCCTATCTACATAATTGCCAGTGAAATTGGCTTCTCTAGAAGTGAGATCGGTCACATACCATTTTGCAGGATTCTTACTTTTGTATTTTTCCTTGATCGCACTATCCATCACAAGATATTGCATTTCATAAGCAAGCTGAGACGTATACTGGCTCAGATTACCAGCAGTTTTATCGAATTCTTTTATAGGGATTTCCGATAGTTTATCACGATACTTTCGTGCTGTACGGCGAAAAACAATGGATAATAATAACAGACCAAAGAACAGTTCAGAATAATTAGATAACATGATGTCGATCCTTTCTAGCGCTTTTAGATATTTTCAGAATAAATTGTACTTTTTCAGTATATATCTATACTTTTGGCGACACAACAAAAAGATGTAAGAATAATCATTTTTCAAATCATAAAAAAGTGTTTTATTAATATTCCTGTGATTCATACTTTTCCTCCTTTACAAAAAAAAACAGAGTATTTGCCCTGTAAGCAAAAACTCTGTAAAAATAACTGTTATTAAATAAATAAAATAAATTTAAAACCGTACAAGTACACTTTACTATATTTTCCCAATAATTTCAAGCTTTAATTGCATCTACATTGAATAAGACCTTTTTTGTATATGAGTAACAGCGGGAACAGGATTAGTATCATTCCCAAAATAATGACAATATAGTATTGTTTCACCTCGCATTAAATATGCATCCACAACATAAGCATATTTTTGTTGAATTAGATCTCATTTTTTAAGCCTATTTATTTCCCTTTATCAATCGATACAAATATGCACTTTTTTTATCTTCCTCAATTTTAGATAGCTTACGTTTAAGCCTCTTAGTAACTCCATCCATCTTTATTGAATTTATATCAAATACTTTCAGTAGAAAAATAAAGTGGTGTTTCATTATAACTGCTCCTAAATCTATCCCCACCTATAGCAGCGGAGGACTATTTCTTGCTCTCGACGTATTAAAAACACTTATAAACACATGCTACACTTTGACGATTGTATTCTCCCTTACCTGGAATACCTTCCCCTCCTATGTAAATAGTAACGGTACTACTGTTAGCCCTAATTAGTAATACTAGATTAGTTGTCCATCGATCACGCATAATCGATATGTTCTCCTGAAAATCATCAGCATGTCGGTACCCACCATAAATTGAAATTTCGTGTGCGTTAAAATATCCGGCCAACATCATGTCAACTATATAGTAACTTCCACTATTTGCAGCAAATGAAAAAGACTTTCTATCAGTAAGTATGATGTCTCTATTAATTACACACGGATTTATTGAATTCAGAGTCTCATTCCTTCCAGCATTTTTACCATTATTATATCCTTCTGTTTGTCCTTCTTTATATCCTACAGCATGGCCATCTTTATATCCTGCATCACGACCTTCTTTGACTCCTGAATCATATGCATTAAAAGTACTTATTGTGCCACTTGTATAAGGCTTATCTATTACTAAAGTAGCTTTCCCTGCTGGATTCCAGTCAAGCGTCTCACCAGAGATTACATTATTTATAGTCATTCCATTTCCATAGTACCCACTTGGAAGCACTAACTGCTGGTTTTTATCAAGATTTATTTCCGTTGCTCCCGCAAGGTTTATAGACTGTGATCCACTTGATACTGAAGAAGTTGCTTTCTTACTTTTAAAATCTCCTGCATTAATCTTTGCTGTCATCTCTGATTCGGCACCCGTAACGCTTGTTTTCATCTGCCCAATCAGTTCTTCCAAAGTATAATTAGTAACCGCCGCATTTTTTGCAGATGTAGTCGTTCCAACCCAGTCTGTAGTCCCTGCATGTGAATTTACAGCGCCAGCATCTGTTCTTGAAACATATATATTCATATCCTCAAGACTCTGTGCAATGTTGGTTTTAGCCTTTGCTACAGCACTATCAATCGCGGATAGATTATTGTATATATCCCCTGCTGTCGCGGAATAGTTTTCCAAAGTCTTATTATTTGCATTGATCGCATTATCTAAAATATAGATATCAGATGAATCAATATTTATATCAGCTTCATCTGTGATTGTTCCTTTTGATCTGTATATTGCTTCGCTTTCTCCCGTTTCAGCATAAACATCTGTTGAAAATGGCAATAGTACATCTAAGATCATTACCGAAACCGTACCTACGATTATTGGAATTCGGTATTTTTGATTGCCCATAATTTATATATCCTCCTAAGAGCCTTTATTCCCGACTTTATTTGTATAGTATACCTACGCAAATAAAATCTCTTGTGTCTTATCTACTGATGATTCCACTATACCTTCTTGGAGCAATGATAAAACCACTTTGTTTATCCCGTTATCGGCTTCAAGTATCTCCAATGCTTTTGATGCAGATAATGCTTTCCTATAACATCTATCAGATGTCATCGCTTCATACATATCGCAGACAGTTACAATCTGTGTATATATCAAGATTTCTTTCTTCTCCAAAGAACAGGGATACCCGCTCCCGTCTATCTTTTCGTGATGTGACCTGATTATCTCAAGAGCTACATTACTAAGAGACGTGTTCTTTAGGAGCTTATATCCTATTGTTGTATGTGTTTCCGTGTATGCCCTCTCATCCTTTGTCAAAACACCAACTTTATATAGTATTTTTTTGTTGAGCTTAACTTTTCCTGCATCATGCAACAATGCTCCTACATATATCTCTATAAGCTCTGCAAGGTTGAACCCATATCCTATACCAACCATAGTGCTTAAAACAGCAACGTTTTCACAATGCCTAAGCAGCCCCTCATCTTTGGCAATCTTTTTATATACTGTAGCTACTTCTTCGTCTTGATAAACTTCATCAAGCGCAAAACCTCTAATCTTCATTATCTTTTTTGCAACTTCTTCATCCCTTATACAAAACAAATTTACACCTTCGCTTTCTGCTTTTCGTTAGTTAAATTTGAAAACAACTGCTTCGCTTACGCGATCATATTGTCCCTTACCAGGAGCTTCTGCTCCTCCTAAAGTAACAGTAATATTGCCACCATTGGCTTTAAGAACTAATACTATATTTGTTGTCCATCGGTCACTTCGAATTCCGTAATATCCGCTCGGCAACACGACCTGCTGGTTTTTTTTCTGTTTTTCCGCTTTCAGCTGATATGCTTGTAGTAAATAGCATTGTTGCAATCTGCGCTATTGATAAAAGCATTATAAAACGTTTTCCCAAAAATCTTGCCATGTTTTTTCTTCCTTATCCCCGGAATTAAATCCTGCATCAGGCTTAACTTATTACCATTGATATTAATATCTCACCTCTGCAGCCACAAGAGTATCACCTGAGCCTATTGAAATTGCATTTGTAGTTGTATATTCGCCTTCAGGTTTTCCGCAACAAACTTTAGCCTGTGGACATCTCCCATTTACCAAATGGTTATAAAATCTACCATCTGTTCCGTCATGACCGGGCCATCCATTACCACTACTATCAGTCCAGGACTGTTTGCATACAGAACATCTTGTAGTGCTTTCCCACTTTTTTACCACAGAATGTCCATCCCCCTGCGGTCTATTTCCTTTCCATTCAGAATGTTCAGGTATAGCCTCTTCATAACAATAACTTCCATGCGTGTGCCTAACTCTATAAGTAATATTGACATTTGGTCTATTCGCAACCGCCGTTGCAGCTCCATCCGCACATCCAGCTTTATAACCTGTATCGTAACCTTTTTTATACGCATTTTCAGTACTTATAACTCCACTTGTATAGGGTCTGTCTATTACTTTAGTGTCTTTGCCTTCCGGATTCCAATTAAGTGTTTCACCGGAAATGACATTATTTATTGTCATACCATTTCCGTAATAACCACTTGGAAGTACAACCTGTTGGTTCTTATCAAGATTAATTTCTGTCATTCCCGAAAGATTCACTGATTGTGATCCGCTTGTAATTGAAGACGTTGCACTCTTACCCTTAAAATCACCAGCATTGATCTTTGCTGTCATCTCAGAACCACTGCCGGTTACACTAATCTTCATCTGTCTGATCAGTTCTTCCAAAGTATAATTTGCTACCGCTGCACTTTTTGCAGCCATAGTTGTTCCTACCCAGTCAGTAGTACCTGCATGTGAGTTTATTGCACCTGCATCATTCCTTGAAACATATATGTTCATGTCTTCGAGGTTTTGAGCAATTTCCGTTTTGGCTTTTGCTATGGCACTATCAATTGCAGAAAGATTATTATATATATCACCTGCAGTTGACGCATAATTCTCTACCGTTCTATTGTTCGCTGCTATAGCGTTATCCAAGGTATAAATATCTGTAGAATCAATATTTATACTCGACTCATCAGTAACCGTTCCTTTTGACTTATATTCTGTCCCTGTAGTTCCAGTTCCCGCCGCCGCACGTATAGAAAATATCAGCGTTGTAACCGCAACAAGTAATAACGTCACCACAAGCGCCCTAAATAACCTATTTGATTTTTCAACCATTTTAGTCATAAATTTCACTCCTTACTACATACATTTTTGAATAGTATACAGACAGCAAGCTTATAAATAACTGTATAAGCATCATAGAATTCGTCAGCAAGTTCTCTTTATTGACATTTAGAGTATACTATACTTTTCATAATAAGACAATGCACCCTTTGACAGCCCAAATTGGGCTATTTCATCTCAAAATCATATGGTTTAATATTGCTTCTTCCTGCATCTGTGAAGAAATCCTAATATATCTTTGCGTAGTTGCTACGCTACTATGCTGTAAAAGTTGCTGAACAAGCATAATATCGTGATTATTATGATTATAGATATCTGTCGCATAAAATTTTCTAAAACTGTGTGTGCCAATATTATCATATCCAAGATAGTCTGAAACTTTTTGAAGATACTTCTGAACAGTCCTCTCACATATTGGAAATAGACTCTCTGTTTCTTTAATATTATTTTCTATAGCATATATTTTTATGTACTGATATATAGGAAGTGGAACAGTAAATGTTCTCTTCTTATGAGTTTTTTGCTCGGTGATGTTTAGTCTATACCTGTCTCCATCTAGGATTATGTCATTTAATCTAAGCTTTAAGATATCTTCTATTCGTAGCCCTAAATTAGCTTCAAGTACTAAAGCGGTAGCTATCCTGTCATTTTTCCTAAAGTACGATCCTCCGGCTCGCATAGTGCTTATAATTTCATCATATTGTTCCCTTGTAAGTGCAACGGTTGTCTTATTAGCCATTTTAACCTCTATAATAAGTTCGTATTTTCTATATAAAAAAGTTCGTATAAATTTTACTCTGACTTCTCAAGTCCAATTTTATCACATTTTTAGGTTCTTATAATATGTATTATACGTACTTTGCCTTTTGATATTTTATTGACTCATAAATTTCTTTTTTTACATATAAAAAAAGAGATGCATTACTGCATCTCTCCATGATATGATCCGTATCACATTTTACTTATTCATAATTATCTTCACATCATATACCTGCGGCAAAACAGCACATACCTTAGTATATATCTCAGCATCCTCCAGATCTTTATAGATACGCCTGCCTTCTTTTATTATTAATGAAGCTTTCGCCTCCAAGTTATACATAACAAGGTTCGTGATAAAAACAGCTTCGTCGGTCACCCCTTTAACTTTCTTGGCTTTATTCAGCGCCAAAACCAGTTCATCAATATCGATCTCTTCCGGATATTCCATTGCCACCTCATCTCCAAGCATAGGAATATACAACTTTTCAAAAGCTGTGAAATAATCCTTTTTGTCATATATAAAATAATTTTTTCTGTTCAAAACAGTTCTGCTTATAGATGTTTTAGGAATCTCAACTTTTTCAGCTATGTCTTGATATAGGATATTAGAAGCCTTTGCTGAAATCTTAAAAGATGCTGTTGAATAATATATGAAATCATCCGGAATCGTAATCGCATTAGGATGTGCCAAATACAACTTATACACTCCATCTGGTTTCATATTATAAATACCATCATTCTGATTCATGGCCATGCTAATCGTATATCTGTTGACTCCAGATATATCGCAGAGCTCCTTTTGTTTAATATTACCACCTTGCTCTGCTATTTTTTCTACATAGTCCAATAAATCTATAATCATTTACCCCTCCTTATAGATAGTACCCCTATATATTCCTACTTTTGTCATGGTTCTTCGTTTAACTTCTCATCTCAGCTATTTTCCTAAAACGAAATATATCTGCATACATGAACGCATAAGAAAGCCCCCTTCAATACTGTCCTTTAGCAAAACATTACGCAGATAATCCATAACTGATTTATTATCTTTACATCTTTACCAAATATTATATTATATCTATTTCCTTTTAATGAATAGTCAAATTAATTGAAACAAAGAACATTTTTTATTTGCAAAAACTGTGTTTTTAGAATCACATTATTTTACTTGTTCTTTGAATCACAAATGAACTGTGATCATCCATTACAAAATTTGCGTTTGTATATACATCAATAATCATCGAAAATGGTGTTCCAATCTCTATACTATCAACTCCAAGGAAATCTTCCACTTTCTTTATGTTCTTACAGTTATAAATGGCACCGATAACCTTCACTCTTACAATGTCGCTTTGCTCATCGTAATATACAAGGCTTTTGTCACTATATGCTTTTAATTCCATGACAAGCTCTGTATCTTTAGCAAAATTGATTATCATATCTGCGATATCTTCAGAGCCCTCATAATAATCCCCCGTTGAAGTATTTATGCAGCCAACACCATAACTTGCGTATTCGTCAAAAACCCCTTTGTACGTCTCATGATCGATTGTTTCATAATTAATATTGTAAATTTCTTCAAGGGCTTTCGCTATCCTATCAGATAAGACTCCCGCCTCTTCAGCTCCTATGTCATTTATATATTCCTTATTATTAATATAGGATTCTGTTTTTTTAAAAGGAAAAGAAAATACACTTGCAGGCACATAACTTGATCCGGAATACGATGTTTCATTTGCATAACCATCTGATACCTTAGCAGTCTTTTCCGTATCTTCCAGTAATATTTCTCCTGACTTATATAATTTCTTTACCGGAATTCTTCTAGTAAACCATATCGATAAAACTGCAGCTATAACCATGATAACTGCGAATGTCCAAAGCATCTTTTTCTTCTTTCTTGCTCTCATCACTTGTCCCCTTGCCTGTACATATCCATGCTTATATTATTTCCTCATCAATAAATCCGCTACTTGTCTTCCTAAAGCAAAAAGTCTTTCTTTTCTGTTCTTCACCATCAGAAGCAGGTTTTATAAACTCGACAACTACAGGAAGTGCATCCAATTGCCCATCCAAAAAGATTCTAAGTATCTTGAGAATCAATTTTTCAATATGGCGTTTTTTTGACAGATAAACTACATGGTGAGGCCTTCCTCTCAGATTATCATTAGGGTAACTCTTGATATAACAGGTATAACCTATTTCCACCATTTCATAACACATTTCAATAACTTCTCTATAAAAACCAATAAACAAATCATCTTTTTTTTCTATTGTGACACTCGCAAATTCCCGTATGCTCTCATATTCTTCCACTATACTATTGGCTCTGTCGGCAAGCTTCATTATTGGAGGCATCTTCTTGATCTCACTCTGAAGAGCAATCTCACTCTTAATGTTTTTCTTAGTATATTTTCCATATGTAGTCGCAAAAAGATATAGCTCAAATACATCCAGCGCATTATTCTCATCATATTTATCTGTATCAATAGAATAAAGAAACGCCAGTACATTATCTTTGTTATTTCTGTCTATTTGTAAATATCTCTGACTTAAATCCAGATATTTTTCTCTCAATTCTCTTCTCATACTAATGCCTCACGGATCTACTATATTGCTTTTCTCTGCTTGCTTGCTCAAATCTTCAACAATTCTTTCCAATTCACTTGTATCTTGAGCTTCTGTTTGCTTAGCTTCAATCTCCTCCTTCTTAGGAGGGCTAACTTCATCCATCACATATTTGGTCCCACTAGTATTTGTATCTAATTCTTTTTCATAGGAACCAATATATTGTACTTTCTCTTCCGAATTGTAAAAAAAACACCTTACTGCACAGCCTCCCACTACAGCTGTACATACCAATATGATTATTACAGGTAAAATATTTGACTTCATTTTTCCTCTCCAACTAACGCTCGATATTCATCGTATGCCCATAGCCCACGACAATTCTTATTTGCTTCATTTCTTATTGCCTTAAATTCTTTCGCATACTTGTCATTTGGTTCATATCCCATATCAATCGCATAACCATCTGAAAGTATTCTGGCATTGAGCATATTATTTATAGAAGACTGATCTTTAGAAAGCCACACATACGCTAATAATCTTCCATACTTGTCTATATCTTCTTTGTCATATTCTAAATACAATTCTTTTGTTCCATCTAAGATATTCTTTGTATGTTCACTAGCCATAAGTCCATATTCATTATTTTTCGCTTCATCCGTGTTTACCGATTCCGGCGTATCGATGCCTATCAGTCTTACTCTATATTCAAGGCCATCTCCAGCAACAACAGTTACTGTATCTCCGTCTGCAATATTAACTAACCTTACTTTTTCTAAAGAAGCTCTTTTATCATTTACCTTTGCTTTATCTTTTCTCTAATAATTTTATCAGCATAATCTCTAAGTCCTCTTATTGCATCTAATCCTGAAAAATGGGCTCTCCTGCCAATTTCAGTATGTTCGATAAGATCTGACATTATAGAGGCAAAATATGAAAAATCTTTCTTTGCTTCAGAAATCATCCCACTCTCTTCGGCAAAATTCTTAATGTCCTCTACATCATCATTTACCTGTTTAAGTACCTCTTGACCTTCCCTTATCTTTTCGAAGATCTGAGCCTGTTCTACAAAATGCTTAATTGATATCAAGGATGTTACTGCAAACATTACACCTATGATTGATCTAATTAAATGACGCATGTCTACCTCACTTTTCTCTCATTCAACAATCAGTGTTTTTAGATTCTCCGATTATTCCTAATAGTCTGAGCTGTTTGCTGCATACAAATCTCTTCATAACAGGCCCTGCACTTTTCCCTAAATAAAGCTGGGTTCTTATAAATCCAATAATCAGTTCCTTCTTCCCTATAAAAAAAGAACTTTCCATAACTCCAGATAGCCGCAAGCATTAGTGTTACGCATATAAACAATGCAGTAAAACTTTCCGCTTTTAGTAACACAAAGGTATACTCTAATACTATCCCAAACAATAATATCGATAATGTGCCCAGGTTAGGCCCGCTGATCGCAATCTTTTTTATCTCCGAATCCGTATAACAAATATAATTATTGCTTAGATCTGTTCGTCCTTTTACACCAAACTTCTTATTTCTAATGAATTCACAATTCTTTATCTTTAATAGTCCCCATTTTTGTATCATCAACAAAACATTTGCGTACCTAAGCTGAATTTTTCCATATACATTTTTGTCGTATCTACGTGCCATTAAAAAATGGCCCAGCTCATGAAAAAAAGTCGATTCATTATTCGCAAACCATAGCAATATAAGCATTTTACATACAAGAAAAGTCATCTGTATCAGCATTCTGCCTCCTCCTATCAGTAATTATCAATAAGATAGTACGCACTTGCCAATTCATTACTAATTGTTCCATCTCCTACCTCAAGAACATACTCAGAGCAGCCATTCGGAACAGCATAATATGCATATACTTCGTCTTTAAAATCAAGCATATATGTTCTCATAGGATATTTAATTCCCCTAAAAGTGAGCTTATTTCCATCTGCTCCAACAACTTTTATATTTAAGTATCCTTTCTTCCCTTGATCTTCCACTTTAACTAGGTGCCATGAACATCCTACAGGGGCTTCAAAATAAGAATACGGTACCACTTTTTCAGTACACGCTTTTTTTATCAGATTAACAGCCTCCTGCGCAGTACAAAGCGAAGAAACTTTTACTGCAACTGTCTCCTTGATTTTACCTGTCTGCACATCGGCATATCCCCAATTCCCAGGCTTTAGCATATCGTATACAGACGAATTATATATTTTGTTATCAGCTTTCTCCTCTTCTTTCTGGTTATTCAGAGTAATAATTTCTCCACGCTTTGTTTCTTGTTCATCGGCTTCAGTTGCATCCGCACTCTCTTCCGGTGTATCGACATCATCATCTTTTTCATCATCTGGCTTATCATCGCCGAAATCTATTGAAGAAGAATCAACTTCTATTATCTCCACCTCATCTTCACTTGTTGAATCCTCATTTGAATTATCAGTTGTACTTGAGCTATCTGCACTTATTTCTTCAAAGCTTGCATCACTACTGCTTTCTTCCATCGGCTCCTCTGATGTATTTTCTGTACTTGCATTAACAGCTGCTTCATCACCCTCTTCTATAGATACTTCCAGTGAAGCATCCATAGAGCTATCCTTCACCTCACTATCATTTTCTGTAGTCTGTCCGCCAAGCGATACTGCTACTGTATCCTGAGTTTTCTCTTTATCCGCAATCTTTAAAGAAGCCGCAATATAATTTATTGTGTCTTTTATATCATCACTTAAAGAATCATAATCAGTTCCAACCGAACCAATAAATAACGACCATTCATCTGTTCCATCAGAAATGACTACCAGTTTTCCTGCAAAATCATTATAGATTTCTGATGTTACAGATACCCCGCCATTAACAGTTGCAATAAACTTATATGTTCCATCTGCGGTATTATCAGTATAACTAAGCTTCTTTTTAGGTATATCAAACCAAATACCTAAAAGGTCATGCGATGTAACCGCCTCCTTTTTATCCTTAGCATTAGCCATATTAAAATCAGTGCCTTTTTCTACAGCTAATACAACCGATGATATGTTAAAGAGAAGATATTCAGACTCTCCATTCTTATATAGATAAGTCTGATCCTTTTCAAAGTTCATTTTTTCTGAAATATTTGTTACTGCTGTAGCATTTCCTACAGTTTTCGAATACATACTAAAAAGTATTCCTTCAATATCATTTATCGATGTATACCCTTGAGCATTACCTTCTGTATAAAGCTTAGCTCCACAAGCAGTAAGCATAACCATTATTACCACCATTAATATTACAATCGTTTTTCGCATCATATTCCCCTCTTATTTTGTTATTATGTATAGTATACCCATATGCACATATTGTCAATTATCATACATATTGAATACAATTGCTCAAACAAGCATCTTCTCTTATATCAATAGATTATCTATCGTAAAAATGGAGCTCTACGCTATTATCGTAAAACTCCATAAACACTCTCTATTTCATCCCCTTGTATAGACAGTCCAATTTGAACTGTACCATAT
Organism: Butyrivibrio sp. AE2005; assembly: GCF_000686965.1. Lineage (NCBI taxonomy): Bacteria > Bacillati > Bacillota > Clostridia > Lachnospirales > Lachnospiraceae > Butyrivibrio > Butyrivibrio sp. AE2005. The sequence goes on from NZ_JMMD01000014.1 coordinate 14,865, forward strand.
CCAATGTAACGGTAAACTCTCTTGTATCGTGTGCTCCTTTATTTGCTTCGTGTAACGCATATACGAAGCTATGATTAAGCGATTGCTCTAATAAAAGGTTACACCTCCTTGACACCATGCGTGCCAGCTAGGCGAATTCGCATCCAATGTAATCTTAATTACATCGTTTTTATAAAAGCTAAGAGTGCGACCTGTTATATTCATTCTTCCCTGTTCGCTTCCGGAATATGAAACGCTTGTTCCTCTCGTCATATTATGTACTGTCAATGTGCCTGTTACGCCACCTGTTTGATTATCCCTCCAACCACCTGAAGCAATATAGTCTAAAGATACCGTTCCATCATATCCCATAGGTGGAGAAACCATATAAGAATTGCTAAAACAATCACAAGCTCTTCCTACCCACGCCAATGTATCCAATGTATAAGAACCTCTTCCAAATCCTGTATTTTGTCCTCTTCCTTCTGTTATTCCAGCAGCCTTTCCCGCAGCATAACCGGCATCATATGCATTAGATGTACTTATGGTGCCATTTGTGTAAGGCTTATCTATTACTAAAGTAGCTTTTCCTGTTGGATTCCAATTAAGTGTCTCCCCAGAAATAACATTGTTTATGGTCATCCCATTTCCGTAGTAACCACCTGGAAGCACTAACTGCTGATTTTTATCAAGATTTATTTCCGTTGCTCCCGCAAGTTTTATAGGCTGCGATCCACTTGATACTGAAGAAGTTGCTTTCTTACTTCTAAAATCCCCGGCATTAATCTTTGCAGTCATCTCTGAATTGGCGCCAGTAACGCTTGTTTTCATCTGCCCGATCAGTTCTTCCAAAGTATAATTAGCAACCGCTGCACTTTTTGCAGCTGTAGTCGTTCCAACCCAGTCTGTAGTCCCTGCATGTGAATTTACAGCACCAGCATCTGTTCTTGAAACATATATATTCATATCCTCAAGGCTCTGCGCAATGTTGGTTTTAGCCTTTGCTACAGCACTATCAATCGCGGATAGATTATTGTATATATCCCCTGCTGTCGCGGAATAGTTTTCCAAAGTCTTATTGTTTGCATCTATCGCATCGTCTAAAGTGTAGATATCTGTAGAATCAATATTTATATCATATTCATCAGTAACTGTACCTTTTGAATTGTATTCCGTCCCTGTCGCACCTGATTTGGCGGATACATCTGTAACAAACAATGTAGCTGATAATGATAATATTGTTGCAATATGTAATAAGCTCTTTTTTAATTTTCCTCTTACCATATCTACTATTTCCTCGTATAGTTTGTATGAAGTAAAAATATATCATATAAATCTTTTAATATATAAACTAACAATGTTTTCTAATAATCGCCTTCCCAGTGGCAGTTTCCGTCTCCATCAATAATGTAATCAACCCGTCGTCCATCAACATAGAAGATCTTAAATGCTGTACTTTATAAATCATCAGTATTTTAAACTTATATACTGTAAGACATACGAAAGAGTCGTAGTTGCAGTAACATAGCGATCTCCATAATTGCAACCATCCATATTTACAGAAACATGTGCATTTGAATTAAAAGTAATCGAATCAGCTCCATCTAATCCTGTAATTCCAAACAGATTGTATGTATCTGTAGAAGAACCTGAGAAAGACCTCGAAATAACTGTATTACCGCGATTTGTAGTAACTGAATAGTTAAGCGATGCTTCTATTTTAGGTTTATTAAATCCACCATAATATGCAGCTGATGAAATTCCTACTGTTACAATGATATTATTCAAAATTGCATAAGGAACTCCATTTCCATCTTTCAGGGTAAGTGGAATCACATCACTTATTGAGCTGTTTTTTTCATCTCTTGCCCATATTCCCTCGTTATTTCCTTTCGATGCATTAATATTTATATTTGACCTTCCACCTTGGGAGAACATATTGTTGCTATATAGCGAACTTGCAACTTTTGTAACAGCCTGATTACGCCCTGCATTATATGCGTTTTCGGTACTGATTGTTCCGCTGGTATACGCCCTGTTTATCGTTAATGTTGCAATACCTGATGGATTCCAGTTAAGCGTCTCACCGGAGATTACATTGTTTATTGTTATTCCATTTCCGTAATAACCGCTTGGAAGCACTAATTGCTGGTTTTTATCAAGATTTATTTCTGTTGCTCCTGCAAGGTTTATAGCCTGCGATCCGCTCGCGATTGAGGATGTTGCTCTCTTACTCCTAAAATCCCCGGCATTTATCTTTGCAGTCATCTCTGATCCGGCGCCGGTAACGCTTGTTTTCATCTGCCCGATCAGTTCTTCCAAAGTGTAATTAGCAACCGCAGCACTTTTTGCAGCCGTAGTCGTTCCAACCCAGTCTGTAGTCCCAGCATGTGAATTTACAGCGCCGGCATCTGTTCTTGAAACATATATATTCATATCCTCAAGACTCTGCGCAAGGTTTGTCTTGGCCTTTGACACGGCACTGTCAATCGCAGATAGATTATTGTATATATCTCCTGCCGTAACTGCATAGTTTTCCAATGTTTTATTATTTGCGTTTATCGCATTATCTAAAGTATAAATATCAGATGAATCAATATTTATATCAGCTTCATCAGTGATAGTCCCTTTTGAGCTGTATTCTGTTCCTGTAGAGCCAGTTTTAGCTGAAATATCTGTAACAAAAAGTACTGCTGAAACCAATGTTACTGCTGCACTTTTTAATACACACTTTCTAAAAGTTCCTATCATGAATCCCTCCAAAAGTAACCCATTTTTAATTGCACAATATACTACTATCACTCATCTACGAGCTTAATGCTTTCTGAATCGTAGCAAGTGAACACGAATACATATAGCAAAGTTCCCTCAATGACGGTGCTTTAGCCCTCTTTTTCCTCTCCTTTGTATAGTACATATCATTTATTTCTTTTATGGTCTTTTCATCAAACTTCTTTTCCTTATTATTCTTTCCTTTTGCGAATTCTTTCCTGCTCTCAAGGTACAGATTTTCAAAAGCGCAGTTCTTAGGATCACTATCCTTAAAACGCACTATAAACTTTCTAGAAACTTTTTCGCCGGAAAAAAGCTCATACATAAGTTTTGCCTTGAGTTTCTTCTCTGATTTCCCATCATGATTAATGTTTATATGAGAATAGGGATACGTAAAATAATATCCATTAACTTCTCTTCCATCAGGAGAAACTATCTTTCCGTTTCGATAAAAAGTATAACCATAGTATTCCTCTTTATTTGTTTCTAGTTTCATAGAGCACCTTCTCTCATAAGTGTTTCTTTTTGTGGAAACGCACAAGGTCTTCCCTTGCTTTTTCTATATCCTTATCCGTTGGCAATGATCTGATAATATTTCTTTCGTTTTCTTCCACTGGGACTTCTAAAGGTGCATTTTTCCTTCGTTCCTTCTTTTTATGTTTCCTACGTATCTCATTTCGAAAATTTAATAGCAATTCTTCTTTTCTTATTGTCCATATGACAACCGCTATGTTATATAGGACGTATACTAAAAAAATAATGCATACAATACAAAAAAAACTGATTCGTCCGCTCAAGGTATTATCCTTAATATTAAGTAACGTACTTATGTCCTTACCCATTATTTTCGTATTATCCATACATACTTCCTGCCTTTGGATTAGTTATTATATCTCCTAAAAGAAATGCATATAGAAGCTCCTCTTTTATTATTTCAAGCTTCTCTAAATTATCTTCTTTAAGACTCTTTCCGATTTCCTGCGTTAGCTCTACTGGAGACATAATATGAATCTCTTCTTTATATTCGGAAAGCCTCCTCTCCGTCTCAAAGAAATATTCTCTTAAAACTAATCCTATGAAATCTGGGGCATAGAAATTACCACATTTTTCATTGATGTCTTTTATGAGTTTTCTATATTCCTTTGATATATGAACTTGTGTCTTATAATTAAGGAGCGAATTGACAAGTATTTCTGCTATGCTATTCTTTTCATAGCCTTTTATAACTTTTTGTATCTTTTCTACTTCCTCAGATACCGCTTCATTATGTATTACCAGCCTATTTTCATAAGTAACAACAACCTGCGGGAAATATCCAAGGCATATCCTTGCTGCATACTCCTCACTGTTACAAAAAAGATTTCTTAATATATCTTCATACATATACTCAGTAACCGGAATAGTCTCTATAACACTTCCGGTATCATTGTCTACTATCTGTTGCTCACCTATTTTTACATTGATAAGTTTTCTACCTAATTCGTTTTCCTTGATATCGCTAGTGTCAATCTCCCACTTATCTATCTTCTTTTTAAAGGGTTTATATATGACCGTATTCATTACCTCACTTCACCATCCCGTTCTCTTCCCTATTCCCTACATAAGCTCCATAAGAAAACTCTATTGTCTTAAGCTCTGTTCCCGACAAAAACGCAAAAAGCCTTCCGGCCGGTGTGGGCTCTTTTAGATTTAGTGTGACCTTAACATAGTCCCCATTATTAAGCATGTAATTATAATAATCGGTTGTATTTACAGGAAACATTTCCTCTAGTATTTCTTCTTTATTATATGTGCTATTACTAACCACGAAGCTACCCTTAACTTCTTTTCCACTCTCTTTTACATAGGGCATTACTACTTTTGCTTCATGTATCATAGATAACGTATACAGATTTCCTGTATTATTGATCTTTCGCGCCATCTTGAGATAACTCTCAGGAGACATATATCCTGATGCACAGGAATCATTTACAAAATCCGTTACCGCATCATCCACATATGACTGCACATTCTGGTCAAACTTAATATAGAATACCTGCACTATAAAGACTGTGATTAAGAATAATCCGATGGCGTAAACAAATGGTCTTGATATATCCATAATCCATACCTCAATAAACTAATGTATAACTTACTCCTGATACTGCCCCATCTCCGTTAAGCGCTACTTCTTTTTTATATTTACCTTTTATGGAAATATAATTATCTAAAATGCCAGTACCATACTTTTTTGCATATGTAATATAATCTTCACCCGTAGCTGCTACTATGAGATCAGACACTACCGTTCCATTTATCTTTATATATGTTCCGTCTGAATAAGATATAGCTTCAGCTAATACACTCGATCCTTTAATTAAGTCTTTCTCTTCCTGCGTCAGCTCTTTAGGATAGTCTGTTACTGCATCTTTGGTATATGAAGCACCAACTTCTTTTCTCTCCGCTATCACAAATAAATTCAACAGAATAAAAAACGTAGTAACAAGCAGTCCAAATATAACCACATTGGCTACCGCTGTCCAAAAATCCTGTGTTCGCATATTGCTCATCTTTTATCCTTTCGCAAGGGGATAATAGATCCCCTTGCTAGCTAACCTTTATTAGCTTGTCTGAATAGTAAAGTTTACACCTACAATCGTACCATTGGCCGCATCCACGGAATCTCTTACGATCTCCCCAAGATACTTTGAATTAGGATTGATATAAACAGTAGAGAGATTTGCTTTATTCTGAGCTGCAGATACCGCTCCAATTCCATCCTTGCTAGAAAGATCTGTTGATGAATAAATATATGAGGTTGTTGTATGCCCGTTGTTAACGCTTACGCATATCTCATCATTCTCATGTGCTTTGATGAAAGAAATAACCTGTGTTCCAGATATAACTGCTCCATCATATTCTGTATACTGTGATTCATCCATTGTTACTGACATCTGGCTTAATTTATTACCTGCTTTATCAAAAAATCCCTTAGAAACACCGTACAGTCCAAAAAGAACTCCCACAAAAAGAAGTGCAAGAACTACTCCACCTATTGTTCTGATAAGACTATCTGCATTTCCTCCCTCGCACATACCTGGTACCATTTTCATTTCCTTACTTGCTGATTCATTCATAATTTTTCCTTTTCCTTTCTGTAAAAAGATATTTGTTTAAATTGACAGATCCATCGCAAGAAATAGTTTTATAGAATATAAAAGCATTGGCGCAATAAGATAAAGAACCAATTCTGTCATTACTGGCGTATATGATATCCACATCGCTTTGGATGCTCTGTCATTCGTTATCATTTCATTTTGTTGTTCTCTATTTTTCAAAGAATATGCCCTGTCTGTTGCAATCTCATCAAATGCTTTCTTAACTCCAACTGAATCAATTTCTAAAAGACAGTCACAAAATCTTTTAAAAGGCTGAAAAGTTTCGGACATTTTCATCTTTTCAAGGGCTTTTTGTTCACCCATCTCAAGCTCAGTGATGCATATCTCAATCGAAGATTTGAAGCTGTATGAGAATCTATCCATCCACTCTAAAATATCATCTACCTTAATTCCGCTTGTATTCATAAGAATAAGTACAAGTGTCTGGAATTGATTAACCTCATCTTCCTTATTAACAGAAGCAACTTTGATTTTGAATCTGAGCATCCCATATGGAACTATCGCTGCTATTACTGCTCCAAACATTGATATAAGAAGCTGCCACCATTTATAGTATGTATTCTTATATGCTTTTATCTGCTTGATAACTCCCTGAGCGACCATTCTGGCATACTCTTCATTCCTTACATTAGTGTTTGCCATGATATCTGATGTCATAGCATCTTCATCCAAATCCTTTAACTTGCTATTCTTATACAACTTTGCATAGTCATTAGATACCTGTTCCATTGCAGCTAGATAAACCGTATTAGGAACTATAACAGAATCAAAATTTCCAATGAATGTATTTATCATCGTGATCTTCTCACCAATGATCGATGCTCCAAACATTGCATTGATGATAAAAAATCCTGCTATTCCAAGCGTAAGGGATTGCACTATAAAGGCTTTTGGTCCCGTATGATCTCCCACTTCCTTCATATCATCATTAAGCTTCATAGCTTTGGTGTAATACCTATTGATGATCCTGTTACAGTTTCTTGATATGACAGGAATATTGGAAACCTGCGTCCAGATGCTCATTCTTCTTATATCGCCTTTTTTCGCATCCTTTAGAATCTCAACAAGCTTATAGCATATAAATGAGAGTACAAAAATACCAACCATTATCGATCTTCCATAAAGACCTGTATAAAACTCTTCAAGATCAGGCATGTTAGTAAGACACCACATCTCTATCGGTTTGATAAAAAATGCTGCCCATAACGCAAGTGATGAAAGCATCTTAAACTTGTAATCAATTCGTTCCTTTTTTAGGATTTCTGTATTTACCTCTTCTTTAAGGTACGCAACTGACTCTAGGAAATTACTGCTTTCTAGTTCATTTACATCACCATGCTCTTTTATTACTGCACAGATTGAGGTAAGCAGCATAAAAAACCTGTTAGGATTTGACTGCGCATACTCTTCTACTTTTTCTTCCATAATCGGGCTGGATATTATATCATAGACTTTTTGAATATGAAGAGAAATCTCATATGGTATATCATCCAAAGTTGCAGCAATCGCATCTTCTACACGCCTGCTCTGCATGTAATAATGCCTTACATCAGATAAGAATGATTGCAGCTGTCGTAATAATTCAAATTCCTTCTTCCTTAATGAAGCGGATATCCTGTGATCAAACAGCACTCCTGATGCAAGCATACCCATTGCAATATAGAAAACATCCCCCCCTGCCATAAAAATAATCGCAGCAAGAATACCTAATGATGTAATAAGATTTTTAAGCATCATATTTGTTGCTTTTATATTTATAGATAACGGATCTGCTGGATAAATCCCTTCAACAGTCTTAAGTACTTTTTTGAAATACTTATTGAGCCCCGGACATCTATTAAAAAAGATATAGAAATAATATAGATGGTTCTTTCCGTTTCCTCTTACCGTTATTTTTTTATAAAATCTGTCATCATCTTCTCTTTGCTTTGCTACAAGGAACAGATATACGATTCCAAGTACCAATGCCGCTCCAAAGATGCCTACTAATACATAAATATATATATTTGACATTCTTATGCCCTCTTTTAAGCTGCGTTATTTATAAACTTCTTTAACTCTTCCATATCTTTGATAAAGAGCTGCTCTTCTTCAGGCGAAAGTCTCTTTCTGATATCTGCCTGCATCTTAGCTGATGGCAGATTCCTAAGAATAAATTCGCCATTGTGGAACTCTACAAGATTCACGCATGTAAACAATTCTCTATCCGTCTGTCTCTTGTAATATTCTCTCCTATCATCATTAGCCGTTGCATTTTCATCTACTTCTGTAGGATACTTTGTTGCCTTAGTAGGAATGATTTCTGTTATTCTTGACAAATAACGCATACCCTTCTGATTTTCGAGATGTATATCTATATTTAAGATTTCAGCAGTCTTTTCTACCGCTTCTTTCTTCTCAGAATATATTCCATGCTTAGGATCAAGAAGGTTATCCGCGATAGCTGTAATAAAGTCATACGCAGTCTTTGCGTGATGCGTAAATAAAGCCTGAAGTGAAGCAACCTGCGCGGTCTGAATAACATATGTTGCCTGAACAGCCTCTGCAAGCTCACCGATAATTGTTATATCAGCGTTAGTCTTCTTACCAAAGTTGATTCCAGCCTGCGAACCGATCGTCTCTGTCTCCTGAAAAGAAACAATATTCCTATTCGGGTATGTATACTGAAGATTAAGCTCGGCAGATATCTCTTGAACACGGATTGAATATGTTGATGAAATGAAACTTATGAGAGACTTGAGCATTGTTGACTTACCTGTTCCCTGTGCTCCAGTAACACCACATGTTCGCTCTCCCCTAATAAGCCATTTAACAAGTTTATATGCAAGTTCCCAATTCTTATATCTGTACTCCCTTGTAATCTGGTTATAAGAACCAATAAGATACTCTGGTCGCACAGATGGTGTAGAATCGAATTTTCTTGCAAAGAATCCATAACTCGATGCGAAAGGTGGTCTCATAACAGTGATACGAGAACCATTCTTCATTGTTGAGACTACATATCCGTTGTCCTTATTAAGAACTTTATTAGCGCCATACTTATAAATATTCTGAGTTACTCTGATAAGCTCTTCCTGCGACTCAAAACCGATGCATGAAAGCCTTACCTTATTACCAAAAATTGTGATCCATATACTCTGATATGAAAAAGTAAGATTCTTAGAGTCGATGTCATATCCATCTTTTGAAACACCGGATACACCCGCATCAATCTCGTCAAGGTTAGTATCAAACAGTGTATCTATAACGCCAAACCCTTTATATTTCTCAAATATTCTCTGCGCAAGAATAGCAATCTTATCCGTATAGTCCAGCTCATATTCAGGATAAATGTCACCAAAAATCTCATCCAACTTCTGCGCTGAAAAGTCAAACATCATCTCGCCATTTACTTCAGTTGGTATAAGGTTTCCTTCATTATCAATCATGTAATCCTTGAACATCTGAGCAAATCCTGCTTTACCCAAAGGACCACACTCTTTTCCGTTCTTATCTATTTCCTGCTTAAAGTTAGAATAGATATAGTTGAGGATCTCGAATTTATCCTGTGCATGAAGTTCATCAACATTATTAAATGGGATGATTTCATCTATTGTCTGCTCATTTACACCAAACGCAAGCTCTTCAGTAAGAAGCATTCCTGTGATATATGCTTTAATAGCTTTTTTTGCATTTGGATTTCCATAAGCAGCTTCTTTTAAGTTCTGTCTGATCTCCGCTTTTGTCCTCTGAGACTGTTCATAATCCCTTCTGGTCATGTTCTTCTCACGAATATCCTGGCGAAGCATCATCGCAAACTGATCCTGAACCTTCCTTGTCAACGTATTTACATCCGTATAGTCATTATCAAATGAATCAAGATCCGATGTTCCCGAGATCAGCTTCATATATCTATACATAGCAAATCCTGTGGCAGAAAAAATCCCAAGTATTACCAGTGTATTAATTACCATTACTGTTCTCCTTAAAGGTCCGCTGTAAGCTTTCTCTTCTTAATGATTCCAAAAGGTCCACTCTTAACTATGATCTCTTGGATAGCTTCGTCCTGTATATCTTCGGGTTCATTTCTTTTGATTTTTTCCTTCTTTTCCGCTATATCAGGATAATCTTCATCATCATCTTCTTCATCCATGATTCCGGCCACATATTTTGCAAGAAGCTGCATTACCGATGAAGTAAAATCAAAATTTATATCTGTCTTGATATTCCTTTTGTTTTTCAAGACAAAGTCCAGTAAATTCTTTTGTAAAAGTGCATCCTTGTACTGGCAATTATGTGGAATATAATATACTTTCTTGGTTTTATATTCCTTAGCCATACTTTTTGCTGTATAAATTGAATTTGGTTCAAAATCATTTACAAGAATCGTTGTCTTATCCATCTTTTCATCAAATTCAACCTTTGGTCCCTGCGGAATCACAATGATGTTTTCATCAGCCTTTGCTTTTACAACATCGATCAGCTCAGGAAGCTCTGGTAAAAGAATAAAGATGTAATCATACACATTTTTCGCACCACTTATAATGTTTTCTACCGACTCAATATTAAGGAAAGCAAAGAAATCCTTTTTCTGAGTTGGTTTTAAAACATCAAACAGATTCTCTTTTTCAGAAATCTGTGTAACAGTCTGATCGTAATGCTCTTTTGTAAGGTCCGCTGTCTCACTTCTTACAAGCAGTGCATCAATACCCTCATCTTTCCATACTTTAAAACCTACATTTATCTCTTCCGCTTTTAACTGTTTTCCTTCAATATATTCGATAATCGAAGGATCACCATATGAAGTAAGCTGTATAGCCAATGTTTTCTTTGACTTTACGATTGCTGTCATTGAAGAAAGAAGGGCTGTTACTGATGCTGCTCTCTTAAGTCCGTTATTAAGCCCACGTACCGTGATAATCATTTATTTCCATCTCCCTTCTTATTTCTCTTTTCCTCTTTCTTTTTCTTCTTCTGAGCTAAATGCACATCATCAATGAATCCGTTAATATACTGTCTAAGCTCAGTTGAAAGACCTTTTATAGGCTGGATTCCGTTATACTGAAATGCGATTTTCATAGCAAGATCATTTTCATCAAACGTAATAATTGCTTCATCTTCAACTTCATCCAGCCCCATCAGGTTCTTAATATATTTTTCTGAAACCTTTCCGGATGCTCTATCTTTAAATAAATACTCAAGATTTTTGTACTTCGAAACCTTATTAAGATTCGTATGATTTCGAATATCTCTTAGATCTGATGTAAGATAGTTCATTACTAAAATATTTCTATCCGACTCATCCATAAGCGCGGAATCCGGATTCATGCCATGATAGATAATCACAGCATCAAACTTCTTGAAATTATTTTCTGAAAATCCTTTGTTTCTTAAAAAGATAATCTTTCCAGCCTCCACTGAATCTGCCGCTTCGTCTAATCTATTTAGCGAAAGAAACAGATTATGGCGAATAGAATTATCTATAACCAGCACGTTTCTTCCTCTATCAGAAAGCTCTTGTGCTATATAATATGGAATCTCTTCATGTTCGAGCCCCACAAATGAAAAAATCTTTGTATTCTCCATATCTCTCCAAATTCTCCTTATTAGGCGGGAGTTTCATCCTCCCGCCATTTTTCTGTTATTCGCCTTCTAAATCCGACTTAGCTTCATTACTGTTAAGAGCTTCATCTGAGTTTTCTTCTTCAGAATCATCTTTGTTTCCCAGCAAATTACCAAAGAAACCATTTGATGCATCCTGTGCCTCGGCTGCTTCTGCATCATACTCTCCGTTTCCTGCAAGTGCAGAATTCTTTGCAGTATCTTCAAGTTCATGACCAGCTGCAACAGCCGCAAGTTTTTCTGATGTAAGATTCTTGAGCTTTCTTTCCATATCAAGACGTGCATCTGTGTTAAGTGTCTGAATAGCTTTTGTAAGAAGGTTTCCATCATAATATGCTGATGTTGAATCAAACATATCCTGTACATATGTATTAACAAGGTATGTCGGAAGTGCTTCTTCCTGAAGATTCGACTCCACATATCTGGTTGCATAGATCTTTGTGCCAGTGATTGTAAATGCATCAATGGTAGCAGATGCAAGCCTTATAATCTCTTCTTCATTTAAGTTAGTCTTAAACACACAACTCTCAAGATTCAGATTCTTTATCTGTTTCTTAGTAAGTACGGTCTGATCTATACCATTAGGAAACATGATTCTGATATCAACATAATCATTCTCGCTCTGATCCTGCATAAGCCTTGCAACTTGAATCTCATATTCTCTCGTATCTTGCGCTATCACTACGGCCGTCACCATCTCTTTCATTACGGTAACTCCTGCCGGAATATCAATGATAGCAGTAGAACCAAGTTCTTCGGCTGTCATGTACACATCCGATGACAAGCCGGTGTAGACATTTTGCAGCTGTACATTTACTCCATCTGTGATCGTATCTCCATGTCTGATATCCGCAATAGCAACATATACTGTCTGCTGATTAGCAAGCATCTCTGCAGCATACGCATCTGTTACTTCTCTTTCTTTAAGAAGTGCATTCCTATTAAAGATAAGTGCTGCCATAAGTGTTATGATAAGAACTCCCATGCATATGAGTCCCGCAGTCATTTTTTTGATTTTCTTTTTCATCATTACTCCTCGCAGTATTTATTCAAAATATGCAAATTTGCCTGTAAAACCTACTTCATTCTTGTCATTAAGATAGACGCTACATTCAGAACCAATCCTCGGCGTTCCAAAATCAGGTGGATAGCAGATTGCTTCTACTTTTTCATCAATGCGGACAATATACAGTCCCGTGTTCAATCTAAATGAAACGAATCCCGAATATGTAGAACCGATCTGATATTCATCTCCATGTTTCTCAAGGGGCTTCTTTGTTGCCTCCTTTGGAGATACCGTAATATCAACAAACTGAGTCTTTCTCTTATTGATATCGACCTGACCTACTTCTACAGACTTTACGACTACAGGAATCGACTGTCCCACCTTATATCCTTCATTCTTTGGATTATTGATATGAAGCCATGATAATTCATCATTTGGAACAAACGTCTCCGCACCGCATACTTCAACAGTAATCCCCTTTGTTCCTACTTCTGTGATCCTAGCATGGCACTTACTACCAACTTCTGCCTTTCTCTTATTCGTTCTAGGATCACGAGCAAGGAAATAATCATGTGACTTAAGCTGCATTGCTCTGATACGACTTCCGATTACTCGTTTGTCATCCGGCGAAATGTTATATACTACAAACTCAACAAGTGCATTCGTCTTATTCTTCATGGCTCTATATAGATTCTGAAGTCCTTCCGGTCCTTCAAATAGCTCCGGTCTTCTTTGGAAAAAGAACATTGGCGCCGGAATATAAATCGAATATATTGACTTTGGTTCTTTTCTCTGTTTAATAAGAGCTTTTGTCTCAGGATCCTGAGGATTCATGATAAGTGAAACTTTGGCGTTGTAAGAGATTACTCTGCCATCAGAACTCTCTAAAGGCTCTACGCCGACAACTCTGCCAAGAAGTCTTTTTGGCTTTTTAGCCTTAGCCGAATCAGAAAGCACCTGATATTCAAGCTCTCTCTGCTGACCTTCAGATACTACCTCATCAAACTCATCACCGATGATCTCTTCATGTTCAAAAATTTTCTTCATTGCTCTTCTTGAAGGAATATTAATTGAACGTCTTAAGAATTGATCTTCTTCATCAGATTGCCTCTTAAACTCATTTGCAGATTCTTCTGTTACCTGCTTTTTATCTACCGCTGAAGCATTATTGTTCATCTCACTGATTGTCTCAGATAAAGAAACCGGTACTTCTTTCTTATCCTCATCTGACTGCTCGGCAGATACTGTCTCTTCACCTTCTTCGTTTACTTCCAAATCTTTCTTAGCTGCCTTTTTTGCAGTAGTCTTGGCTTCCTCTGCAATCATTGCCGCCTTCTTTTTTAATTCTTCCTGTGATTTTGCTGCCATTTCTTTTCCTTTCTTATGTCCTACCTAAGTAGAATTCATGGTGATTGATTTCAGCGAACCATCGATAATCGCCCCACGCTTCTTTTGAACCGTTTGCGTTTCTAAAAAATAAAACATCATCGTTCCCCAAAATTTCGAGTCGTCCATGCAGCACGTTTTCTGCAACTTCTATCTCTTCCTCTGTAGGAACCATATTTTCTATCTCATCGCTATATGCGAATTGACCTTTCTGATAAATAACTTCTCTTAAAGTAGACGGGAAGTGTTCCGAATGTAATCTGTTTTTTACTACTTCCCCCACCGCTATCCATCCATTTAATCCTTCCGTGTGTGCTTCATGATTAATGAGCTGTGCGAGAAGATATACGTCTTCTTTTGTATATTCTTTTTCTTCATCTTCAGGTGATTCAACTTGATATATTGAGTGCTCTAATACTTCTTCATTCTTTGTAGAAGTCCCTGTTTTAGGCATCTCCTTGAAAATAGTAAACATATCAGTTTTTTCTATTACAACCGTACCTTTTCCTGATGAACAATGAATCCAATATCCTTCCCCGGCATAAATTCCAACATGGTTAAGACTTTGCCCATTATTCAGAAGACCTAGATCCCCTGGCTGAAGTTCAGCACTTGATATAGTTTTGGTTAAGCCTAAGATTCTCTTGGTACTAACAAGTTCTTTCCATCCCTCAAATCCAGCAGTACGGAAAGCCCACTGAACAAATCCTGAACAATCCAATCCTTTCTGCTGTCCATTATCTTTTAAGGTCCACCACGTAGTATCATATCCACTCTTTTCCGATTTCCCTCCCCATTCATAGGGGACTTTTCCAATTAGAGCCTGTGCAACAGATATAAAGCTTCTTCTGGTGTAATCGATTTTTTCATCTAGCAGAATATTGCTTATATAAGCTTTAATATCTTCGCTTATTTCAAACTTCGCAGGAAATTCTATGTTATAGATTTCTGAAAGCCCCGTTCCGCTTACTATACTTTCTGCTTTTGCAAGCTTCTTTTCATACTCGTTAAGTACTGAAGTATCATTATTCACCCCAAAATATGAAAGTATATCTTCCGCAGACAATCCTTTTACCGAAACCTCTCCATAATTCAATTTTTTCAGCTCAGGAGAAACTGTTTTTGTCCCGATGCTCTGATACTTATTGCCAACACCAGAAACTTTTTTTGTGATCACTATTTCGGTTGGCTTTTCTATATATACTTTTTTGCCAAGCGTATAATAACCATCTTCTGTCTGATCATACGTCTGTACTAATTTAGGTACGAACTCTTCAACAGTCGTCTCTTTATAGCTGACTGTATAAAACGGCAAATTATAAAGAGTATCAATAGCGTCTGAATTTTCTTTAGCAACTGCATAAGCAAAGATCAGCTCATTGTAATTACATGCTGAATAAGGATCCTCCTGATTGTCATAAGACATCATCGTTAGCTGATAATCTAAATCTGTCTTGGAAATGTCTTTCTTGAGCTGTTCGTATGTTTTTATCCTTGAATTTTCTATTGCTTTTTGAAGTAGTTCTGATGCTAAGATAATCTCTTTCTTAAATGTTTCTTTTTCTTTCTCTGTAACTGCATGCACAGTGACAGTCATATATGAAATTGAGATTATTCCTGCAAGTAAAAGAGCCGTATATTTAGTTGTAAAGTATACTATTCTCTTCATATTATGTATAGTATACTCCTATTTTATTTTTGTCAACCAGTTTGTAATTGACATACCAATTAAAAATGGACTACCTTACGGTAGTCCATAAAAATATAACATTCTTTCTATTAATAACGGGTAATGCAACCACTTATACCTACCCCTCAATTGTAATGATCTCTTCCTGTTTATTCTTCGTATTTATCTCATATTCTGCTTCAGTGATCTTGGTATCGGGATAGTGGTAGACATTTATTGTGTATTCACCCGCTTCAGCAAAAGGATATATATATCCAATCATTCCAATATTCGATCTATCTTTTACAAGGTCATGACTTTGACCATCTGGACCTATTACCTGCGCATTAACTTCACCTTCGCCTTCGTAATTCACATAAAATTCTATTCCAGTCTTATCTGAATCAAGCTGGAATGTATAAGTGTTCTGTGTCATTTCTTGCTCTGCAGAATTATCTTTAACTTCTATGTCAGTTACATTAAGACTTTGAGGTGAGATATTAACTGTCCATTTTCCCGGCATCATCGTAGTATAATTTGCGCAAAAAGCTCCTTCTTCAGCATCAGCCTTAAACATTTGAACCTCACCGTTTGGATTAGTGACCATCATTTTTAGATCACTTGTATCAGTAAAGTCAGTAACAGAATCTTTATCGAACGTAGCCATTATCGAGCCATTTACCTTCTGCGTTTCTATTGAAAAATTAAACTGCTGAGAATATGCTGCGAACTGCTCTTCTTCAGACTCATAATATGGCTCGTTATAGTTTAAAGCTTTTAAATCTTGCCCTTTTTCTTCTGCCACATATCTGAACAATCCTTTTCCGTCTATATAATAATAGCCAGTCTTACTGTCATCCGGAAGTCTTATCGCTATATATCCATTCCTGGTTATTTCGTGATTTGTCAATGTAAACGCCTCATATGCCTGAAAGAAGTGTGTATCCGCTTTAACAGTAGTAACTCCATAATAGGTTCCAGCCCAGAATGAGATCTCATAATCCTTATTTTCCTCAAGTCCGACAAACACCCCTGCTTTATTAAGCATATCCGCACTTACAGGCTTACCGTTGATAGTCTCGATCATAATATAATCGCTTCGATCATTCTTAAACTTTGATGCAGCATCAGACTTTTTTACTGCGTCTTGTTTTAATTCAAACGTTATATATCCATCCTTCCACTCAGCACCAGATACACCGATAGAATAGCCTGTATCAGAATATCTTTCCAAACTTACATCATCTATAGAATTGGACTTTGAAGCATATGCAAGTAACTCCCCTAGGTAATATGTTGGTATCTTAGATTCATAATCTCCTAGATAGTATGCACATCTACTGCTATCAATATCACCGCCACCTCCTGATCTTTCCGCTTCAAATACTTCGTAGAACTTAGTTCCTTCTTTTACATAATATGTATCATTTTCAAGATTCATATTAGAAATCGCTACTGCTTTATACTTTGCGCCCGCATCTTCAAATATCTGTATATCACTCTGACAACCACAGAGCATGACTACATTAAATACAGATACAATAAGAGGCATCACTACTTTTCTTATCTTCATTTTCATCACCTTATGTTATCAAGTATTTTTTCTGTAAAAGCCCTTGTCTCTTCTGCTTTATCAAAGCCATCTACTTTTGTTGTAGGTACAGATACTGATGATTCATAGCCAATCTTCGAAAAAAGATTTTTGGAAAGTTTCTTATTGATTATTGCATTATTATATGATCTATTATTTGCAATATCTGTTGAAGACAACTGCTTATTAAATGAATTGATAAGATATGCAACTCTTCTAAAATCATCTGAATCAAGGTAAACCCTTGCCTCGGTATAATCACTGTTATCAGCTAGTACTCCATAACTAGAAATCTTTCTTGTTACTTCACTAACAGTGTTTAATGAATCTTTTCCTTCATCATATACTACAGATCTGTATGTATCTGACTTATCATTCATCGCTGCATATGGCGATAGATCCGTTCCCGGAACAAAAAGCACAAAGCATATTACAGTAAGTATGGTAAACAATGTTTTCTTAAAATACTCTTTCTTTTTCATTTTGCCCTCCATCAATGTGCACCAAGTGCAAGGATATAATCTATTTTTCCATTATCTAATGGGATATCCTCATCCTCTTCTTCCCCCAATGCAACAAATCCTATGTCGTAAACAAAATTGTATTCCTGTCCAACTTCTACATCTGCCGGTAGATACTTCTGTATCTTTGTAATATCTTCTGCTGACTCGACTTTTAGATTGAGGATTCCTCTCACATATACCTCTTTATCGTCTGCATAAACATATCCTTTTCCGGTAGAAAACCTTGCATCCATTATTACCCCTGAATCTATCACTGCTTGAGTCCATTCTTCCTTAAAAGTGTTTCCGTCTGTTCCTACAATACAGTTATCAGAAAAAACTTTATCCATCTCAGACATATACTCTTCTTTATTTGCAACTACACTAATCGCATTTACATCATAAATCTTATCAACATATGTCGTTGCTAAGTTTGAAAAGGAAGTGATCAGATCATCACCAAGCTGATTCCTCAGATCAGAATTTGAAATATAATCATCTGTCTTTTCAAATTCATATGACTCCATAATGTTCACTTTTTCATCATCGGTCAGCATTTTCCTGCATGAATTAAGATTATAGTTCACATCTATCTTCTGATCTTTGCTGTTTCCTGCAGCCATTTTACCTGCGTTTTTCACATTAGTATTAGCATTTTCAATTTCTATCCCCTTGTTTCCACAAGAAACAATTAAAGAAGCCATCAGTAAGGAAAAAAATAAACTCACGATCTTTTTTTTCACCATTATTTTCCTCCCTGTAAGATTAGTTTTGTATTCGTCGGATCGGAATTATCATATGTACCGATAAGTACAGCAGTAGATCCTGTTGTGATACTTGTGTAATTATTATTTATCGTAGTCGTAAGTGATGTTCCCAGATTATCAATCTTACCGGTAAGATCTGTTTTTGCAGTGTTTAACGACTCAGTCATTTGTTTATTAGATTCATCCAATGCCTCGTTTGTTTTTTTGTCAGCATCTGTTAGCTCCTCTTTTGCTTTGTTTAAGGACTCGTTCGTTCTCCTGTCTTCGTCTGATAGTTCGTTCTTTGCCCTATTTAATGCCTCTGTCAGCTTTTTGTTTGAATCATTTAGCGCTGCAGCACTGTTACTAGCATTTGTATTGACTTTACTCTCAAGCGAACCTAACTTTGATGTATTTGAATCAACCGCAGTTTTTATCTTACTGATTTTATTGTCGGAATCAGTTTTATTCGTTGCAATAACTGTTCTAACTGTATTTATCTCTGTTGATGTTGAAGTCTGAATACTATCAATTTTGTTTTCTATCTCATCTTCAGCATCCTTAAGGCTTGAATTTAAAGTATTATAATCAACCTTACCTCTTATATCATTCTCATATTCTGAAGAATTCAATCCATCACCAGATGAAATCGAATCCAACTGATCTTGCAGCTCCCTTAATCTGTCAGCCTTTCCAGTTCCAAGATTATCTGTATCGTAACCTGATTCTAAAGCCTCATTTGAGCCATACTCAGAAGCAATATCATCCTCCGCTATAGAATATAATGTGCCTGCTTGGTCAGGTTTAATTACTAATTCTTCGCTATTTGATTTTGCTATAACATTGCTATTTATACTTTTTTTCCTGGGGACTGTATGCTGAATCACAAAAGCTACTCCAATAAAAAGCAATAACGTGATCATTAGTACTATTCCAAATAAAATAGGTAAAAACCACTTTGTTTTCTTTAATTTCTTTATTTTTCTGTTTATCATATATCCTCCTTTAAATACTTGTGTTGTATGTAACGACTGATCTACAAATATACTTTCTATACATTGGCTGCCTCTATACGTTCAAGATAATACTTTTCTTTTCCATTTTTTATCCACTGAACAGCACATCTTTCCATATCTGACTCTATATTTCTATTAGGGACTATTGCAGTTTTTGCACAGTAATCTTTTATATTGGCTTCTTCATATGAAATATTTTTAGCATCAAGGAACTGGCATATATACTCAAACTTCTGATCATTAGTCAGCCTTGGAACTTCTTTTGTAATAGAAAATCGACTCAAAAGAGCTGCATCTAATCTATCTGCTCTATTTGTACATCCTATAAGAATAGTATCTGCGCCAGTATTTCTATATGAATCCATCTGCTGCATTAAAGAGATTGTTATTCGTGACAATTCTCCTCCTGTGGCTTGTGATTCCTCCCCTCTTTTAACAGCGATACAATCTATTTCATCTAAAAGAAATATACAAT
Organism: Butyrivibrio sp. AE2005; assembly: GCF_000686965.1. Taxonomy (NCBI): domain Bacteria; kingdom Bacillati; phylum Bacillota; class Clostridia; order Lachnospirales; family Lachnospiraceae; genus Butyrivibrio; species Butyrivibrio sp. AE2005. The sequence goes on from NZ_JMMD01000014.1 coordinate 34,767, forward strand.
CCTTATCCTTCATAAAATCAAAGATTGCCTTTAGATTCCTTGCTGTTGAGCCAAATATCCCCCCACTTATCAGCTGTGAAAAATCAAGATATGCATAATCCATATCCAGCTTATGCGCTATCCATTTGACCATTGTGGTCTTACCAGTACCAGGCGGGCCATATAATAATGTCGAATTCATATAACTCATTCCAAGTTTTCTCATTTCCCTCGCTACAGCTCTGTTATCAACTATCGCTTGAAAAATCTCGAGCTGTGCCGGCGTAATATAATAAGTATCTACAGGGAAATCATCGCAGTGACTAACTACAAGAAAATCCTTTAATTCATCAGGTACGTCTATACGTGCTTTTGACATTTACAACTCCTCCGCATCATTTATTGCAACTGAAGAAGAAAGATAATCTTCAACATTTACTTCTTTTACCATCTCCGCAAGCTTTGGCTTTGGTTTTGGTTTTGGTTTTGGTTTTGGATTTTGTACTTGCGTTTTTCTTCTCTGAACAGGTTGCCTTACCTCTTCTTTGTTTTTTTCTTCAGAATTTTTCTCTGACAGCTCAATTTGGGCTGTAGAATGTTTTTTCTTTTCAATATCTTCCTTGGTTATGTGCGATACTTTTATTTCTGTAATTGTTTTTTGCGATTTCTCCTTATCCGCTGGATCTTCATTCTTCCTAACAAAAGCATTTTTAACACTCTTCTTTATTGAACTTGCAGATGAATTAATGCCAAGCATCTTGTCGGGATCATATCCTTCGTTTCCTACAAACTTCTCATCCAAAGGAATGTCTATTACTATTGACGGCTCATTGTCATAATCAAAATCTTCATCGACTACGTTGTCTTCCACAAGTCTCCAATATGGATAATGCTGTGCAGGAAGGACCATTGTCTCATCTGTAATATATTTAGAATAAGGGTGCCTTTTCCAAAAGAATGTATGTATCTTTAATACATTTTGCTGCGTCATCAAAAGAAGCATCTCATTTTCTTTTAGCGATCTTATCTGGTGCGAAGTCATTACATATCCTTGTCCAGTAGTTTCGTTTACATGTTCATCATCATGAATATCAATAAATGTTGTTTTTGCTTTCTGGTAACCTTTATTCTTTAGAGCCTTTGTCTGCTCACCTATCATGTCATGCCACCATTTGATAGTATCCGGATCATTTGTCTTAAGAAGCATAAAATAATCTAAATCATTCATTACTGTCTTCCACGTTTCGCCCGGATGTTTTGTCTTGAGCTGATTAATATCTTGAACAACTACATAGGTAACGATATTTCTTGATCTTACGGTTGATAGTTTCTTTTCAAAATCCGGAATAGCTGCCATGTTAGCGTACTCATCCAAGACCATATGCACTGTTATCGGCAGTTCTCCATCTTTTCTCATATCTGCATATCTAACGAGTTCCTGATATTCAAGCGTATAGAAAAGTGAAACTACAGATGCCATTGATGAATCCTGATCATTACTTCCTATAAAGTAAAGGCATCTCTTTCTTCCGGGATTAAGTACATCCAACCCATATTTTGTACTTGATAATATCTTGCGTAATGTTGGCGAATTATAGAGTTTTAGTTTGATTCCAAGTCCCTGAAGAACCTGCTTTTTAGGTATGTCATCTCCATCTTTATAAATCTTAAAGATTGCCTTTGCAGGATGAGAATCCGACAGATATTCAAAATCTGCTTCGATTTGCTGCAGATCATGTGTCGTTATATATGTGAAGAGTTGCGGAAGGTTTTTCTCTTCTGGCTTGTAATCATCTCCTACTGTTATCCTTAGAATAATAGCTTGCAGAAGGTTTAGTGCTCCTTCGTTCCAGAATGAGAACATTTCATTTCCTGCTGTTGTGGTATTGATGATTGCATTTGCAACCACCTGCGCTTTATCTACATCGTCTCCTACATACATTAGGAAATTACATGGATCAGAATTTTTGAGAAACATTGGATTAAGTGAAAGGAGTCTTACTTCATATCCAAGTGCCTTTCCGAGTTCAGAGCAAAATTTAAAAAGCTCTGATTTAGGATCCGATATGATCGCTGATTCTCCTCTTCTCATTATTTGTAAGATAAGAGGGATAATAAATGTTGCTGATTTACCAGCAGAAGGTCCCGCAACTATAAAGCAATTTCTATTTACTTTGAGCTGAGGATGCTTCTGTCCTATAAGTATCTTTTCATTTTTGGGATCGCATCCAAATATCGTAGCCTTATTTGACTCTATTGGCTCACATATAAATCTCTTATGCATGACTTCAGGGCTCATGAAATCAGCATCACCATAAGGATGTTCCTGATTAACATCAAAACCTCGTTCATCTCTTTTGGTTGTAGTTCTGAACAGAATGACTGCTTTAAAAATCGCCCCCTGAACAATAGCAAATGAGATAATAGTCCATGGCATCCCATAATGACTCCACACTGCAAATACATTTCTTATGGAATAGCTATACTCATTACCAAACAGATTCATTAAAGCAAGTCCTAAAAAACCAGTAATATATGCAGAAATAATAACCACACCAATCATTTCAGCAATAAGAGCGTATTTATTATTTGACCAAACAGAGCCAAGTTGTCTGCTTGCTTCGCTAAATATTGTTTCTTCCCATTTGTTCTTAAACCATATCTTTATTCTTCCGCGCATGTGATCTACTTTCCTTGACGTATTCTATTTTCATGCTAAATTATAATCAAAGCACTCTTTTAGTATAGTATACTTTTTTATATGAAATTTCAATAGTCAGGAGGATAAGATGATAAAACAATACAGCTTCAAAGAATTTTGTAAGTTAATACGGAAAAATGGCTTTGAACTTGACCATGTAAAAGGAAGCCATTTCATCTTCAAAAAAGAAAGCAGAACCATGGTCGTTAATAAAAACCTTAACAAGATGGTATGCCGCAGACTTATAAAAGAGTTTGAATTAGTATGTTGATTTATAATTATACAAATGTATAAACAAGCGATACTTCTTTACTTATCATCGTTTATATGTTATATTTTTTTCGTTATCTCGTATATTTATGTATTCGTTGTTTCCTTTTTATAAAGATTAGAAAACCAAATATGTGATTTTTATAATCTCATATTTTTTTCATTTGAAACTATTAACAGGTTTGAAAGGAGGGACATTGAAATAACCAAAAATCAATAAAAAAATCCAAATTAACTTGTTTTAGCTTAAAGATTGGAGGGCTTTATGAGTGAAGAAAAAAAGTATTCTTTTAAAAGGATAATTCCTGCTCCGCATCCTATAACACAATCCACAGGAGCCGTGGATGCACTAGAAGCACAACGACAAGTAAAAAATAAAGATGAATTGAAAACCGATTTTGACGATCTAAAATTTTATGACACACAATACAGCTTTGATAGAGACTTTCCAGAACTTGACGAATATGAAAAAAAATTATCTAACGATATGGATAAAACCAGAACAGATATAAATGCAATAATAAAAAGTGATATACAAGCAAAATGCTATCCACCAGCAAATCCTTTCTATAAAGTAAAAGACTATATTGATGATCAAAGTCAGTTGGAAGATGTTTCCGGAATTAATTTGAAAGAGGTGTTTTCCTTGATGCCTAAAGGAGGAAATCTTCATATTCATTCAAGCTCAACATATAATTTTGAGAAATTTATTGAAAAACTGGCTAAAGATTATCCTAAACTAATTTTTGTACTCAATAAAGACTATGGATATACCCCCACAGGAGCTGCCACCCCTGTATCCTTCAAAAAAGGAACACTTTTTAAATTCACTAAAACCGATAAAATTGATCCCAACACATTCACTCCTTTAGAAAGAGTTCTTAAATATAAAGACAGAAAAAAAGAATTAATACAGCTTAATACTCTTACTGATAATACAAATGACTATATAGACCGAATTGGTTATATTTGGGATGAGTTCCAGAATATTTTTAGTCGAATCAATATGATTCTACAAATCCGTGATATATTCAAAATGTATTATACAGAAGCATTTAAGCTTTTAATTGATGATAATATAGACTATTGCGAATTAAGATGTGGTATAACAGAAAATTTATATGACAATCATGATTATATACTTGATGGTAAAAAATGCCCTGCTCCGGATTCTCAGTATAACCTTGAAACAAATCCAGAATTTATCGCACTATTGAAGCAGGCTTATATAGATGCCGCTGCAGATAAAAAAAGTTTCCAGTTGAAGCTTATAATAACAGCAAATAGGAGAGGCAATAAAAAAGACCAAGCAATAAATAAAATGGTGCTCACGCAAAAATGGATCAAAGATCCAAACATCAATTCCAATCCAAAAGCTCTTACTAACGATTCAAAATTTATTATTGGCTTTGATCTTGTTGGAGAAGAAGATATTGGAGCTACAACATTAGATTTTATTGAAGATGCTACTATGGATTGGAATCTTTTGAATGATGTTCCTATATTTTTCCACGATGGTGAAAGCAACCGATTTGATGATGATAATCTGTTTTCTGCATATCTGCTCGGCTCACAAAGAATAGGGCATGGATTAAATCTATATAGATATAAGCATCTTCAGGAAATGATTATTAAAAATAAACAAACACTTGAAGTATGTCCGATAAGCAATCAGATTTTAAGATACATCCCAGATATCAGGATACATCCCCTATTTGGATACTTAAAATCAGAAATTCAATGTGTAATCGCTTCTGATGATCCGCAGATTTTTGGAAATGATGGCCTTACCTATGATTTCTGGATGACATATGTTGGAAGCGATATTGATCTTAAGGCAATAAAAAAACTCATATGGAATTCATATTATTACAGTGGAATGAATGTAAAAGAATGTGAAATCATGATGGATTCTTGGGAAAAAAAATGGAACGCTTTCGTAAAAAATCTTACATAGACTAACAATTAAAAAAGGGCTCGCTTTGAGCCCTTTTTTTAATTATCAAGTAACTGCTTTTCTAGTTCTTCAAAATCATAGCTATTTTGCTTGAACTGATTAAATGAATTATTGCTTTTTGCTCTTTTTACGCTAGGTTCTTCGTAATCTTCTCTTACTGCTTCTATAAGATATCCTACTAGATTCCTGATATCTGTGCTCTTATTCTGAATAGCAGCATACTGTTTTCTTACAAGATCAACATCATATCCAGCAGCTTCTGCTATAGACTTATATTCTCGTAGCTTAAGTTTTTCATCAATAATTTCCATTATCTCTTCGAGAGCGTTATCCTTATCTTCCTCTGTAAGCACCTTCTTTGTATCTTCGACGTAATCCTTCTTATGGAATTTTATATAAAATCTTATACCTACTACTTTTCCGCCTCTTCCATTTTTAATCTCGTCATAATCAAATGAAAGTAATGTCTTTTCAGCAAGTTCTTTTTTTGCCCTATCAAGCGCAAGCCTTTTAAAGTTTGAATACTTGATGTATTTCAAGTTTTCTTTTTGGTCTTTGGAAAGTTCTTCGATGTAATCATAATCAGGATTTGTCTGCTTTATTGCTTTTAATATATCTTTATTTGTCGTCGGGTCAATAATACCAAGTCGCAGTTTTAAATCTGTTAGATCCATCTCCAAGACAAATGCCTTATTAGGATCAACGCTCATTCCCATCCTTTTAGTCCGGTGACTTTGAAGGTCATACTCAGATTTTAATATTTCATAGATCCTAAATGAATATAGAGATTTAAGTGGAATAGTTTCTTCAAGGGAATATACCGTATAATTAGATTTGAGTTCATATATCTGATCAGCTATAGAATCGTTATACTTTATAGTCAGGACTCCATTCTCAAATTTACAGTCAGTGATCACATTGATAGCCTCAATGCTCTGCGAAGCGTCATCTGTATAAACAACTCTCCAATCCATAAAAGATGGTTTACCTTTTATAGGTTCTACAAGCTCTCTTATCTGGTCATAAAATGAACCACTCTTATTACCAAAGATTGCTCTTAGATCTGTTCCATATAAGGTAGACACAAGTCGCCCTGTTTTTTCATCTCTCTCCGCTTGCTGAATTCCTACAGCAAAAAGCTTTTGCCCAAGAAGCGATGTCTTTCCTTTCGCATTTACAAGCGCATTGGATTTGGAATACCTCTTCCCAGTCAATATATCTCTTGCATTTGATTCCTTATTAGATTTTTTTGCTCTTGGCATTTAATCCCCTTCCAAAACTCATTTTCTACAATAATTATATTGTCGCAAAAAACTAAAATCAACCCAAAAATATATGTTCTTACCCTATTTTTGTTGTAGTTTATCCCAAAAACATTGCACTTTATTCCTTTTTTGTAACACTATATTCCATTTTTATAGCTTCTTTCGCTCTCTAAAGCCAGCATTTAAGCTACAGGCTACATTTTTGGAACATAGCTCCTATCAAAATAACCACTATCCCTTTTTTGTAGCACTATTCTCTAATTTTATAGCCTCTGTCATTCCATTTTTGTAGCATCTTCCTATTTTAAGTATTGTTTTAAGATTATTACGATAACATTTTTTCGCTATATCACTGGAATTTCCCCATATATCAATAGTCATTCCAATTTTGTAGCATCTTTGTTTTTATTCCATTTTTGTAGCACTTAAAATAAAAAATTAACTTTTCCATCATATATTAATATCAATATGTAGTGTTATAATATTTTTAATCATACATTTTATGGATAATCAAAATCGCTATTATTTTTCATACCTTTTTTGTAGCTCATAAGCTTTTTTAAATTCCAAAAATGTATCTCAAAAAAAATATATGCTATGCAAACCAGCATAAAGCCTGCTTTTTCATTGTTCTCTATTTATCATTCCCTTTTTGTTCCACTTAATTCCTATTATGTAGACATCTTATTCCTATTTTGTATTGGCTTGAACCTGTTTTTATAGCTTGTATATTCCTATTTTGTAGCTCAAAAAGCTTCCTATTTTGTAGATATCTTATTCCAAAAATGTATATATTTTAATCCTATTTTATAGACATCTTATTCCTATTATGTATCTACTAATCTTCCGAAACCCGCATAAATACTGCTGATTTTACTCTCTAAATAAATTAATTAATCTTGTTGTATTAATATATAAAAAACACAACATTATCCCATGCTGCTGCTTGCTATCAAAAAATCCGCATACTTTAATTCAGCCTTGTTGATCAGTTTAAAATCAATGCCTTTATCTATTGCTTTATGATACAAAGTAACTACAGATAAAAGTTCTTTGAACCTATGTTTCTTTTCATTGAATTCATTTTCAGCTTCACTCTCAAAGAAAGCCCATTTATCAATATTTTCTGATATGTCAGATAGAAGTTCTTTTATGATACTTTCACTATCTATTAGCAATGCTTGATACCTGGGCCAGTTGCTATTTTCAATGATGTAAGCTTGCTGCTCTGTTAATAGGAGCACATACTTATCATTTTCAGAAGCAATATTTATTGCGGATATACCATTTCTATGCCATTCGAGCATACCTTTTAGTATGTGTGTTATGATAGGATATTCATTTTCACCTTGGAAGGTCATGTTAGCAATTTTGATTTTATAATTATTCCCTATAATGTCGATCATCTGTCTATAGATATCCTCATTTTGTATATTTAAAGTATTTAAGATTATTCTTATTTGGAAGATGCATTTATAGCTGATATATCACTTTTATTTTTAGATGAATCATACAATCCATCCTCAGAGCTTTCAGCAATAAAGGTCAGTACCTTATCACAGAGTATTGCTCTTTCATATTGCTGCAAAGGACAACTTTCCATATAGTCAAGTAATGTGGGAAATTTATCAGATTCTTTTTGCCAATCTGAAGCAAGAGCGCTGTATAATTCTTTGTCTTCCACTTTGATGTTTTCTTTTTTTGCAATCTTAGAAAATATCAGGTATTCTTTAGCATCTTTTTCAGCGTACCATCTTATATATTCATCAACACTTCCGGTGAACTGGTTCTCTTTCATTTCGTCTTCAAGTAAGGAAAGCTTATTGATTTTTTTCCCATCTTCTGTGCTCTTTTTGCATGATTCAATGGTTGCATTTATTTTATCTGTTATCATGTTTTGATATTCAACAACAAGATCTTCAGGGATATCTTTTACTTTGGAATCATCCAGAACAATTTTTAAGACAGCATCTTTTTGAGCGTCGTTATATACTTGTTCATACTGCGTTTTAAGATAATCAGATACATTCTTTCTTAGGTCTGAAACTGTTTTAACATTATCTATTTTCATACCGGCGACAAATTCATCTGTCAGATCTGCTTTTTCATAAACCCTATTTATGGTCAGCTTATATGTTTCTGATCCAGCCTCACCAGATAATGTGGCTTCGGCAGAGTCTCCTATTGTTTTGCCCAAAATTGCTTTAGAAAATTCAGCCGGATAATTACTGTCTCCAATTATTAGGGACATTTCAAATGGAGCTGATTCATCTTCATTTACTGAATGATAGGATATATCTACTCTATCACCTTCTTCTATATTCTTTTGGGCTTCTTTATAACAGCCTCCCATATTTGTAACAAGTTCATCGATAACGTTGTTAATTGCATCATCAGTGACCGTTTCTACTTTAAGCCCTGTTTGTAGGTTCTTGTATTTTCCAAGTGTTATTGTAGAGGAGTTTATTCTATATATGTAAATACCTAGTAGTATTACTGAAATAAAAATAAGGAGTATTTTGACTTTTTTACGCATGTTAGTGATCACCTTTCTGATTTTGATATGTATAGTATACTGCAAATATGCTTTACGTCAATGATTTAATCGATAAAAGTATACTACGTAGAATAACAGGAATAGACGATGTGGTGAGCTCTTTACTTGTGATAATTACTGAAATTATTGAGTAAGAGCAAAATGGAAATATATCATGAAACGTCACTATATAGCGCCAAAACGCAAATATTGACATATATAGAATGAAAGATATAATTGGAGTATAATAAAATTCATAAAACTAATAGTAAGATGCTACTTATATTAGATAAGGAGACCAATGAAATGGCAGATATAAAAAATTTTGAAACTAAAACACAGAAGCAGGTAAGAGAAATAGATGAAAAACTGGATTCAATTGCTCAGGAAGCAAAATCGAAATTAGCTCAAGAAGATCTTAGGAGAAATAATGGAGCTTCTGTTCCAGATACAACAGATGATTTTTTTTCTACTATCGCCGATATGATAGAACTCAATAGAGAAAGAAAAGATTTATTAGATAACAACTAATCATTAGAAAAGGTAAAACTTTATATAACGAGAGAACAGAAATCTTTTATCACAGAGACTATGACAGAATATATAAATACTGTAAATAGTCTTTTTGTAACTCAACTGAGTATGTTGGCGATAGAAATATCAGACATACTGCGTAGGGAACTATACGTTTTGCCCTACGATGGGTAATGGCATACCCATACCTTGCACTACGACCTAGCAGAAATGTATTGGTTAGCCGCTATGTAGCGGCAGGTAGCAAGAATCCTCTGCCTTTAGGCGTGGGGAGTGTCAAAGCATAAATAGGGCATATCAAAGCCAGATTTTGTGTCATTTCCAGCAATTAGGCATGAAAAAGGGACCGCGCAGTGCGACAGTCCCAACTTTTCAGTTTGCAACTTTTGTAAAAGATGCTCTTGATGCAGAAGTTATTTCTGCCTCAAGATCGCATATAACTTCATCCATATTGTTGTTATAGATGAAATGATGCTCTGCATCAAGTTCTTTAAGAGACTCAAAGAATGTTTCTACATTGATTTTGTTTGACATGTAATCAAGGTAATAAACTTTTACTTTTCCGGCAGCTTTTGTATTAGCTGCCATAGCCTTTTTGAACTCTACAAAGTTGATTGCAAGTGTTGCTGATTTAACCATATTAAACTCCTCCCGAGCGCGATCGCTACGGGGCCTGAAAGATGTAAACACTATTGATTACATCACCTACCCCGTGCTCGGCAGGATTTTTTTGAGGCTGGTTAACCTCGAAAAACTGACTAGGGCCTTGAACCCTACTTAACATCGAATCTAATCAATGTCTGCCTTGTCGATAAGCAAGGTGGGTTCCGACCCGTCAGTTGGTATGAGAGATTTAGACAGGCACCACCCTGTTTCTAGAAATCCCAATAACGCAACTCCTCTCATAGCGCGTTATCAGTTATTGTCCTTTTATCGTAGACAATTACGCCCTTCTTTAGGGAAAGCATCAATCTCGGTCTGTGGTAAATCCACAGAATCTTTTACAACGTAAAGTTGAAGGGCTGGTTGAAAGCCCATGATTTTTGCTTTTGTTTCAGGTGTTACAGAGAAAAATCCCTGCTCCATATACTATTAGATGATTGGAGATATACTCGGCAACCACCTAATTATCCTTATGTAGTCAGAAATCCATCTGACCTATATTAATCCCTTACGCCAACTGACACTTTACCGGCATACATACATATACAGAGTATAAATACTCAATATACAATGGTCGCGCTGTATATGTATCTGTTTTAAAATAAGGGAATTGATAAGAATGACACGCCTCTATCCCCCTAAAGGATAGACTACCGAAAAGAAGTATAAATACTCCAGATCTAAGCTTTTTCCATCAGCCTAGAGCAAGGTGTGTCTTGAGATATAATAAGCACAAAAATAGCAGCCATCGTAAAAGATGCCTACTCGTAGTCTGTGCGCTTGCTGTTATTTAATGAATGACTTTAATAAAAACTTACTATGTGATTATAGTACATCAACTTATTAGAAAAGTAAAGCATTTTTTGAAAAAAATTGAAATCATAATGTGTATAAAAAAGGATACCGTCTTTGGTTTAATGAGGTATCCTTTTTTTGCCATATTCTATTATTCTTTTTATTGACGTTTACAATCAAAACACACTCAAACAAAAATATCCGTTATCAATTCGTGAAGTGAAAATTGTAATCTCGTGATCCACCATTATTATTTTTTATTATTATGAATGCAATTCCTTGTGGTGCACAGTGCCTCCAATGACCATCTCCATCCGGTATTCCTCTGTTTATAGGTGTCTCGCTTAAAAAAGTCCAATTCGGACCATATAATAACAAGGTATCTCTATCATTAAGTGAGGAACCGTTAGCCACGCTACAAGAGATATGGCAATACGTAAAGGTTTCTCCAATAGCAATAAGTGGTGAGTAAGCTGCTTGGGAATTACCAAATACTGCCATCCAAGTATCTGAAGATGTTACCATAGACCTTCTTCCTTGATTGTATCCTGAATTGTATCCAGCAGAGGAGCCGGCATTATAGCCTGAATTATATCCATCAGAAGAGCCTTTACTGTATACATTCCACGCGTTTACATATCTGTATGCGTTCGTTTCACCCAAATCAACCGTTTCACCATTTCCATATGGGAATGTATATGTTCCTGAATTACTGTTTGGAACAGATGTAGTATCTACATGTCTGTAGTATGATGCTTCTCCCATATCGATATTAGCAGCTCTGGCTGTTGCTTTGTATGTTCCTTTTGGGAGCAGTCCGTTTGCTACATTTATTGGCATATCATAATAGCCGGCAGGGAATGTTACCTGTTCTGCACTACCGAGTTTGAAAGAATATTGTTCTTTATCATTATAATTTGACATTGGAAGTTGAGCAGCGCTATTTAGTTTTGATGATACTAAGCTGCCACTAGTTCCTGTATAATTGTTTCCCGTTGCAAATGTCTGTTTTGGTAGTTTATGTATATTCTGGCCATTGGCTTTAAGGATATAATTACCTTCCGGATCCTTAGATCCAACAAGAGATACAACAAAGTTATTTTTTATTTTGTCTGTCTTATATTCAGGTGTTCCCTGTGCTGTCACAATATACTTATCTTTTTCTGCAGTGCCTGTCATGTTACCTGTCGCATCCGAAACGGCACCTTCAATATCGGATTGCGATTTAAAATCCACAAATGTATTGTCGGCATTATAGTAGCCGTATTCTCCATCTTTTACGCCAAAGGAAAAAGGAACTTTAACACCGGGTTTGATATTCTGAGTCTTCTTTTCTAGCTCATCTACTCTTCCTTCAAGCATTGAAAGAGCATTCTGGGTAGAAGATAGATCGCTTAATATCGTGCCTGGGGCTGATTCATCTGGATTTCCAATTGTGCTTTTTAAGTTTTTAAGAAGATCATCAAGCGTCTGTTGTGTAGAATTCATTTCTGTCAGAGATGATGTGATCGTTGTAATCTGATCTTGCAGGGTATCTATTGAATCCGTTGTACCAGTTTTTAATCTATTGATCTCTTTTTCCATATCTGAGATATCGATATTAGCAGAATCAATGTTTGACTGATTTTGATTTATCAAATCAGTATTATCTTTTATTTGCTGCTTTATTTTTTCGCGGGCATCGTCATCATCATCACTAAGGGTATTAAGCTGAGATTTTAGGTCAGTCATTGCACGCTTTAGGTCTTTGATATTATCTTTATATGTTGAGATCTGATCTTGTTGCTCTGAAATCTTTGATTTTAGCTCATTGATTATCTTATCAGGTGAAGATGTCTTTAACTCATCTATCCTTTCTTCTAAAACTGTTATTTCAGAAGTAGCAGATTCTTGCAATTTAGACAATGTAGATTGCAGTGTTGTGATCTGATCTTTTAGTGCTTCAGAGACACTAGTGTCTGAGTTATCTTTGATAAGTGCTTGAATTTTAGCTGTCTGTTTATTGTATTTTGAAAGGATATCTTCATATTGCTTTGTAAGTTTATCGATTTTAGATTGCAGAGCACTTGTCTTATCAGAGGTTGTGTAACTATCAAGAGATGAGTCGATTACACTTTGTATCTGAGTGGTGTCAGATGTTATGGCTGATAGCTTAGTGTTTATATCATCAATCTGAGACTGCAAGGAAGCAACTTTTGTCTGAAGATCTTTTATGTTTTTATAAGCAGCATCTGTCAAAGCTGTTTGAGCATTTGAATCTTTGCTAAGGTTATTAAGGTCTAATTCAATAAGAGCTGCTACAGCGTTAGAGAGATCTTCTTTCTGGGAGTCAGACAGCTCATAGGATGAGAACATCTCAGATACCTTATTTTCCAAGGCTTGTACTTCTTCTTTAGTGGCGAGCCCCGAAATAGAGTTGTTTATTAGTTTGGTCGAGACTAAGTTTGCAGTTCGTTCAGCGACTTCTGATGCATCTTCCGGTTTTATCAATACTTTTGTAGTTGCCTTATTATCAAAATCAGTATTTGAATTGGAGTATGCTTCTATGATCTTTTCTGTGGACCCTTGTATATGTTTTTTTTGAATAACAGCGGTTGCTCTTTGTTCTTTAGTTGTATTATTGGAAGTATATAATTTTGCACCACTATATCCTCCAAGAGTACTAAAACAGATTATTAGTATTCCAGAAAGGATAATTGGTAGTTTTCGGTTACGTTGCATGTGTTTATTCATATTTGTCTCCTATAATTCTGGGCTAGTATTTTAAATTAAGATGCTACAAAAAAGGAATATTACATTCTATTTATGTTGCCCTTTTTAAATAGAGTATCTATAAAAATAACCTCTGGGTACGTTATTTTTGTTTATCAATTTCACTATGGATATGCCTTTGGATGCACTAAATTGATATCATTCATCTTATGAACGTGAAATAGTTACGTTACTTCCGTTAGATATGTTGATTGCAATAAGCACAAAACTAACATTATTTACCCTTACAGTAATATCAGTGAAATTGAATTTGTTTTCTGCATAAGATGAACCATCTTCACGTATATAAGTTATAGAGCATTGTGAATTGCCACTTGCTTGAATACGAACATAATTGTAATTTCGAACATTGATAAAAGATGAAGCAGCATTGGTATTAGTTAACGTCACGCTATTTGAAGAAGCTGTTGCACCTCCTCCATACATTCCGGCTCCTACCATAAGATTGTATATAGGAGCGGTATCTTTGCCATCACTTAAACCTGTGTAATATACATTTTTTGCATTTACATATCTATAATTATTAGTTATCCCTAAATCAACTTCTTCGCCTTTTCCAGATGGGAAAATATATGTTCTGGAATTATTATTTGGAATATCTTGTGTATCCACATATCTGTAGAATGTATTCTCTCCCATATCAATGCTCATGCTTCTTGTTGTAGCTTTGAATTTTCCTTCTTTAAAAACACCATTACATACATTTATTGGTGCGTCATAGTATCCTGCTGATAAGAATATCTGTTCTTCATATCCAAGATTAAATCTGTAGTATCCGTCAGTATCTTTATAATCAGACATAGGTAATCGTGTACCAGCATTAACTTTTGATGATTTTAATGATCCGCGTCCGTAAAATGCTCTTCCTATAGCCTGTACTTGCTTATAAAGTGTATGTACGTTATCTCCGTTGGCTTTAAGTACATAGTTTCCTTCAGGATCCTTAGAGCCAACAAGAGATACAACAAAGTTATTCTTTATATTATCGGTCTTATATTCAGGTGTTCCCTGTGTTGTCACAATATACTTATCTTTTTCTGCAGTACCTGTCATATTTCCAGCAGCATCTGCTACGGCATTCTCTATATCGGATTGCGATTTAAAATCCACAAATGCATTTTCATCAAAGTATCCATATTTACCATTCTGGACACCAAATGAGAAAGGAACATGGACACCGGATTTAATGTTCTGAGTCTTTTTTTCTAACTCATCTATTCTTCCTTCAAGCATTGAAAGAGTACTCTGGGTAGAAGTTAGATTACTTAATATCGTGCCTGGGGCTGATTCATCTGGATTCCCAATTGTACTTTTCAAATTGTTAAGCAGATCATCAAGTGTCTGCTGCGTAGAATCCATTTCTGTCAGAGATGATGTAATAGTAGCAATCTGATTTTGCAAAGTTCCAATTGAATCTGCTGTGCCATTTTTGAGTTTGCTTATCTCTTCTTCCATATCTGAGATATTGCTATTAGCAGAATCAATTTTTGACTGATTTTGGTTTATCAGATTAGTATTATCTTTTAATTGCTGATTTATTTTTTTGCGGGCATCATTATCATCACTAATGGCATTAAGCTGAGTGTTTAGGTCAGTCATTGTACGCTTTAGGTCTTTGATATTATCTTTATATGTCGAGATCTGATCTTGTTGTTCTGAAATCTTTGATTTTAGTTCATCGATTATCGTGTCGGTCGAAGATGTTTTTAACTCCTCTATTCTTTTTTCCAAAGCAGATACTTCGGAAGTGGCAGATTCTTGTAGCTTTGATAATGAAGAGTGCAGTGTGGTGATCTGTTCTTCTAATGCTTCAGCATTAGTATTTGTCGTATTGTTTTTGATAAGTGATTGAATTTTATCTGTCTGTTTGTTGTATTTTGAAAGAATATCTTCATACTGTTTAGTTAGCTCATCGACTTTAGATTGCATAGTGCTTGTCTTATCAGAAGTTGCATATCCTTCAAAAGATGCTATTGTTCCTTGTATCTTATTAGTTTCTGTGGTTATGCTTGAAAGTTTATTATTTATCTCATCGATTTGGCTCTGCAGAGAGGTTGCTTTTGTCTGGAGGTCTTCGATGTTCTTGCGAGCAGCATCAGACAACGCAGTATGAGCATTTGAATCTTTGCTCAGGCTATTAAGGTCTAATTCAATGATTGAAGTAACTGTTTTAGATAAGTCTTCTTTTTGCGAGTCGGATAGCTCGTAGGAAGAAAACATATCAGATATCTTTTTTTCAAGTGCTTGTACTTCTTCTTTAGTAGCGAGCCCAGAAATAGAGTTGTTTATAAGTTTGGTCGAGACCAAGTTTGCAGCTTGTTCTGCAATTTTTGATGCATCTTTCTGATTTACTATTTCTTTGGTAGTTGAATCAGTGACTGAACCAGAATAGTTTTTTAAGATACTTTTTGTGTTGTTCTGGATTTCTTCTCGTTTTCTATCTGCTACTATCTTTTGCTCTTTAACTGTAGTATTGAGATCATAAAGCTTTTCGCCGCCATATCCTCCAAGTACACTAAGGCAGATGATTAGAATTCTTGAAAGAAAGGTGGAAATTTTTCGATTATGAAGTATGTTGTACATTTGTAACTCCTGTTTAAGTCTGGTGATTTAGATATGGCGCACAGTCCAAATTGGGCTGTGGATGAAAGCTTAGAAATATATCACATAGCTTGGTAGTGTATGTCTTTATATAGTTCTTCTTCCATTCCATCCATGTTTACTACAAATAACTTGGCGTATTTTCCGTTTCTTGTAACTGCTTTTATTAGTGGTAATTGTGACTCATAGCAGTATATGTGGTATTTATCTCTTTCTTCATCTATAGCAGCTCTTTTTGAAAAGCTTTTTAGTTTTGTCATGTCGGGAATACAATATATAAGCTTATATATCCCTTCTCTTTTGTCATAGCCATCACAGGATACTGATACATAGTTGCTTTCTTTGATTTCTTTTGAAGATAATAATTGCTCTTTTATCTTTGCTTGCCAGTTAGGCAGCTGCATTGTTCTAAATACCCTTATGCCTTCATAGGAAGAAGGAAGTGAGTACATGTGCTCGTAAGCAAAGTCTATATTCATAAGTGTTCTTCTCTGGCTATGGGATTTATATTCAGATTCAATCACTTTAACAAATGTGGAATCCCTTTTTGATATAATCACAGCTTCTTTTTCGTAATCACTTAGGTCTACATTTTCAACGCTTTTGGCTACGACAGCTTGTATACATGCTGCCATCTTTACTTCTCCATTTCTTTTCCATTCGGGGGTGTTTTTTCCAGTTGAGTACATTGCGTACACACCACCTTTTGTGATGCTTACCCCATTTATTCTGGAATTAGTTATTTTTTGTGATCCTAATATGTTTTGCACTGTGGCTTGATATGAACCTATATTTTTTATCTGAACACTATCGAGATAGAGGGAGTTTTCTTTGATGCTGCATTTTTCTTTTGCGTTAAGTTCTTTGCTTGTTTTGGCGCCTGCGAGTTTCGAAAAGATTTTAACCGTGGTGTCATTTATATATTTATTTTGACTTGTACGATATTCTATTTCCTTCTCTTTATTTCTGATTGGTTTCGATATTGCAAGAGTACGTATTCGTTGCCTTATCGCGGAGGAGTTATATATGGCGGCTAGCTCGGCGTTTGCCTCGCTAAGTATTAGTTCTCTTCCGGTGTTTGTGAGTTTTAAATAGTTCGTCTTATTTATGGTCTTTTGCTCTTCTATCACACCTTCGTCTTTCAAGATTTTTATCATTCGCTGCATCTGTATGGCTTTTGCTTTGTCGTACATGTATATGATGTCACGTGGAATGAAGCCATTTTCTAATATCGCAGTTAGAATCTCTCCTCTATATCCTTTTAGATACGCTTTTTTTCTCATTCTCGATTTTCTCTCTTTTTCTCTCTATTCTTGTTTTGTATCGTTCCCTTCTATTTAGTTTCCTTTTTTAATCTTCTTCCTGTGTCTATCTTGCGTTTGATAGAGCAATCATTTTTGGTAAATAATGATGCCTTTGGAAGCAGGTTTAGTAATGAGTTGTTAATTGTTCTCTACAGCCTAAACAGTTTTTGGAGTAAAAATCGCATAACAGCTCTAATCATCTATTGAATTCTAGTGTGTATTTATGGATTTTAAAAAATATAAAAAACACACTAGAATAAATGGATTTCTATGGCCATCAAGAGGCTTTCTTTTTGAGTAATTTTATGTCGGGAACCTTTGTTTCTTTGTCGTAATTAAGCATTGCAACATAGATGTTATCTTTGAATTCTGTTTCTTTTATTATGTCTTTTACGCTTTCATCTGTTGTAACGAAGATATATGTGGTTGAAAAATGTTTGTTTCCCTTTTCTTTTTCAATCTTCTCTTGGATAGCCCTGATCTTTACGGTTTCAGTACTTGTGATATTAACGAATATATAGGAATCCTTGTTATTTACTATCATGTATGAAAATGCCGGCTCAGCGGCTGCAAATGATTTGATTACGTCTTCTCGGCAATTACTTACTTTTAGCATTGTCCATAGGCAGGATAATGCTCCTAAATCTATAGAGGAGTTTCCTAATGGAACAAGAACATGACCATTAAGTATGTTGATGTATTTGTAGGCGCTAAGCATGTTGACCATGCAATCTATGCTGTTCCTGTCCTTTGGTGCATATAGGGCATATATTTGTGAAATATCAAGGACGCCATACTTTTCTATCAATTTAAGGATTTCGTTTTGCTCTTTAGAAAGGTTTGAATTATACATATTCGTTATTCTCCTTTTAAACTTGAAGTTTTGGACATAGAACTTTGATTTTTGCTTTTTATAATGGTGTTAAAAAATCAAATTTGCTTGTCCAATCTTTTATTTTTAACAGATGTTCATGTAAAGAAATTAAAGTTTTTAGGTTGAAATTTAAAGTTTGAGGATTCAAATTATTCAAAATTGAATTTTGGGTATCACTTTTTAAACTTTTTGGATGGAAAAACTTTAATTTCTGCTGATAGAACTTCAACTTGTGCATATTACCTTACATAAAACTTCAATTTTCTTCTAAACATCTTGAAGTTTTGCTTTTATGAGATCTGTTTTTTTGAATCTTCTTCTGCGTAATGTTTCAATTTGTTAGGATCTGTAGTGAAATCACGGTCTTCTTTTTGTGAGGCTTTAATATTTATCCTTATCCTGTTGCTTCCGGCTAAGAATAATGCTTGCCCTCTGTTAAAAGATATTATGTCGTCTTTCTCGTCTTCTGTTAGATGAATGTGCTTTGTAACCAGAGGAATCTCATTATCTTTTAGCTTCATCACTAACCTTGTATCACAGTTAGCCATTATGGAAGCTCCAAAAGAATTGTTCATAAAGTCATTAAGTTCCTGTGTCGCGAATGTAACACCACCGCCATAACCTCTTATGAGCTTTGCCATATCTCTTACCTGTTCAGCAGCTGATTTTGTAATGAGCATCTTCCATACCTCGTCGAAAAAGATCATATCTTTACTGAGTCGGTTCTGTTTTGCCAGGCTATAGCAGACATCAAACGCGATATAGAGACATGCTGGTAAGTATTTTTTCTGCATATCTGTTTCGTCTACATCAAAACATAGATAGTTGTTATCAAGGTCAACGTTTGTCTGGCCATTGAAGTTTGCAAATGCGCCGGTTATAAACTCTAATAAGATCCTTGCACAGTTCTCCAGTATGGTATGTTCCATAAAAGCATTGTATAGGTCTGATATAACAGGCATTCTTCTGAGTTTTTTATGCTTTCTGTCTTCCCATATCGATTCATTATCTGTTGTGATATTGAATTGACCATAAAGATTGGTTATTACAGAAGACATTGTGCTGAATATCTCAGGAGTGAATTCTTGATTTGCGTTAAGTAGCTGAAGGAATGTTGTAAGGAAGGCAATCTTCTTAGTAAGAAGGGATGTTTCCGAAAAGGCTGCATTATCTGTGAGAATGTCTTTATCAATTGATTGTTCTGGTCTTATTTCCATGATATTTATGCAGTCCTTTTTACCCGGTCCGATTCTTATAAACGAACCTCCAATAGAGTTACATCCTCTTTCATACTCATGTCCTTTAACTGGCAATATAAACATTGTTCGTATTCCGGTTAATCTCATTGATCTTGCCAAAACTTCCGTTGAATAGGTTTTACCTGAACCGGAGCCGCCTACCAATATGATGTTGGCATTTGTGGCAAGCTTTGTATTAAATGGATTAAATGCAACGATGGAACTAGAATGTTGTCTTACGCCTAGCACTGTGCCGGTTGTATCGCAAAGCTCAAAAGAGGTAAATGGATATAATGACTGAAGCGATGTTGTAAGGTAGTTATGACTATTTCTAGTAAAGAGCGCGTATGGCATTTCCATTAGTGGAAGGGTTGCTTTATAGTAGTCGTAGCAGTATTGCCATGAATCTTCAACGTAGAGCTTTTTGCTATTAAGAGACTGGAGCAATGAATTTTTTAAATATCTAAGTCCACGTAATGTTTCTGAAGCGATAGTCATAATGATTACAACTTCGAACAGGTCTTCTCCCCTATCGAGTTCAGCTATGATTTCTTTTGTGTTTCTGGCTTTTGGCACAAAGTTGTTCCATTTTTCAGTGCTTTTTGCCATGTAAGGAGCAAGAACATTTTCAACATCAGATTTTTTTCCAAGAAGATAGTGTGCTGTTTCTTTGGGAAGCTTTCTGATAAAGATATCTAATTCGTCTCCAGCACTGTTATTTGTGAGAATATCTATCCATGCAGCTTCTGCACATTCCGGGTGTGAATCTCTTTTTAATGCAAACCATGTTTTGTACATGCCATCTTGGATGATATAGTCACTTTTTATGAACTTAGCTCCTTTAGGAGCAATAAAGTCACCATCATAAACATCTCGTTTGTCTGGGTTTTGCATATTGTAGAATGAGCAATCAGATACTATTCTGTTTATTCTGGATTGTAAGGATTCTGATTTATAGGTCTGTCTGTTATAAAAGTAGTAAAGGATGTCAGCGGTGGCAAAAGTCTCGTCTGCTAAACTGTCATAGTCGATTACAGTATTTCCCATTGTCCTAAAAATGTTCGTAAAATGAACTTTCATGGTTTCTATATCGCTATATATTTCATTGATATCATCACTTTTTCCTTCGTACTTGTAGATTAAGAAGTATCGTGATGTAATGGATACTTCTTTACACAACTCGTTTATGAAGTCAATTTTATCCTGAGCACAAGCTATTACTTTTTTATCCAGACCACGCTGGTGATGTTCTTCTTCACAACGCTGTTTGATATAATCAGTTATCCTTCGTGGGTTATTAGTATCCTTTATAACTTTCAGATGAAGTTCTCTGGTTGTATTTTGAAAAACGTGCTTGTAGTTTGAAATCACTTTGTTTTTTTGACTTGGTGTAAATGAATAATAATCTATAGGCAAGATCTCAAGGATCTTTACATACATACCGGTTGTTGTTTTTATAATGCCGTATTTGATTTCTTTGATGGGAACGAGTTCCTGACTATATCCTTGTGCATATTCTTTTTTTCTTTGCTTTTTCTTTTTTGTTTTTTCTTCTTTTTCTTTTTTCTGTGATAATTTTTTTGCTTTCCTATATAAAACTCCTATTTCCTTGTCAGCAGATTTTATAGCAGCTTTAACCGGATCAGAGCTGGCGATATTTTCAATAATGCTGGTGTTGCTATTTGCTTCAGGAATAAGTTGCTTTTTTTGAGTGATTTTATGAGCATTATTTATGTTTCCGGCAGATATAGAGTTTATTCTTCTAGTATTTTCTGTGAGTCTAATCTTAGTGCTGGAAGAAGTATTTTGAGCTTTAACAGGGGAGCTGTTATTTGACAGCCCAATTTGGACTGTCGATTTCTTATGTGTTATTTTCATCTGTGGGTTCTTGGCCGTATCTTTTTTCAAGGAAACGGAGTTTTTGTTTGATGAAGGTTGCAAGTTGTTCTGCTCCAGACTGTCCCGCAAACTCTGCCATGTCTGCTGCTTTTCTGTCATTATTAATTCCTCCTAAGTGATATTCTTTTCTTTTTTTAATTCCAATGATTGCGTAAATGATTGCTTCAGTCAGTGTTCTTCCTTTTATACCTCTTAGGAAAATAAATCCTAATGATATTGTTAGGACAGATATGATTATCCATTTGACTCTTGGTACGAAATTTATATGCCATATTAGTTTGTCTGTTAAAAAGATAAAGATAACTGCCTCTATCCAGTGAGAAATATGTATGTTGAAGAAATAACTGGTACTTATTGCATTTGCTGGAATTTTAAAATAATCCAGCGGGCGCTGTTGTTGGTTTTCATCCATAAAAAAATCCTCCTATGATATGAGTATACTATACCATAAGAGAATTATTTTACAATCTTTTTTATGTGTTTTTTTTTATGAATTATGATTTGAAAAACGCACTAGAATCACTATTTCTTAGCAAAAACCCATTTGTAATTTGGAAGGTCATAGTGTGCTTTTATAACCATCTCATCGTTTTCTATGCTCATTTCAAAATATGGATATGAGCGGTCATTTACAATTGAGCTTTCAATGATTGCTAGATTAACTGCATCTTTTCCAGAGTATCCATTTAGCATGAGAAAATTAGACAGTTCTGAGTCTATATCTTCAATTGCTTGTAATGTCAGGTCATCTGATACGAGATCAAGGTTTTGAATGTTGGTAAATACCTTATCATCACTTTCAATAATTTCATCGTATTGCCATTCATATTCTTGTGATTCATCATAGTCTTCCGCTGTCATAGTGATAGAACCCAGCTCAGAAGAATTGTTTTTTGAATTGAGTTTTGGCACTTTGATAAGTCCCTGCACTACCATAAAGAGAATCACAATTAATAAAGCGATTACTATGATCATGATAAGGCTTTTCTTGTCGTTTTTTTTCATAATCGATTCCTTTCATTTATTTTCCATATGACCAGATATAGTCAAGATGATATGCTGCTTCAGAAGCTGTAAAAGTATATGTCTTTCCACCAGCAGGATCGTTGATCGTAAAAGTTGCTTCAGGACCGGTTGAATCAACTCCTGATAACACAACATAGTGACCACATAGATTACCTTGGCTATCTTTTGCATTGTGACCAAGGTGCCCGCCTTTTATATGTACGATTAGTATTCTGTCTGCGGCTAATTCACCTACAACTAAAGGAGTGTTGAAACGTGCTTGAGTTATATATTGTTTGAAACCATAGTGGTTCGCTATATCTGATCGTACTAATGCACCGTGATATTTTTCCTTAATAAGGTGTGAAATGGTAAGCGGTGTTATGGTTTCTCCAGTCATATATGATGAAACCATTGCCATGGATGTTAAACAACAGCCTTGTTTTGCGATTGTTTTAGAACCATAGCTTTCTTGTCCCCATGCAGGATCGCTTTGGGCATATACAGGAACGCCATTGACGATGTTATAATTACCAACTACTTCATCCTTATACATTTCGTTGGCGTATATATTTTCACCGGATGTTGTAATTTCACCAGTGTAATTTGTGTAATCAAGCAATTTACTTGTAACTGAAGAGCCCCATTCTATATCCATAGCTTCTTGTTTGGTATATGTTTCTATTATTGATAAAGCTTGGTAATTGGTTAGTGTTGGGTAGTTGAAATTTGGTCCGTAAGGATCAACACCAAAATAATCAAAGATTTTTTTTAGTGGATAGCGCTGTATTTTGACATTTCCATAGGTGTATAATAGTTCTCCTGTACCTTTATGGATTAAAGTACCATCTGAATCATATTCATCTTCATCAAAGACCTCGACTTTTTCAACAGATAAATCGTATAAGCATCTTAGAAACTCGGGATCTTCAAATAGTTTCATAAAGCTGTCATGGTCAAAATTTAAAATGTTGTTTTTTTCAGCCATAGACATAACTGTAAGTATTTCCAAGTAATTTACATTACAGTTTTCACCATCGAGGACATATGGGAAAGTATTTTCTTTGTATGTTTCCATTGTAGCATCTAGATCATAGTCCTGCTCTTCTACTATCTGTAATACTTCATTGTAACATGTCTCATCGAAGGCTTTATTTAAAGCATCTTTGATATTATCTTTATAGTAATATGCAACATCTTCAAATGTTGCATCAGAGCTTAGATGTTCTAAAGCGCTTCCAGCGGTAGAAAAACCATTATGAATTGCAGTAAACAGATTCATTACAGGCGCTAATATTGTAAATATGATGCTTATTATTATTACGATAATAAAGATAACTAGTCCTATGATCACTCCAAATGTGGCTACAAATACTTTGACTATTGAGTCATCTTCAGCCATGTTTTGAGCTTTTCTTTTATATGCCTTGATCTTACCACTAGCGCTATTTGCATCCTCCCCAGCTTGTGATATTCCTTTTGCTGTATTATTGCCGATATCTTTTACTACACTGGCTAGTTTATCAGTTGCTTCTAGTCCGGCTGCAACGGCAGCTCCTGCACCAGTAGATGCAAGGGCTGCTTCTGCCACGGCTTTTGAACCTTGCTTAACACCTTCTTTTGCAGCTTCTTTACCGACTTCTTTGCCTGCGGATTTAGCAGAATCTTTTCCTATTTCCGTAGCATTTTTTGAACCGATATTTCCTGCAGCTGTGCTATTTTTTTTATCATTGATATTAGGTTTTGAGCCGTTATTTTCTGTAGAGGTGTGGGTTGGAGTGGTATTGGTAGTAGGTGATAAGTCTTTCTTATGTTTATCTGCAAAATCCATGAGAGAATCGGCGTTATCTTTTACTCTTTTTAAGTTTTGACCCGCTTCAGATATATCTTGATCAGTTCTATCTGCATCAGATTCGTATTCTCTTGTCATATTAAACCTTTATCTTTCTACGATGTTCGTCTCTTCCATATATCGCATATGTACCTTTTTCGCGGTTGTCGATTAACTTCATGTTTTTGTCGTTTAAGTTAAGCTTGCTCTTTGTAGAGTATTTATACAGCGGATTATCAGAATCATTGGATATTGTTTCTATTTTTCCTCTGGTGCCACTAATCCATATTGAATCGCCTGAACCTCCCGGTGTTTTTGGGTTGGTGTATACCTGTACAGTATTTCTATCTTCACGAGGCAGTATTCTGTTTACGCCGTTAGGAGCATACTCTTCGAATTTTTGATTAAAGCTAAAGTCATTTTCACTGATATCGGGGGTTGTAGTAATAGTGTTCCCATCTTTGTCAGTATATGGCTTTTCAAAGCCAGAGAACATCTCGTTTCCTGTTTCCAAACCTCTTGCATAGACTACATTTCCTTCTTTATCACCTACATAGAGCGTATTATCGTCTCTGTCTATCATGTAAGTGGAAGCGCCAAGCTCTGATAGTCTTTCGTCATCAAGGTCAAGACCTGACATTGTTGAAAGATTAGATTTTCCACCTTCTGAGTGTTCATATGAGCCACATGCGGGCATTCTTGAAATATCACCGCTTGTCTGTATGTTTCTAACCTGATCGTCAGAAGTAGTGATCGTGCCAGCCCTACCTTTTAGCTCATTTGAAGATACTTTAAATGTTGAAATTTGACCCTTTCCTTTGCCTGTTTTTATTGTTCCTTCTATATTTCCATTGGAATCAAAGTGTGCTGAATCAATATCTTCCGAATTAAATCCAGTGGCTTTTCTAAATGCATCTTCTTCTCCAGGGCCAGCTAGGATTTTTCTTGCAGCCTCTGTTTGCGCGGAAGTGTCAAATGATGTAAGCGTAGCATAATTACCCCTGTTATAAGAATCAATCATTGCTTTTTTCAAAGCTTCTTTATCTTTGCCAGTTCCAACTGTTTTTGTGTTTATACCTCCACCTGCATCTGCAAATGATTTAAGAGTTGCAGCTTCTGACTTTGGAGCAACATTCGCAGCAAATCCGTCCTTAGAAAAGTCTTTCTTTGATGCTCCTGCTTTGTATAATCCGTAATTTCCAGTTGCAACACCTTCAGCCATCTGTTTAGCGCCAACAAATCCTGCCCTTTCTTTGGCAAAGCTATAGCCTTTTCCAATTGTGTTAACAGCTCCCATTATTGAATCTAAAAGTGCACTTCCTGTCTGCGCAACAGTCAGACCCATAGCTTTCATGTAGGAATCGATTCTTTGAGCTGCTTTGCATGTTGCAATTAAAAATAGCCAAGAAATAATATTAAATGTATCTACGACTAGTGTTGTTGCAATCATAGCGCAGAGTAGGAATGAGAAAAATCTATTAAATAGTAAAAGTAGGAGCTGGGAAAAATACATTCTGTAGAAATTAAGCATTATACTAGAGGTTGTTCTACTAACTACTAGACCATTTGCAGTAGGAGCTGTTAAAAATAAAATTTTTACAACAATGAAGCGTTCCATTATCTCAAGCAAAAATTTAATGAACTCAATAATAAAAGCAATCATTAGAACCAGTATAATAAGGCGTACTCCAGGAATAAAGTCTTTTGTTACAGTTCCAATAAATGTGTTGGTTAAAAGATCTAGGTCGTTTCCACCAGGCTGATAGTCTTTAACAGCTTTTATCTGATCCCATACTGTTTGGAAAGCAGAATCTATAACAGATAAAATATCTCTTGAAAGCACAATCAGAACACACGCTACAGGCAATCTTACAAGTAGTTCTACCACTCTGTTTTTGTTATCGAAAAAACCTGATAATGCAACTGTAAACATTGATATTGCAAAAACAGTAAATGTCAAGAAATACCCAAGATAATAGAAAAAATCAAAAAAATTGTTATCCGCAGAACCTGTTGAAGTTTGTTCAAAAAATAAGTCTGTTTTAGGGACGGGGCTGAACTGATCAGTAGATTCATCGATTATAAAAGATAACCCTTTACTAAGGTATGTAATGAGAAGATCGGTAACACCATCAATGGCGGGAGTGACAAGCTCGCTGTTATTGCTTATCGGATTATTGATAGCGGCAGAATAAATAAATGTGCTACTGCCAAATGCGATCATAATTATAAGTAGTGGTATTAATAAAAATCTTATATATTGTGATCTGTGATTTTTTAAAGATGTTATATTCATAGTCATTCCTTTTTTGAAAAAAGCTCGCCTTTTTAAAGACGAGCTTAATTTATGGTTATTTGTGTAGTTATTGTACCCACTCAGTCATTTCGTCCATTGTCTTTCCAATGGCACCGCCTTCGCCAGATGCTAGAACTTTTAGAACAATGTAGGTGATTACTGCACCAATGGCTGCCATTAAGGCGGCATGTTTAGCTTTATCATTTTTTGAGATAAAAAATACTGCTAATGATATTCCAAAAATTAGAAAAGCTAAGGAACCGCAATAAACCTGTTCTACTTCCTGAAGTAGGTTTGTGGCACCATTATCAATTGCCTGACCAACGTCTGTTGTGGCATGTAGAGAGACTGTTCCGTCAAAACAAAGGAACAAGATAAATAGCATCACAAAGATTCCTCTGTGCTCATAAAGAAATCTTGATGCCCTTAACTGAAATGATTTTAATTTTGACATGTGTTTTCCTCCTTCTATACTGCTATAGTATAGTATGCTTAAAAGTATAAATCAAGTATATTTAGCTGTTTGCCATCGTTCTAAAACTTGATAACATATCTCCCAAATTGTCATCGGGTTCTTCAATTGTTTCAGTATTAAGATTGGAAATAAAATTTTGGTGAGGATCAGGTGGATTTTGAAAATTTTTTGACAGTCCAATTTGGACTGTCGAATTATTTGAAATATTCTCAGATGATATCTTTTTGTTTATTTCTTCAACAATGGAAAGGATGGTTTTTATATCATTGTGATTATCTATGGAACTTAATGATATAGCCTCATTTCCTTCTATATATGATTGGCATTTCCTGATCACTTCATCGTAGTTGTTTATGTCGATACCAGTACTTTCAATAAAGTCCATGACGAGCTTAGTTATAAAACGAGTCTGCTTATATCTGATCTTTTCTAAAAAAATAAAGGCTAAGTTTTGTTCTTTTATTTGGCGGTCAAACGATAGTGTCTTTAAAGATTTCTTCATAACAGATTGCCTTTAACAAGCATGTAACTCTTGTTTCAATAACCTTGCATATCCCTTTGCGTTTGCACAGGCGTCTGGCAGAACAATTGTTGCCTTTTGGTTTATGAGGTTATTTTTGAAAATAAAATCTTTCAATAGTAAAGAACCGCCACCGCCAAATAGAACAGGATAGGCTTTAAATTCCACGCCAACCTGTCTTGCGATATCAATTATCGTATCGGAATGTTTTTGAACATTCTCTTTAATGAATGTAAGAACATCATCAGCTAGGATTGTTTCTTTTCCGTTTAGGATGTCTTCGATAAGTGTGTTGTCCAATGTGGTGTCATAATTCATCTGTACTTTGTTTATGATGTCATCGAACATTATAAGGACACCTTCTTCTTTTGAATCCCATTTTCCATCGACCTGTCCGTCTTTAAATTTAATAATATCAACAGTGTAACCACCAATATCGACTACATAATACGTTGAATATTTAGTCCTGAAAGTATTTTCAGGTTCTGATGCAGCTGATCCTCCCTGGGGGTAAACCCTGCAAGTCTTCATATATATGTTGAAGTCATAATCATTCCATACAAACTGGATTCCGTTTCCCAGATGCTTTTTGTAGTAAGTGGTCATCTCATCAATTCGAGCTCTTGTGTAATGTGTAGGTGGTAATCCAACTCCAAGAGCAATTTCTTTTACGTTGTTGATCAACCTCTGGACATCTTCATGTGATAGATCATTTTTTGCTTTAGTTACTGCGCGGTGGATCTCTTTAGCAATTGAAAATAGAGTAAGAATTAGACATCTCTCTGAGCGGGTTTTATCTTTTTCATAAGCAAATCTTTCTACAGTAGGGATGTAGTACTTACCGTTTAATTCAAGATATTCTTTTGCAAAAAGAGGTTTTTCCGGAGTCGGGCCTTCAAAGCCGCTGGGCAATGTTGTGTGCTGTGACTTAGTATCGTAATTTCCGACATCGATTCCAAGAATAAACATTTCTATTTTTCCCTCCTTGTTTTTTACAATCTACTCAGAGTATAGTATACTGTTCAAGTGAAAGTCAATAGAAATTAAATTTTCCACCTTATAAAGTTAAAGTTTTAATGCTTATTATGAGACAGTCCAATTTGGGCTGTATTGACAGAACCCTTGTCTACAATATAATTATATTATAAATTTTGTTGGGAGGTCGCGATGGTAACAATCACTGTTTATAACAGAAAAGGCGGCGTTGGAAAGACGACTACTTGTGTAAATCTCGCTGGTTGCTTGGCGAAGAAGTACAAAAAGAGAGTCCTTCTAATTGACTGCGATGATCAGGTCAATCTTACAACCGCAATGACTTTTTGTGAGTCTAACTACGAAGATTCATCGCTTGAGGGCGATATTATTGATGTAGTTACTAAACATGATAGGTCTGTAATACATAAAGTCAGGGTTGATAAAGATTTTAAAAATAAAGTGACCGGAGAGCCAGAAAGTAAATTAATCGACACGAAAATATCTTTAATTGCTGGGTCTGAAGAAACAGAGTTTATAGAGATTGAAGATGTCTTTGTTCTTAAATCGTACCTGAAGGAATTTGAAGATGAATATGATTATGTAATCATAGATTGCCCGCCTGCGCTTAACGATATGACAACGCTTGCTTTGTGCGCATCTAATTATGTTCTTGTTCCTGTAAACTCAGGACGTGATTCTGTTAATGGATATAACATGGTATATAAGGCTATTGACAGGATGAAAGAGAATGGATTCAATGTAAACATTAAACTTCTTGGTATATTTGTAAATAAGCTCAGAAAAGTTAGAGTGCTTGAGAAGCAGTATAAAGAGATTTGGCTTGAAGATGGCGAAATCGATAAAGACATGGTGTTCCAGCAGTATATTTCTGATATTTCTGATATCCCTAATGCGTATGAAATGGGATTACCTATACATTACTACAAGCCAAGACAGAGATGCGCAAGAGAATACAATAAACTTGTCGCAGAGATTCTTGATAGAATTGGCGATGAGGTTGAAATAGAAGGAGAATAATAATGGGATTAGATTTTAAAAAGAACTCAAAAATGGTCACTAAGGTAATGAAGAATTCTTCTGAAGATATGAATAATAAGAAGAGAGATATAGATGTTAACCTTATCGACCTTAATCCTGATAATGAATCAATTTTTGGTCACGATGATATTGATTATATGGCTGAGACGATAGGAGAGGACGGATTCTCAGGTGCTATAGAAGTATATGCGCTTGATAATGGAAGATATGAGATTAGCTCAGGCCACAGAAGATTTCTTGCTTCAAAGAAGCTTGGACATAAGACTATCCCGGCTATTGTTTCTGAGAATGTTGATGACAAGACTAAGTCCAAAAAGCTTATTAAGAGTAATATCTTAAACAGAAAAATGACAGCGCTTAAGCTTGCTAAGGCTTTGGCATATTACAGGGAAAAAGTTCTCTATGATTTTAAGGGTGAGAAAACAAAAGAACTTGCAAGAGTATTTAATATTTCACATACAGGTGTAAAGAGATATCTTCAGCTTTTAAATCTTGCACCTGAACTTCAGAAGTATGCGGATGATGAGAATGTCCCATATACGAATTTGATGTCGCTTACAAAGCTCGATTCTGAAGATCAGATGAAAGTTTATGATGCATTGAAAGAGATATATAACAATGATGATAATGTATTTCTCTCTGCTTCAAATATCGTAGTTGAACAGAATGTCGCAAAGGTAATGGGAACTCAGATGCCTTCAAAACCAGAGAAGCCTACTTCAGAACAGGTTAAGAAGCGTTTTAGTGAGATGATAGAAGAGGAGAATGAAACAGAAGAGGCGCCTGTTGCTCCTGAGGTGCCAGATGCTTCGGAGAAGCCAGAGATTCAATCTTACGAGGATATGGTTATAAATAGTGCAGGAAGTATGTATGATGAAGAGCTTGCAAAAGCAAAAGTTATTGATATGCAGCTTACTGTGATGATCAGAAACATCAATAATCTTCTTTCGGGTGAATTTATCTTGAGTAAAGATGTAAAGAAGCAGGCAAGAGAGCAGTTGACTGATATACTTAAAAAGCTGAAATAAATTGTTGAATAGCAAAAGGCCCTAATCACAAGTTTGTGTGGTTAGGGTCTTTTTTTTAATAATCATAATCAGAAAGATTCATTCTAAATATGCCAGTAATAACTTCTTGATTCTTAATGTTCTTGTAGATATCTGACCTGTTATCGTCACTTACATTTCCGGCTTCTTTAAGATATAACATTTCACAAAAGTACCAGTAAATGTCATAACCAGTACAGCTAAGCGCATGTTCGGATTCAATTCGTTCTAACATGCTTTCAAGCTGATCTTTATATCCAGAAAGCTTTAGCTTTTCATATACTCGCTTAAAGCATTCTGAAGGGTTAGTTATCTTGATTTTTCCAAGAGCCTCAAACGAAGATAAGTTATCTTGGAAGTTTTTTAGCAACATGTGAGCTTCATCACAGAACTTGGCTATTGTAGCTTTGTTCTGATGCTTTACTTCACGGATCGAACCTATTGGAACCGGCACGCCTTTTATAAGAACAATCGGCGTAAGCCGAGCCTGACATAATCCAACATCGGAGGTTGTAAGTCTTATTGTGACTTTCACGTCTTGCGGTGCAATGTCTTGTCCAAATCCTCTTAGTGTATTTGAAATTCTTGCCTTTAGAGAATCATCATTTAGGTCATATGAAATAGCTGATATCTCATACGAGGTGGAAGCTGATGAATATTCAGAGCTGCTGTAGGTGCTTGCAAGTTCTTTTTTTAGTGCTTTGATTAGGCGGTACTGCTCAAGAATGGAGTAATCATTATCGTCGCCACTCATAAGGGCAGTTACCTTTACACCATCCAAGGCGTTATAAGGATTGTTTTGTCTTACCAATATCTTTGTTTTATTTTTGTTAAGCTCCAGTCCCATGTTTATACACAGGGCACGGTTTTCAGCAGACATTTCGTTTTGCTGACCGCAACCATCAAGCCGTGAGATTGCTCTTCCGCTAATACCTGCTCTTGCCTGAATACCAGAAAATGCTGTGTAACGCATAGGAAACACAACCATTTCTGAATCATCGGGGAAGGCTACCATCAGCTTGGGATTTTCTGATGACTCTCTGATGTCGTCGTCGGTGACATTATCTGCGATATGACCAGTAAAATCTGTACCTTTGTATTTTACTGGGACTACTCCAAGTCTTATAAAACTTGGATCGACATTTTCAGATGGGAGAGCAGTGATTTCATTGGTTATTACTTCTCTCCAGTCATCAGTCTGTTCCTGGCGTTTAAAAAAGTCTAGCATTTCATTTTCTTCTTTGAATTTTAATTCGCCAAAATCTTTTAATCTCATAATTTTTCTCCTTTTTTAGATCATTCTTATTTTTTTCCAGATAAGTTCTTTTGCACGAAGATCAAGGTCTCTTTGAGACCTGAGATTAGCAAAATAACCATTTGGAATATTTTCTTTTTTGATTTCAAAATCATTTAAAAGCTCGAATTTTTTCTCAAGTTCTTTTGAGTAAATGGAATTAGGGGCATTCGTTTTCTGACGTGATTCAGTGCTCATAAAAGCTCCTTTCTTCACATGCGGTGAATGTATTAAATTAAGTTTCATATGGGGGAATAATTAGACATATACAAAAAACACAGTCCAATTTGGGCTGTGTTAAATATATCTGTTTGACTGTTATTTAAAGAATTATATGAATTATTACTTGATGTGTATACAATACCACACGGGTTCCGCTTATGCAAGATGATTTTTTTATAATCTTGATTTAGAAACTTTTACAAACAGCGGAGTATTTATTACTACATACTCGTTGCCATCAACAAAAAGTGCATTTTTTGTGGTGTAGATCGTAATATTATCGCCTATATTACAGTTGTATGAGTTTTTATTGATAAGAGAGTATGTCCTGTCATTATTTGTATCGGTGGCTTTTAATAATAGTTTTCCGGCGTTGACACGCTTTGATAGAGGTAGGTTGAAATTCTTTATGTCTATGCAGACTGCATCAAGAATTAAAGCTTTATCCCTCGTAAGTATGTAATAAAGATGTAATGTGATGCCAGTTACAGCAGTACTGCTTATTCCACCTAATAAGAGAATCATTATGTTTTTCATGCTGATACATGCTGCAAATGTGGACAGAAGTATCAAAATGCAACCTAATACATATTTGTAGAATCCAATCTGAACAAAGCTCGGATGGTCAGATAAAGATAATTTTTTTTCTTCGTGTTTCATCTTTTACCTCAATATAGTGTAAGAATCAAATAAACGATGACGCCGATAATTGCAGCGATACCGAACAAGATTTTTAATATGGCTTTTTCTTTGCCGTTTGATAAGCTTTCAAGAGCGCTGTCAATCTTTGCTTCTTTATCGTCGTAGTAATGGTCATAGTTTGGATTATATTCACCGTTCGAATCATACATGGGCTCATGGTTAGATGTGTCTTCATGTACTTCATCGGTCCAATGTATTTTGTCTCTGCTTGCAGATGTTGATAATTCTGAGGTGTTTGTTTCAGGTTCGCTACTACTTGAGAATGCTGTATCTTCTGGGGATTCGTTATATTCTTCGTATCGGTCTTCCTCATACTGTTCCCTGTTATCTGTAGCCTCATCATAGTATTCCTGGTCATCGTACATCTCGTAGGTAGATGATGTATTATCTGAATAGTTTCTACTAAGAGAAGCGTTTGACTTTTCGTCATCGTGAGCTTCGAATAGTGGGTTTTGTGAACCGCAAAACGGGCAATATTCTATCTTGTTATCATAAGATCGGCGGCATTTTGGACAACTTATTTTTTTTCCTGACATAGTATATTGTTTCCATCAAAATGGAACATAACTCCTTTCATATAATAAGTATAGTATACTCTAACGAACAAATATGTCAAACCAAAAGAAAAAAGAGCAGTTTCCTGCTCTTTGATCGTTTTTAGTATTGAGTTTAATTGTTATGGTAACAATTATATGCGCTTCCAAATCCTGATATTGGAAGTATTTTACCAGTATCTCCTTGTAAGAACGCTTTATCCTGAGTGATTCTGTACCAGCCATTATAAGCGGCTCTTATCTCTGCATTATTAGATGTCATTTCAATGTATACAGGCTTCTTTGAGTCGATTACCTGTATCATTCCAAGGCGATTTCTCTTTTCTTTGCTATTGGCATTGATGAAATCGGTCTCCTTTGGATAGATGTCATAAGGCATATTGTTTCTTGTGACTGAGATTTTGCCGTAAGTTGTTAATAAATAGACTTCCTTTTTGTCTGTGCAATCAGCGATAGCCCAGCAATCCGGATATTCCATCTTAGGAAATACGACATAAACAGGCAGCTTATGATAGTTGCCAAGCTCATCAAAAGACAATTTGCTGCTTGCTAAGATGGAAACTTCTTCTTTTTCGCTTTCTTTGTCTATAGCGTTTGTTTTTCCTAATATGTATTCTACGGAAGTATTGAATAGATCAGCCATAGCTGAAGCTGCTTCTCTGGAAGGAGTCCTTCTTCCGGTTTCCCATGCAGAAACAATAGTGGTTGTGTAAGGCTTTTCTCTTTGTGTCATTTCAGAAACTACAGCAGCAAGTTCATCTTGCTTTAAATTTATCTTGTTACGTAAATATGCAATGTGTTGTGCACAAATCATATTTTCATCTTTCATATAATGATACGTATTATTTATGAATAATACTTTCTCCTTTCCTTATAAAATCTCCCAAGGTAATAAAAAAATTAACTGTAATTATGTAGTATTACAAAAACAATATACCATACAAATATACTCTTTACAAATTGTGGAGGTGAAATAAAATTTCATAGAAAGGTTACAGATGAAACATAAAACATGCAAATAGTGTGTATTTTTCGTGTTTTTTTCGGAATTGTGTAAATATTACATTCATCATATTGACGAAAATAAAATTCGCAGTATACTATACGGGAGTAATGGAAATACTTTTGTTGGAGGATGAAAATGTTAGAAGAATATCTTAGTGCGAGAATATCAATTCAAATTGATAATAAAAATCAATGGACCGAGTTAAAAAAAATATGCAAGGAAAAAGATATGCGAATCGTAAAATATGGGGAAGATAGATTTGTATATCCGGTACAGAGCCTTATTACTTTCATTGGAGCAACGGGTCAGGCAATTATATGTCCGTCTAAGGATAATGCTTCGGAGTGTGAAAAGAGAGGCTGGAAGATAGTTAGCTTTAAGAACTTCAAGGGAATAGTCTGACCTGTATAAGAGAGGATATCGATATGATAAAGAAGATAATAAATACTTGTGCATTTATTCTAATTCTTTTTTTTATGATGCCATCATACCTGACGGTTTTTGCAAAGGAAATACCATTAGAACTTGATAAAGCGTATGATGCTTGTGCTTTTACGGTAACAACAGAAAAATATGGCTATTATGATGTTACTGTTATTTCTCCGAAAAAGGATGAATATAAAGGGACCATAGATGGTAGTGATTCAACCGAAGTGTTGGTAAAGGATGTGACCGCAGGAAGTTGGAAGGTCAGGGTAGAAGAGAGTCATAATGAATCTTCTATGGCAAGTGAAGGCAGTTCAAAAGATATTGAATCTCAGAATGATACAGATATTGGAAAAGTGAAGGTATCAGTAAGAGGAATTGATGTATCAAGCTATACTATTGATAAAGATATCAAGGTCGCAAAAGATATAAATGGACTAAAAATGTATTTCAAGGATGACAATATTGAGATCGAGTGGTCTGATCAGAGCGTTGGAAATGTTGTAGTTACTGTTACAGATACACAGACTAATGTTGAAATCAGTAAAGAGTCCGTAAAGGGTAATAGTTTTGAATGTGAGATTCCTAAGCAGACAAAGCAGATTACCATAGCAGTAGTTCCAGCAACAAGTTCAAATATAGAAAATGCAGCTTCTCAGTTCACATTGGATGTAATGGGTGTGCCCAATGCTAGCGTAGTATATGAGAATAAAGAGTTTGTTAATACAACTACGATTCCTGTCTCAGTAGAGCTTAGAGATAAATATGCGTTGGAATTTGTAGTAAATGACAAGGTAGTGGAAGATGTCCCGATGAAAGATGCTGGAACTTATGAGTATGAGATTCCAGTAAATGAGGGCGAGAACAGGATACGGACATATATAATTGATGAAAAAGGAAATATGCGATCGACAGCATATCAGGTAGTAAAAGATAGTGAGAGTCCTGTTCTTAAGCTTGAAAGAGAGTATGATGGGGCTAAGACATATAATGAGAAGGTTACTTTTGAAGGTACGGTAACCGGACAGGATTTATTTACTATTAACGATTCGGAAGTAAAGGTCTCAGGTGATGGAGTTTGGAAATATGAATATGAGCTTCATGATGGCGATAATTCAGTAGTATTTAAAGCAACTGATCTTGCTGGTAATGAGACGGTCTATCCTGCGACGGTAATCAGACTAATCAAAGTAAAGAAAGATGTTCCTTTTATACCAATTATTATTGGAGTAATACTTATTGTTGGTGTTGTTTTTATTATTTGGAAGAGAAAGAATCCAGGCAACAGACCATACAATAATATGATTGATAGTATTAGGGAAAAGCCTACAGAAAAAAATACCGTTGTTCCAGCTAAGAATAAAAAAAATGGAACTGACAAGAAGTTAAATGATATTCAGAGGTTTGGTATTGAATTAATCATTGTGGTTGTTGCCGCGGTATCGATTTTTAAATTTGTTCTTATTCCTTTTACATGCCCGTCTGAATCAATGCAACCGACTATTGAAGCTGGTAGTTGGGGATTCTTTAATGGAATCGCGTATGCTTTTAAATCGCCTAAAAGGGGAGACATAATCTCTTTTTATTCAAAAGAGCTTGATAAATTACTTTGCAAGAGAGTTATAGGGCTTCCCGGTGACACGGTATCATTCTATGATGGGTATGTTTATATCAATGACGGACTTGTATATGAAGAATATATTGGAGAGGATGTAGAAACTAACTCGGCTATAAGTGATTTTGTTGTTCCCAAAGGATGCTATTTTGTTTTGGGAGATAATAGAGAAAACTCATATGACTCAAGATTCTGGGATGATCCATACGTTAAGAAAAGCGCTATTAAAGGAAAATGGATGACGACACTTCTTCATTTTGACAAAGACAAAAGATAAATAAAGTTAGAAGAGCATAACGAAGGCTCCCTACACAGTTTCCTGTGAGGGAGCCTAAAATTTTTAATTACAAATTTTAACTACATAATTCAATTTCAGCTACATACTTCTTTTGGTTGAAAACATAAAAGTGAAGTGTGAGCCATATGTTTTCCTCAATAGAGGCCTTTTCTTTAAATATTTCACCTGTGTTGCCGTATTTGTTGCTTTCCCAATACTCTCTAGGGAATACAAATTCAAGGATGTTATTCGCTTTGTCGATGGCTTTAAGCGAATAATTGCCTTTGCTGTCTTTTGAGAGGATACTTCTTGTTAATACATGTTTTGGAGTTGTGTCCGGTGTAGGCAGCTTTTTTACTTTCTTATTTTTAGTATCTTTTTCAGATGAATTAACGGAAGTAGTGCCTGATGCAGAAGGTTCTTGAGCTGAATCAGAAGAATCTGTTCCTTCAGAGTTATGCCGAGCTTTTGAGGCTTCTTTTCTGAGCTGTTCTAATTCATTTTTTCTGTCCCTATAGCTTAAAAGATATCTTTCAGCTAGGTGTCTAAGACCATGGAATGAAACGGGAATGTTGATATATATTATTTTTTCTTTATTGTCTTTAATTTCTTTAACTGGGTTACCATCTTTTCCTAATAAGGGGACGTTTATGCAATATCCTCCGTTTTTTGAGTTCATTATACCTAAAGTTTTTTGACCATTTTTGCCAGTGATATATTTGTAAGTTTTAGGATATTGTTCTCCTGCTTGCTTTTCATTTGCAAGATTTCTTTCAAATCGTCCATGAAGAATGTCGTACGCCCAGTTATCAAAGCACTGAGTATCATCTCGAAGACAATCCATAAATATATCAAAGCCTTTGCCTTTGGTATTCTTTTTTATGAAGCCAAACTTAATCTTGTCTATTCCATAAGCGGGATAAACTCTTAATCCCCATGTTTGTGTCCAAGTTTCAAAGATAACATTTTGCGACATATGTTCTTCAATGAGTGATAGTTCTCTTGAGTTTTGTGACATATATTATTTCTCCTTTTAAGCGCTCATAAGAGCTTTTTCAAATTGTTTGTAGTAGAAGCGAAGCTTTTCGCCAAATAGGGTAGTACGCCCGTTGGTCTTTTCATTAACGTACATTGCAATGTTTTTCATGGCGATTTTTGTGGCTTCAGGCTCGTGTATATATACAACTTTTTCTTTTGCTCTGGTAATCCCTGTGTACAGCATGTTTCTTGAAAGCATAATGCTATGTTCAAGAGTCATGCACATAACAACGGTCTTGTATTCTGATCCTTGAGATTTGTTTATGCTCATTGCGTAAGCAAGGGATAGCTGTGAAGGTAATTCTGACTTCCAGTATTTGATTATCACATCTTTTCCTGAAGGATCCTTAAATTTGACAAACAGCCTATCGCCTTCAATATCGATAATCTTACCTACGTCTCCGTTAGCACATTCTGTTCTGTTTACTAACTGCATAACCGGATCACCAATTATATACATTACACGGGATTTGTCGTCTAACTGCGACACCAGATATTTTTTTCCAATAGATAATGGATTGATCTTTTTTTGAAGAATATTGTTGAGATTATTGCTACAGACAATGCCTTTTCTACGAAATGGAATTAAGCAAACACAGTTATCTAAGCCGACTTTTTGAACTTCTTTGAAAAAGGTATCGGCAATCTGTTCTAATGCTTTTGTACCTTTTTGAGCTTGTTCTATGACAAATTCTGATTCATCATAAACAAGAGGATATTTGCCACTCTTTGTGCGCAGGATATTGGCGAAAAGAGCAGAGTCTTCAGCTTGTCTAAAAGTTTTTGTTAGCCTTGTGTTTGGAATAACATTTGAATCTAGCAGATCCCTTAGTACAGCGCCAGCACCAACAGAGGGGAGCTGGTCGGTATCTCCTATTAGGATTACACGCTGTCCATCACGAATAGCTTTAAAAACATTGTCGGCAGTTTCCATATCGAGCATTGAGACTTCATCAATGATAAGAACATCACCTTCAAATATGTCAGGTGTTTTCTTTGTATACGTGATTTTAAGCTCTCTTTGGATGGTTTTTGCATATCTTTTTGTAGCTTCAGTAATTCGCCCAGCGGCTTTTCCGGTGGGTGCTGTAAATCTGATGCAGATTCCGGGATATAAATCTTCTATAACTTGTATTGCAACATTTAAAGTACAGGTTTTTCCTGTGCCGGGGCCACCAGTAATAACGCAGAAGCCGTTATTGACCATAGTATGAACCGCTTTACGTTGCTCAGGGTGGAGAGTTATTCCTATTTCTTTTTCTATGCGATCAATCCTTTTATCGATTGTTGCAGCAGGAATCTCACCTAACCTATCAGAATAAAGAATTCTTATTGCGTTATATGCTGCTTCTGTTTCAAGAATATGGATTGCTGGGAGTGTGTAATAGAAATGCCCATCAAACCCGAGCTTTTTTATCTTTCCAATGCTACAGAGTTTTTCCAGCATAGAAATGTCTGCTTTTGATTTCTCAGCCCATCTATTTAAATTATCCTCTTCAAGCCAAAGGCTGCCTTCTTTTTGAAGGACAGCCCCAATGAAGCGAACAAGAGGATGGACTCTTTCTTGTTCCATGGATCCTCCTTTACGCTGTTTTGATTGATTTGCTAAGTGTAAACTCAGGAAGCTTATCAGTGTTGACCTCAGCAGGTAGAGTATATTCTTTATTGAGTATGCTTTCTGCCTTTCTAAATGCTGTAGAATCAAATGTCTGGTATTTGATGATAATATCCGGATGTTCTGCCTTTAACCTCTCGAGATCAAGAACAGGACGGTGCATAGGCACTTTTATCTTGATATTAACAGTAGTGCAGTCATCAAGCTTAAACTGACCATACTTAGCGTTTTTGAGAACAGGATATATTTCTGAGCAGAGTTTTGCTTTTTCCTGTTTCTTTTCTTTTAATTTCTTTTCCAGATTTGATATTTCATCGTCGATATCCATGCACTTATTAACAGTTCCGCGCATCTTTTCGGGGAGTTCTACAGGATTTGAGCCTTCAGGTATTGGCCCAAAGAGCTTTAGATAGTATTTAAGAAGCTGATCTCCTTTTGATGTAGATGTATCAGGCTGAATCCCCTGTTCAACGTATTCATCAAATTCTTCAACCATACTAAAAATCTTATCTTCAAGCTCGTAATCTCTGTAAAATCTGATTATGGAACATTCGTTATAGTCCTGTCCCCAAGAGCATATGATATCCCAGAACTGCAGATTGAGTATTCCCATGTAGTAGACGATCTGATAGAGATAATATTTAGGGATAATTCCCTGTTTCCACTCATTTTCTATTACATCTCGATTAAGAAATGTAGTGGTTTTTATCTCAAGACCGCCGCTTATCCCATGATCGAAAACAAAACCATCACAGTTTGCAAGAGCCCAGGGATATTTGAGTGAACCATCAGGGTTTCTTCTGCCATCGCGGAACATATACATTGAGTATGGATTTATGACTTCTTTGAAGTTTTTATCTTTGATAAAGTTTCCATCGGTGTCAATTATTTTACCCTCGACGAAAGCCTTTATGTCTTTGTTGCCTTCCATACCCCTTATCTGCATGTATTTCTTTGCTGTTGGAGTTTCATATAGATCGCCTCGTCTACATGCGGCTGATTTTTCTTTTTTTTGGATTGCCATTTTAACGCCGGTTTTTGCAGCCCAGAGCTCGATTTTGGGAGTGAAGTTACTTATGTCAGCTATGATAGACATATCGCTTCCGCCATAAGCTCTTTCAAGGTATTGGATGTTATCTTTGCTTGGATTTCTCCATCCACTGCCGTGTTGGCGCCAATGTTCTTCCCATTCTTTTTTTGATACCTTCGAGATATCTCCAATTGCGATAGGAGAGTATCTTTCTTTAAGTGGTTGTAATTTACCGATTGTGAAAATATAGGGCATATAAGCCTCCTTTCTTTTTTGAAGTGACTTGTTTTTTTGTTTTATGCGCATTAAAAATAACAAGCCATGGTAGATGCCTTGTACGTGCACATAAAATGGGGAAATTTATAAATGAAAGCATAAAAATAGCACAGACCAATTTGGGCTGTACTTTTTATGCCAGAGATTTCAGTTATTGAAAAAATAGAATTTATTAAGAACTATTTATGTGTAGTATAGCATAAAGGCCTTTAGTTAGCAAATAAAAAGGACTTTCTCAAGTTGATGAGAAAGCCCTATACATTTTAGACATATTTTACGTTTCTTTGTGTTCCAGCGAAGAAGTCGTCAACTCCTTTATACTTTATTGAATATTGAACATATTTGCATGACTTCATATTCTTCGATTTAGCGAGTTTTAGGAGCTCAGAGTATCTTTCTTTGTCTTCTTTTGTAAAACGGTCAGAATGGACGAAAAATATGTTTAATCTACCAAGTGAAATAAGTTCGTCTAAGATATCATTAAGCTTTTTTTCTTCGATTGCCTTCTTTAACGTTTTGCTTGTAAAAATAAAGTCGTAAAAAAGGTCGAATTTCTTATAGTTATTTAATATAGTTTTGTATGTCAGATTCCATAAAGTTCCATTTTTCACTTTAAAGCCGTGAGCCATGAGCATTTCTGAAAGTTTTTTATTCTGTTTTAAGACATTGATGTTCATGAGCTGATCTGCGTCAAAACATATAATAAATGTTGTTACATCGATCTTTTTTAGTTTGGGTAAGTCTTTTTCAAGGTCTTTATGGATAGAAACCCCTGGAATGCATATAAAGGGTTTACCTGAAATTATATGTGCTATGTCACCTTTCATTGCGCCCTCTGTTATGCACATATATTTTTCGCCTGACTTACCTTCAAATACTTTTGGCTGCCACGCTCCGTTAGTATTTATTTCGAAGTCACATGCATAATGAATCATTCCTGCGGATTTAGAACCATATTTTTTTTTCTTTGTTGACCACCACAGATATTTATCATCATAAAAACCTTTAAAGACGTGATTCTCTTTGTCATATCTTTTTAAGTCATCGTCGTTACAGCGCATCTGAAAGCCTGTCAGTTTATTGTCAAAAGACATATACTTGACCATTATCATATCTCTTTTTGGAATTTTGCAAGCCCAAAGGTCATTGACTTTATAAAAGCCGGCACAGCCTTCAGGACTGAGCTTTTGCGTGGATAGAGCATTGATAATATTGCTGGCAGATGAAATATCATTGCCTGGAAAGGTCTTATATCCAAGCTCAGAGATTTCTTTTTCTGTAAGACCTCTTTTTAAAAGGTCTTTTTTATGTTCGTCAGAAAGAGAAAGCTGTGTTAGAACTGTCTTATATACTTTATCCCTTGTTTCAACGGAAGCGATATCAGCATTGGCATCTATTATAGATGTAGCGGGTTCAGAGATATATCTCTTGTTTTTTGGAAAAGATGTCAGTGTATCAATACCAAGTCTTGACATGATCTCTTTTTTGGCACTTATTTTGTCCATGTTATGAAGTTCAGCATAGAGATTTTGTGAGAATCTGCCTTTTAATTCGCATTTGAAACAATGATATGTTTCAGTATCAAGATCTACACAAAAGCTTCTATCTATTTTTTTGCCTCCTCCACATGACGGGCAGGAACAGCGAAATTCTCCGCTGTTTGGTATATTTTCTCTTATATATCCGTCGTGTTGTAGTAAGGAAAGGACATCTTTCATTGAATAAATCCAGTTAGTCATATGGTTTTTTCTCCTTCTAAAAATGTTCTCCCGCCCAAAAGGGCAGGAGATTGTCATTTATGAAAGAGAAATTCCAGCTCCTTCAAATGACTTCATTATTTCCGCATCAGAATATGCAAGCAATTTGATTGCTTCTTTTTCCTTTGCATTATGTGAATGTGCATAAATATATCTAAGAGTTGTGACTTTCATTTTCTCATCGGCAGCGATTTTGCCCAGTGTATGGCCCATGGTCTTAGCAAGACCGATGGTTGCCTTTACCTGTTTTGCTTCCTCCAAGGAGAGTGAAAAAGTCATCGTTGATGTAGGCTCTGATGAGCCTGAGGCTTCTTTATCGGAAGATACATTTGTTTCTTCTTTTGCTTTTTTGTTGGTTTTTTTAGAGGCATCTTCATTATTTTTCAACGTAGTAGGAGTAATGCTATCAGCCGGAACAGAAAAACTAATTGATAAAGGATCCGTCAGCACATTCTCAAATGGAATTTCTTCTTGAGGTGATTCAGTTACAGTGTTTACAATGTTCTCGGGCAGAGCAATTTGAGCAATAGGCTCGTTTCCCTGATCTATATCGGAAAGCACCTTTTCAGGATCATCTAAATTGTCATACCATTCTCCGATTCCGAACTTTGAAAGGCATCTTGTTTCAACGATACCTCTTACAAGACCTTCTGCATTTGAGCGCTGTTCAATGGTTGCAGCATTGTAATCAACTTCTTCATCGAGTAGACGATCAAATTCATATATCTTCTGATATGTTGCGATTGGTCTTGTGTCGTTTCTGTCATAGTAGAGAGTAGCAGTAGCTCTGAGCACTCTACGTGCCGAAGGATCGTCCGAACGCGGGACATAGCCATCCTTTGTTGCAAAAAGCCACTCGACATTAGATGTTAGAGCTGCGGTAGCGGAGATGAGCCGCATGATAGCAATCTTATCTTCTTTTGGAAGGTAAGAAAAAGATTCTCCAGTAGGAGAACCAAACTCAATCTTATCTACCTTTTCTAAAAGAACATTGATATTTGCCATAACTTCATCTTCACTGGTTATATCAATTTGCTCATTAGGCTGAAGCTTTTTATTGATCTTATTGCCTAATGTCTTTAATAAAAATTTCTGATAAAAATCCATGTTTTTCACCTATTTATTCCCCTTTCGGGGAAAAGGCAGCCTTTCATTTCTGCCGTACCCAAAAAGGGTTCAAAAAAGACTATCTTCATAAAAGATAGTCTTGATAAATTTTGTTATAGGTAACTATTTAGTTGAAGGGCAGCTCTTCATCATCCGGCACGGACATAAAGTCTGGTTCGCATGTAAGGCCAGCAGGAGAGGGAATATCGTTTGTATTTCCCGGCTCTTTTTTTTGACCTGGGACAAAATCATATCCCAACACATTTACAGATGTTGTGAAAACTTTATTACCGTCTTTATTGGTATAACTTCCGGTTTGGATGCGACCATGGACGATGATAAGAGAGCCTTTTTTTAGATATTTTTCAGCAAAAATACAATGATTTGCCCACGCTTCACATGGGATGAAATCTGTTGTTTGTTGTCCTTCCTTAGCATTTTTGCCAAGTCCCCTGTCTACAGCAAGTGTAAATCGTGCAACATGCTTTTGATTTTCACCTTGCTTATAACGTATTTCCGGATCCTTTGTAAGCCTTCCAAGTAATGAAACTTTATTCATTTTTTTCCTTTCTGGGCGCTGCCCGTTAAATTAATGCACAAAAATAG
This sequence comes from Butyrivibrio sp. AE2005, assembly GCF_000686965.1. Lineage (NCBI taxonomy): Bacteria > Bacillati > Bacillota > Clostridia > Lachnospirales > Lachnospiraceae > Butyrivibrio > Butyrivibrio sp. AE2005. The sequence continues at coordinate 78,887 of NZ_JMMD01000014.1, forward strand.
CAACCATCATAAAAGATGCCTGCTTTCAATGTGATTTCTGTTATTAAAATAAATAGATAAATTAAAAACTCTACAGGATTAGTATAGCATGCTGTTTTTCCAAGCGCAAGTAAGAATATTGAACTCGTGGCACTGTATATGATAAATAGGGGAGTGAGCACAAAAAAAGAGAGAGGCGCGAACCTCTCTCATAATTTTACTTAATTAGCTCCTTTATTGCTCTTACAACTTCAATAGGAAGTTTTGAAGAATCACTGCAATCCAGGAATTCAGCCTTCACCTTGGGAGATAAATTCTGCTGATATATTTCCTTTATCCTTGCAGCATCTCCTCCAAGCCCACACGTTATATATTTAACTCCTTTTTTTGAATACTCAATAAGACAGTCTTTTATATCTGCATAAGCTTCAGTCATTGAATTGTAAGCAGATGGTAGGCCATCAGATATGATAAAGCATATCTTTGTTTCTTCTTGTCGTTCTGAAAGCTTCTTAGAGCAGAAGCGGAGAGCGACTCCGTCTCTGTTACATCCATTGGGTGAATAGTCACAGATACGGTATTTGTCTTTTCCATCTACCGAGCCATAGTCTGCAAGAGCCTGCATCGTTACCCCTGAAGGGCTTGAGCAATTATGTGAATATACCATTACAGGTACATTCAGTTCAAGGCCGAATTCATAGAGTAATAGAGCAGTTCTTCTTGCGTATGTTTCCTTGTGACCTAACATGGATCCCGAAGCATCTAGCATCAAAGAAAATGCCATGTTTGGGATGTCTTCAGGTAGGTCGTTTTTACAAAGAACGCGTTGGTCGAAACGATAAAGTGAATGACTATCAAGATATCTGCCTTGATATAGACCATTTATCTTTCCGCCATTTTGCCTGTCTTTGATTTTATTTTTGATTTCGTGTACAAGTTTTTTCACTTCATATTTGATAGCGTTTTCATCCATAGCATACTGTTTGTAAGCTGCCTCTGAAGGCTCTTTCCTTACAATAGTAGTTGCTACGTTTTGATTGTACTTCGAATAATCAATCTTTTTTGCCTCATCTTGGAGGTTCTTGGCAAGAGCTTTTTCAGCTTCCTTTTTTACTTCATCTTGAGCGATATGCTCAGCGATTGAATCAGCCATACGCTTATCTTCAGGTGTAGGAATCTTTGCGTCTTGTGGAGCGTCGTCCTTCATCATGTCAGCAAGCCTTTGCTGATTATTTTTGGCTCCATCTGAAGTACTCTCAAGGCTCTTATCGATATTGTTGTCGTTAAGAACACTTCCTTTACCGGTATTGATGTTATCTTTGATATAATCATCAGGGATATCGATATTTGACGGATCAGGAATCGAGTCCTGTTCATCAGGACCAGTTTCGCTATCATCACGATTGGATTTGTTATTCTTTTGTGTGTCATGGTCAGAATTGTTTTCCGAATCATCATTTTGTTCATCGGATCCTTCTTGATATGACTGTTTTTCTTTCTGCTTTTCTTCTTTAAAGAACTTATAAAGCTTACAGAATAGTTCGTTTATGAGCTTTGTCCGCTCATAAGAGCGCTGTTCCTTTGTTGCCTTAGCAATAAGGTCGTAATCTTTAAGGAGTTCTTCGATGGCAGGATCCTGCTTATCATCAACATCCATCTTAACCGTTCCGTACTTAGAAAGCATAAGAATGAGGTTAAAGAGTATTTGTGGAGTTTTCAGACCGTTCAGTCTCTGTTGTTTAACGGAAGTATCTTTCTCTTTTTGCATCTCACGAAGAGATAAGAGACATTTGCCGTCTCCGGGGATGATATTAAGTATCATCCATTCGATAAATCCGTCTTCTACAGAGTTTTGAACTGTATGCCAGATCTTAAACCATTTCTGAATCTGCATATCATTCATAAGAACTGCGTCTGTTTGCCACTCGTTATACTCTGGGCATTTGGGAGCAGGAAACAACTTTCGCTGGTCAATAAAGACTTTTTTTGAGCTGATCAGGATGTGAAAGTCTGTAAATAGAAGATGTCCACATTCGTGAAGAGCAATTGCTTTCATTATGACAAGCTTCATTGCCCTGTCGTTTCTACTTGTTACAAACGTATTATTTACGTTCATATATAGAACATCTCTATCAGTTGCATATGCTATAACATCGTCTTGAGAGCCCCAATTTAATTTGACATGGATAGAAGAGTTATATCTTTTTGTTACTGCTTCGACCATGTTTTCTATATAATGCCTTGCAGCTTCGCTGATAAGGAAAACCTTGTCAGCTATAGTGTTTTTCTTATCAAGAACCTTTTTTCTAAAATTCCCGATTGATACATTTAGATGATTTACCATTTAAAGCCCCTCCTAAAGAGCTTAGATATTATTGGGAGCAGAGAATTGAACGGTGAGAGAACTCATCAGCTCATCAACATACTCTTGTTTTTGCGAGGCTTTGTTCATAACGCATTGGATAGCTGTTTGATATACAAGCTTTTCTGAAATATAGCCTAGTGGTTTCGATTTGATCATGGTAGCCATGCACCAATTTTCAAGTGAACGATATCCGCACACACCGTCATTTATACCTCTTTCCTTTGCAGCTTCTGACACTGCGTAGATAACATCTATCATTCTGTCGAGGATAGCTTCGTCCGGGAAAGATAATCTTGCCATGATTCTTTCTTTCATTGCCTTTTTGGGCGGGTTATCAATCCTATAAACCATTGCCATTCGATCAAGGACCGATTGGTTAAGGTTGCATGTACCTTCGTATTCATCATTTGATGTGAAGATGAAGGTTGCTTCTGGATGCTTTTTTATTACTTCTCCGGTTGGAAGAGTAATATATGCATTTCCTCCTGTCTCAAGAAGAGCATTTAATCCTACTGCAACACCCGGCCTTAAAACAGTACCGATTTCTTGGATTTCAAAACCGTAACCAAGTCGTGCTGCTCTGATAAGACCGCTTTCTACGTAGGTGAAGTTTTTCACTGCGCCTTGTGAAGCCATATGTTTCATGACTCTGTCAACCATTTCAAGGATGAGATCTCCAGGTTCAGGAATTGTCTCTGGCCGCTTTCCATAGAGGGTTTCGTATGCGCCTTCCGGATCATATACGATATCATCTGTATTTGGAAGCTTGAGCTGTTCCCTGATCTCTGAGAATGAGACTACATCTGAATCAGTATTGGGAAATACCTGACCTATAAAGTCAAATATCTCTGTGTTAGGGTTGCAGGTGTAATGACCTCCGGGGAGTCCAAGTAATGCAAAGATTGCATTAGCACCTTCTGTTTTTCCTGTTCCGGCAGCGCCTAGAAGATAGGCAACTCGCATAGGAGAAGGAAATGCAGAGGATTCCTTGAATAGTTCAGCAATTTCTGTCACAAATTTTGGCATTACATAGCTAGCGGGGATCTTTGCGATAAGATTCTTTTCTTCGTCTGTATAAACGCGGTTAGGATTGTATGTATATTTCCCTTCGAGATTGGCGATGACCTCTTCTTCAGTCTGCTTTGCCTTTCTTTTTGATTCTTTCTTTGAAAACTTTTTAGCAGTTCCGGCATATTCTTGCGAGATTTGTACTTTAAGATCAGCTTGCTTTACCATTGATACCTTTGTGGTATCAACAGAGATAGCGTTATTACCACATTCATATCCGTAAGTAATCCTTGACTCAATGTTCGTTGAAAATTGGTTAAGGAGAATTCCAAAATCTGTAATGTGGTCGTTAAAGAGCCAATCGTCAGCGTCAACATCCCATTCAAGAAATGTAGACATTTTGTCATAGATGTCTTTTGCCTCTTCGTCAGAAAGAATAATAGGCATAAGTGCAAGCATTACACCTTGCTTAGTCTTAGCGTTGAGGTCGGCTTTCATAAGGATGTCGTTTTCATCTATGGTGGCAAGTTTTATATAGTAACTGCCATCTTTCTTTTTGTTCAGGATAGTGATAAGTGTCTTATCCTCAAGTGGCATCTCAGAGATTGCACTCTGTGATGTTGTAGCGACATAACGATCTAAGGTAGAAGTGCCCTTGTAAGTTTTTAAAACTTCATAGATTACATCCATGGTTCTCATCGGGACATTTCTTAAAAAACGTTTTTCTGCATACTTTGAGGGCTTATAGTTTCCTGAAAGAGTAGAAGAATTAAAGATGGTTTGCATTGCAGAGAGCTTTCCAGCAAACTCCACGTTGTCAAAATTAAGCAGTGAAAACATAGATACACCTCTTTCTCCGCATATTTGCGGTAAGTAAAATATTTTTTTGTTTGGGATTTATAAAAATGAACATAAAAAAGCACAGCCCAAGTTGGTCTGTGATATATTATGAGAATTATCTGTTATTGAATGAATTAGAATAATTAATGACTTTACGAGTATACAATACTACACAAGTATAGTGATTGCAAGTTATTATTTACCGAACAGATAGTGAGATAGCAAGGGAAAAAAGCAATGTTTTTACGAACTTGCACGCAAAAAGGAGCCTGTATCATGATCGATAGATACAGACTCCAACATAATTTTAGTTTTTTATTACATTATTTTACATTCAAAAAACAACATGATGCGTCCGTTATCTTAAGCCTCCCAGTTACGCGGTAGGCTTTAGAAATCCAACAATTCTGTTTTATAGGACTTTCAGTTAGGTTGTGATCTTATTGGCAACTTCTTTCAGGTTATAGTCTAAAAGGATAGTAAGCGCCACATCGATTCCCTTCCTAAAGTCTGAATTACCACATATATATCTTCCTGCAAGATTTTCGAAAGTCTTATAGGTAGAAACATTGGAATCCGTAAGGAGCACTGCCATAACTTCGGATGATTTATCATAAGTACTTGCTTTTAAAGCCGTTTCAATTTCTGATATATCGTCCGCGGCTTCAAATGATTCCGGGTAGTTGATGATCTTAGAAGAATTAAAATCTTCAAAGATCATCCGACCGATATCGTTACTGTATTCATTTGAAGAACCTTCATCTGAGATCATGATGCATCTATAGGCATCGTCGTCGATTTTTGAACTGCTAAATTCATGCATAGTAGCGAGAAACTTTTTGCCAATCTCATACCATGAAGGGTGGTTATTGGTCCACGTTCTAAACATAGTGCTTCCATCAGCAAGTTGCTTCTTTTCATATTTGCTCCAGTTTCTTTTTGCATCTGCGTTTTCAAAGAATTCATCAAGTGCATCTGCTACGTTTTTGTTTGCCATAATCCCGATTTCGTATGTAATACTCATATAATTTCCCTTTCGTGAATAGAAACTCCCCTGCACGGGAGTTTCAGATGTTTATTCCCAGTGCAGCGGGGGAGAAGTTGTTATTCATTTTTTTGTGTTGCCGAAAGAGCAATCAGCTTTTTGATGCGGATCCATTGCAATATCAAGCAACGTTTGGATTTAAATATTCAGTCCAGTCTAGACCTTTCTGAATACATATCCTTCTTGCTGCTTGAGTTGATTTGTCGCTTGAATCCCCATTTGCCATAATGAGGATAAGCTCATTTTTCGATAAAGAAATGTGTTTCTCATTCTTTTCCATTTAATACCCTCCTAGATTTGAAATTAAGTTTATAAAAAACTCCTCAGCCCTAGGAGAGCAGAGGAGTATTATTGTTTTTTGCGCTTATATTTAGATTACTTCTTCATAATAAGGAAGCGGATAATTTGCGGGAGATATTTTTTTATAAAACATGTCGAGCTCAGAACGGTTAACTATCTTATAAGGATACTCGCATGTATCAAACTTGTTTGACATTCTCCAAACGTCGTCTCCAATCGCGATTCGCCCTCTTGATAAAGTTATAGCAGTTGTTTGCCTTCCTGTCCCAAGATTTACAACGAAAAACTTGTTGTATCTGTTCATCTGTTCGTTATCTTGTCGCTGTTTCCTGCGGTTATATAACGTTTTTTGCTTATAATGATAAGCGCTTGTAATCATCAGTCTCCTTTCTTGCTTGTCTGCAATTTATCTATAATAACAAAAAAATACAGCCATTCCGCAAATGCGGTATGCCTGTTCTTGTTTTTTCTGTTATTAAAATAATTATGAATTGATAACTATCTAGCTATACTTTACTACTAAAGAATGTAATATGCAAGACAAATTTTAGCAACGATGGTATAGTATACAAAGAAAGGTTGTAATCATGGTTGATATATACGAATTAGATGAACAGCAATTAAGAGAATATGCCTCTTCTCAGTCGCAGGAAGCGGAAGAAGGTTATGCTCTCAATGATGCGATAGAAAAGTTTGAATATATAGAGTCTATGTATCAAAAGCAGAGGAGCATGTTTTCGAAAATAGAGGCTCTATTAAAGAAAAAAGCATTAGATGATGTTTATGATAAGTGTTATGATCTGGCAGCTTCGATTGATAGATTATCAACCAGAATAAAAACGTTTCCTTTTGAAATAGGAGAGAAGCGTAGTAATAAGCAGATTAGATTGGATAAACTTACGGATGAACGAAAGAAGCTTATTTTTTCTAGAGAGGAAGGATATTTGAAAATAACCCTTCCAGAGATTCTTCCACATAAGCAGCAGTTTGATTCAAGCTCAAATAAGATAAGGTATTACTATGATATAGATTCGTGGAAAGCTACATATTACAATCAGTTTTTAAAAGAATTTGAAAACGGGAAATATAGGATCTTCTCAGAAAAAGTTTCTATTTGCTATATCATGCATATATCGCCATCCAAAAAGAGAGGAGTGGCAGATACAGATAATTATGATACTAAGGTCATGACTGATATTATTACAACGTTTCTTTTGCCGGATGATAATTTTTTGTGCTGTAATTATATGGTTGATATAGTCATAGATGAAAAATGTATTGATATTGATGATTGTTATACGGATATAATAATCTGTCCGTCGGAAATACGAGAACAGGTACTCAAAAATTTATAATAAAAGAAGCAACTGCCAAGCCTAGTACTAAATCAATGCTTACGGTTGCTTCTTTTTTGTAGGGAGGAGTTTTGTATCAAAGTGCGGCTTGAAGCTTTTTCTTTCTGAGCTGATATTCATAGTCAGCCATGATGACATCTCTTACATCTGAGTTCATCTTTTCTGCAAGTGCTACAGCATCACCATTCATTGTCTTTAGAGCAATAGCGATTGCTACAAGATACAACTTTTCAGCTTGTTCCGGTTCGCTATCTACAATAGTAATAAAAGCGTCATTCATTACCTTGGCAAAGTCGGAAGCTCTTGCAGTGATCTGCTTCTGAAGCTGCGAAATAGTCTCATTTTCATCAATGGATGTCTTAGAGGAATCTTTTTCGAGTGCGTAATAAGCATTTGCTTCCCCGTTAGTTTCAAGATTATGGTCAAAAATATCATCTTTTACATTGAGCATTTCTTCGTTATCCTCCATTTCTTCGTTATCCTTCATTTCTTCGTTATCCTTCATTTCTTCATTAATTTCTTCATTATCTTTCATTTCTTCATTAATTTCTTCATTATCTTTCATGGCTTCTTCTTCTGGTCCGTTTGCTTCGTCCATTTCTTCGTAGATTTCATCAAAGATTATATCAAAGCCGCTATCGGCATAATTTGATAATCTAAGGATAACATTCTGCATTATAGCCGATTTAGACTCTATACTTGCGTATGCAAATAATCTGTAAGGAGCAAGTGCAAGGTGTGATGTAGGCAATGCGCTAAAGTGATTTTCTATTGCGGCCAGATCATTTTGTGTTACGAAGTCATATAAATCCTTTATAAATAAATAATCGCGTTGAATGATGGCTTCTTCATACGTCATCTCTGAGAAGAGTAGTGACTGGATCAAAGCATCAAGGAAGTTAACAAGTAACTCCTTTTCCATTCCCTGCAAAGAGTATTTTGAATCAGGTTCCCAAGAACTTATAAGTTCAGCGACTTTATGGCTTTTTTGAAGTACGTTTCCCTCTAAAGTTGAATCGGTTACGTATTCAGCTATGTCAAAGCCGGGATCAGTTTCATTACTGGAAGCTGCTTCCTGAAACGATGCAATATGCTGAGAGTTAATGTTATCAGAAGGAGTTGATGAAGCGAGTCCGGCTGCATCAGCTACATGAGTAGCATAAGTAAAGGGCTCTTCAGAGGAGCTGGTGTTGACGGCTTCAAAATCAGTTTCTTTATCAAAATCTATGTCTACATCGTCAAAGGCGGGGGCATCGTTGGTAAGGTGATATCTTGAGGGATCGGCCTTTGATAATTCAAGGTTTCCGGGTGCATGCTGCAAGCTTCTAGCATGCATTTCTGATATATTTACATTGGATTCAGGAGAGCCATTTTCGTACTGATCTTCATATTCTTCAGAATAATTATGTTCAGCATCCTGAAAGATCTTTCTTGAAGTATCAAGATCTTTATCTTCTAAGAAAACGCTTTCTTCGATTGCTAGCTGTATGTTGTCTGCAAGGTCTTGTATATCGGTATTTTTATCGAATAAAGGAAAGCGTATTCCTTTTTCGTGTTTATCGTTTAATGCGATATACAGTAGGAATTTTCCTCTTTTTCTTTTTAGTCCGACAGTTGCAGCGCCGTCGCCCCATACTGAAAACTGTACATCATTTTCTCCTGTGTTAATTCCTTTATATAAGGCTCTTGCAATAATAAAAGCCTGATTAGCATTTACCTTCATATGGTTTTTTACCTCCTGTTTGATGTCGATCAACTATACTTTTTGTAGAATTCTAAGTAAAGTATACTATGCTAATTTGAAATGTCAATATTGATATTGATATATGTTATGAAGTTTAAATATATATAGGGACTTGTATAGAATCCTGAGCAATCCCCTTTATATGCTTGAAACATGGTTTAGGGAAGATTGTTTAATTGGTGAAATTTTGTTTTATACTTATCCTATTTACAAATAAAAATGTTTTTGGTATATTATCCATCTCAGCAATTCAAAGCTGCAATTATTGCAATTATTGCGTTCGCAATAATAAAATTCCACTTTTATGGTTGTTATATGCATGGAGAAGAAAGATTTTTGATGAGTTTGATGTATTTTTAGTTACTTGCGGTTATTTTGATGTTTTAAATTGGGAAGATGATAGCGTAGAGGTTATGAGCAAAGAGACAGGCCATTATTGGATAATAAAGAAATTTGATAAAGAGGGTTATCCGGGGCTTGTCCTTTACCATAGTCATGATCGTGAAAGGTATCATGTGCATTTTTGCTTTGAAGGACATGGTGTTTCACCGGCTGTATCAGAAATAATGAGCCACGATCGATATCAGAAAAAGAAGCTGAAGCTTATAAATAAGACCTTTACGTGGCGGGAGGTTGGTGCGAACATATATTCGTGTTTTTCGCAAAATTTCTGTTTTTCGAAAAAGACTACGAACATATGTTTACTATATGTTAGGCATCAAAGTATTGGATTTTCTCGACAACTTTTATTGGAGGCTTTACAAGAGACGAAAATGTAAGTCCATCACTCTTTTTGCCAACACCGCAACCATAATGTGTAGGAATAGCGTATTCTGGTCTTATCACATTGATAAGGTCTGCGGCCTTTTTTGAATCCATTGTATATGTTCCGCCAATAGGAATAAGAGCAATATCACATTTTACCTGTTTTGCTTCTTTTGTAGCGCCGGTATCACCTGAAATATATATTCTTTTTCCATCTATGCGTAGTATATAACCGACCCATTCAGCACGTTTGGGATGAAAAGGCTTTATCGTGTTATATGCAGGAATAGTTTCGAGCTCAAGTCCGTTTATTTCTTTATATATGCCTGGATTAACAGTAATTATTCCGGCAACTTCTCGCTCTAGTTCCCTAGCATCGTCTTCCAGTTTTGTAGGGACCACTAAAATAGAGGATTCTTTTATTACTTTACGTATATCTTCAATAGAAAAATGGTCATAATGGGCGTGAGTTATAAGTACATAATCAGCATCATGCGGATTATTCTTTATACGAAATGGATCTAAGTATATTGTTGATGAGCTGTTCGTTATCCTTATACTGCTTTGTGTGAAAACTTCAATATTATTGAGCATAGCTGTTTTTTACTATTTCTCCTGTTTTTTTGTCTATTCTTATGGTACTATTCCCGACAAGGGGGATTATCTCGCCATAATCAGTTATCAGCGCTAATCCAAAGCACCATTCGGTGGAATTTTCGAAACTATCAACTATCACAAGGTTATCTGACATTTTTTCTTGTACTATCATCTGTGCATGTTCTTTTGTTATCATTATTTATGCCTACCATTTATCAAAAAATATGTGTTATTTTTAATTAAAAAGAAGAATTATCTTTTGACTTTCATAAAGACGTTAGAGAAATTCGCTATTATTACCTGTGTTTGCAATTATCGTCTTGTTGGTTGCGAGATATCTTGCAATATTTAGCCAGCATTTATATATAATTCTATGCTTCAAAAGGTTATATAGAGTTCTGTACAGCCTATGTAAGATAAATTCAACGGAAATCATTGTAACACACTCAATCGCTTGCACTCAATTACATTTATTAATTTATGAATAAGTGTGGAATTCTTGTAGGTTTTCATTTATTTTTTGTAAAAAAAGACCAGAGCTTTTTCTCTGGTCTTTCTGCTGAGTTTTTTAGGACATATGCAGGATGGAATATAGTCCAAATTGGGCTGTTGTTATCAATTCTAATATCTTTTCAATATGCATTCAGGACAAGGGTGTGCTCCTTGCTTTGCTGCACCTTCCATCGAATATCCGGTTAAGTGATCTGTATTTATACCCATGTCATGTAGATGCTTTCCTGTGTGGTAATAATATTGACCATATGTTTCGTCATATAGAATATAGTATTTTTGTGTTTCAGTTAGTTCGTTTCCCGAGAACGCATATATATTTATAAATTCATCACTATAAGGTACTTGAATACCTTGCAATAGTCCCATTGCTGTAGGGGAATCAAGTAATCTTCCCCAATCATCTCCGGTTATTCTAGGAAGTGTAAATGCGTATTGCACATTACCTTTCTGATTAAAGAATTCTTGATGAGTATTGACGTAGTATTCCAACCGATCTTGGATGATATTTAATATGTATTCATATTTAGTTTGTGCGAACTCTTTTTCAGGTGCAGAAAAACTGGGCAATTCAGGAGCGGTACCAGATAAAAGTGCAGATGGTTTTTTGAGTTTGTTGTAAACATCTTTATAGAATCCTTCATAGCTTTCGCCATTGTATATGATTTTTACTGAATTATCTAAGTGGAATTCTACGTAATAGTCACCATATACAGCGCTCCATTTGTTTATTGGAGTAATTACATCCGTATAGGTATCATATCCTCCGGATGAATAAGTTTCTGTATATTCTATGTAATATCCGTCGTTATCAATAAGAAATATACAAGGGGTATAATATTTTACGAGATCCATGTTGGTTGAGTAATCATAGTTAAAACATTTGATTAAGATATTGTAATATGCATCAACGGCCGCTTTCCTTGCATCTTCTGTATTAAAAAGGTTGCCATTATTCATATGTTCTGTCGCAGCAGATACAGCAGCATTTGCTGCAGATTGTAGATATTGGGAATATTCTGTAGTAGTTGTTTGTGCTTTAGCATTCATATCTGTAAAAAAGAACACAGGAAGCGTAAGGAGTAAAAATAAAGAAAGGAATATACCTATAACGTGTGAAAATTTCATTGCGCACCTCCAATAATTGTATAGTATACTTTAAAAACGTTTTTGTAAATATCAAATAAAAAAGAGCCTTTTCCTGTGAGAAGGCTCAAACTAAACAAGCTTTGTTAAAAACTGTTATTAAAATAATTATGTGGATTCACAACTGTATGAGTATACTTTACTATAATAGTCCGAGCTTTTCAAGCTTTGTTTTTCGTTTTTAATATATATATCCTAAAAAACATCTGCTTTAAGCTTATTTTTCTTACACTCTACATTCATTCGTCAATCCGTGTATAATCGTTGTATATATCCTTCTGCAAAACCATTTTCATTTTTCATTTTCATCATCTTTTCCTTTAATATTTCACTATCCATATAAGCACATCCACTTTCTTTTCTTGATTCATTCAACGCCTTATAAAATCCAAGCTCATTTCCAAATTGGAAAAATTTACAATGTTTTTTGGGTGGAAAGTATCTTTGTACAGTCTCTTCCATATTGTTATAAAGCCGATCATAGTTTCTATTATTCAAAGTACTAATACCATCTGTTTTAACATTCGTTGCATTATTCTCCACATTTAGATCATGTTGCATATTTTTTCTTATATCAGGCTCGATAGCTTCTGCCAAAGTCTCTATTCTATTCCTAACCTGCATTGTCTCTGCCATTGCAGGTTCTGTATATTTCCGATAATTTTCGAGTGCAGCTACAATATCATCAAGTTCCAATGCATTTGCTGCTATTCTCTTTTTTGGCCTATCACTCTTTAAATCTGTGACTAAATCTGTCAAACATGACGCAAGATTCTGCACTGGTTCATATATATTATCTATTGTCTTCCCTAAAAGTGATGCTCCAAAAGCAACAGTGTCTTTATATGATACAAGAAGATTTTCAAACTCCGGTCGATCTTCTTTCATTTCCCTTATATATTTTTTTATAAGTTCATTTGTCATGTTCATACCATCTTCAAGCCGCCCTGTTCCCTCCTGCGCAAGTTCTGCCATTTCAGGCAGGCTCTCAGGTCCATCATATTGCAGTATCAGGTTTTTATATGGGGCATCTTCTATGTCTTCTTCGTAAGAATTCTTACGGTCTTCTATTAATGATGACTCATTTACTATATCTGTTAAAGTATCCATTTTGGGGAAAGCACTCTTTATCAGCGCTACTAATGCTTTTTGCAGCAATTCTTTTACAGAACTTGTAATATCTTTCACCTCAACCTTAAAGCTACCTGATATATCTTTTCCTATAACTGTAAGCTTTGCTTCTCCTTTTATTTCTAACTCGTATTTTTGTTCAGCTTGACCTGGTTTAACCTCAATACCAAATTCCAAATACCTAACAAAAAATGCTTGCATTACCCCGGTTATAACAGCATTAACAGCATTAAGGACTTCTTCCCCCATCCATTCAACTCCCTTCGCTGCTACTCTTACCAACTCTAATGCTCCGAGGGCAATATTCATGCTTACATTCAAAGCCACTATTTCACCCTCATACACAATAATCTTTGCACCTTCTTCGACGCATATCCAAAATTGATACCATTTAGCCCTATGAATTCTATCTTTACTCTCTTGTATTGAGCGCTTCAGATCATTTATTTTATTCTGCAAAGACCTGACATTTGCTTCTGCCATTTTAAGCTGCTCATCAAAACGAGAAAAACTTTGTTTAAGTTCCTTAACAAGAGCTTTTACACAGTCTTGTACATCTTTAAGCTGTTCATATAACGGCTCCGCATCAAAAATAATCTTAAATCCAAACCGCATACTCTTAAAGGAAGAATAATCAACCGCCAAATCTAACGTTGTAGAAAATACTTTCTCTATTAATAGCTTAGTATGAACAGCTATTTGCTTATCCATATACAAAATCTGGGCATCTACTCCGAATATACCAAACAATTCTAGATGTCCGTCTAAATAAAAACTATATTTATCCTTGCACATGCTAAGATAAGCTATTGCCTTTTTTTTGAAAGAATCTGGGAAACTGGAATCATTGTTCACCAGTGCAGATAACATCGTATCCGTATCTGTAGTTACTGGATTTTGAAAATTAGTGCTTCGATCTGAACCTGTCAGTTTTATAATGCCACAATCTATCTCTTTAATCTGTGCAAAGCCAATTATACCCTCACCATCCAATGCACAGAACATTACCTTAAAGGATGCTTCCAAAAAATTAATTTCCCCACAAAAGAATATTCCTTGTGGGAACTTATATGCGCCCATTTCTATTTTCCTAGTCGAATAATAAAATTGGGGCAAAAAAGCCAGTTCTCCTGTTTCGGATATCCTATAGTGTAGCATTCTGTTTTTATCCAAAACTCTTAGAGATTTCCAATCGTCCTGTTCTCCATATAAACCAATTCCATTCGCATCAACTTCGAAAGGAAATACTCCTCTAATAGCATCATTAATAAAACCCGCGACTTGCTCTGGTGTCGTATCTTTACTAGGGATTAGTTTTTTTTCATAGTTAAGTTTAAATGGCATTATGGAAATGTCATCTAACATATTTACTGCATCATTATCTATCCCTAGGATATTTTTACATATACTAGGAAGTGATAATTCTGTCATTGCAACTGCTAACAGATCAACAACTGGAGCTTCTGTAACTATTGTCATATGCACTGCCCCAAACAAAGTCAACTGTCTTATTGTGACTCCGGCTGCTATTCCAACCGCTATAGCAGGTCCTGACAAGCCAAACGAAATAGCCATATCGCTAAGTATGACAGGTGTTCCCGGAATCTGATATACCTGTCCAAGCAACGAACTCGCTGAAAAATTTATATTTGCCACGCCAAATGAAGCACTCATTATAAATCCTGCATTATTCAGATCTGGAAACGAAAACTCACCAGACATAGTAAACATCAGACCAATTGATCTATCTAATGAGATCTCTATAGACAAATTCTTACTTCTAAATGAACCTGTCGTTATCTCGGGAAGCATTAGGAAAAATCTAGCTCCTGTTTGAGATAATTCAACAAATAAATCCAATTTATTTACATGGAATATACCCTTTAACGCTTTATTAACCGCATTTTCTTCTTCAGCTATTCCATCGCCTATAGGAATACATGCATATAATATAAACTTATCATGTGCATTTGATGACCTATAATTTGGTATAGTCAAGCTTTTTGCTTCAAGGAATTTTTTCAGTCTTTCACTTTTGGGTGATCCCTGTAAGTAACAAAAAAACAGCTTATCCACCCTAAAGAACTTCATAACACTCTTAAATAAATCATTATCTGTACCATTCAGCTCTTGTACAGGGTTAATACTATAGTCAAACATTAGAAGCCGGCCTTGTTTGCCAATATATAATAAAAATAATAAATTATTGTCTTTAAGTAATACCTCTAATCCGCCAGCCGCTTCATACCATACCAATACAGAACTATTAAATTCCCCTAGCTTGCCTACATACGGCTCAAGAAAATTCTTTGTATTCTCATCAAATAAATTGAGAAATTTTTCCAAACTTTCATTATTTAATTTTATCAAGCACGCAGCATCTCTATTAGAATCCATATAAAAGTCAGTATCTATTCCAAGAAAAGTTCCCTTTAAGCCAACTCCTGCCTGCATCTTGTTCTTATTAGACATACCGCGTGCTCCTAAGATCAATCAAATTCCTTCAAATAATCTTCTGGTTTAATAAGTTGCATTGCTTCAATTATTTTAGGCCTCTCCGTATTCCAAACCGCTACTTCTGCGTTTTTTATTGAAACAAACTTGCTGATTTCTTTAGGTATTACATTATGTAAATCGGCTTTGATTTGAAATGCATATTCCATACTACTTACTTTGGTCTGTTTTGAAGTAGCATCCATGTTTGCATCTACATATAAAAATGCCATAGAAAGGCTTATCCCTATATCACCTAACCCATCATTATTCTTCTCCCCGCATATTTCTTCTAATTCTGAAACATCTACGTTTTCATTCTGCGATAACCCTTTTACATCATCTATAAGCTCTTGTATTGTCGTTTGGGGAGCATCTCCCACTTTAGTAGGAATGAGCAATACAGTATAGCCACCATCTGACTTTTTCACAAATTCAACTTTAAGCTCCGTTTTTAGAATAGTTAATGTAGCACCAAGTAGTGCATTCATCTTTACTGCTTCATTACTGTCATTACGTAGAATCTCCGCTACTTCCTCAGCTTTCATCAATTTTTTTTCTGCCATGTGTTTCCTCCTTTCACACATAAACTATTATTTGTTTCACAACAACGTTCTTTTACCCATATATTTTCATCGGAATATTCATATATGCTTCAGAATTATATTCAAGAGGAATATATTTAAATTTGATTACCATTTGATGTACGATTTTTGAAAAAATAATAGCGAAAACTATTTACTTTGATATCCAACTATTAGTAACAGAGATTGTTTATTATAAAGCCAGTCCTTGCCCTTAATAAGATGGTGCTAAATTAGTACACATTAAAGAAACTAATGCAGATTGTTTTTCTGTAATAGTATAATTATACACGATAAAACGTTATTCATAAACAAAATGGCATATTTTTTTTGCTTCCGTTTTTATCTTCCTGCCAACAATGTTTTTAGATTACATTTTTGAGACACATGTAAATACTTTTATTGAGGGCTGTAAATATGTTTGAAGGAATGAAAAATAAAATAAGAGAAGTTCAAGAAAAGAGAGAGAAAGAAATTGAAGCAGAAAAGCAACGCGTACTTTTAGAGAAGCAACGTTTACTCTCTATGTCTGAAAAAGAATTAATGGTTGAGATCCTATATGAGCTACGAGACATTGAAAGCCGAATAAGTTCAGTTGAATCCGCTATTTATTCAAAATAATTATTGTATTGTTTCTAAAAGTCCTCACGGGGAGGACTTTTTTACTAATGATAATAAATAACTATTTTGATATCAGGTGTAAAGTAATCCTTTGAATCAAAATACTCTTCCTGCAATGGCAACAGAATCAACTGTATCTGCTTTTTTTTCTTCAGATGAATCATCTAAGCATATGGTTTCAATATTCGTAAATCCTTTTGACTCTAATATTGAAACAGCATATTTATAGCTTTTTCCAATATAGTCCTTGCAATATCCTGCACTGATCATCCCTTGTTCAATAAGGTCCTGTTCCTTTTGCTGTGATTTTGCTCCTGATATTCCAACTCTTTTAATTTAATGTCCCTTTCAGCTTCATATGTCTTAATCTTTGCATCATCTATGGTTCTGAAAGTAAATGACCGTTTACCGTTAACTCATATTCATAATTAGCCATAAATAGGGCTTTTTCATCAATTCCAAGCTTATCAGCAATTTCTTCTGCATCTCCTTTGTTTACCTTAAGAGCAGTGACCATTGTTGCCATATAAAGCATCTCGGCAGCTCTCGGAGCGTCCTCAATAAGTATACCAAATACTTTCATCATCTCTTCTGACCTTTTGCCATCTGTCTGCAAAGTGGCGATTCCTTCTTAAGATCAATCTCTGCAAGGGACTGTTCCGGGATCCCATTCACTTCACTAAGTGCATAAAAAGCATTTGGCTCTCCATTTTCATTCTCAAATGTTGTAAGTTATACTTCATTTGGCGCTTCTGTTTTTCCAGCTTGTATAAATCTTCTACTTCAGTCTCCGCAGCAAGCAGAAAAATTCTTTAATTGTTATTTAATTGCCCATTGGATGGAGGAATTAGGTAAATCTATCTGAAAACGTCAAAAAATCCGCTTACATGAATGTAAATGGCTTAATGGGTTTAACTATAATTTTGTTTGACGTTACTTATATTCTGCTAAAAGCGTATTTTTATTTGCAACTAATAAAATCTAAGCTGACTAAAAAGGCTTTCTCCTTTTACAAGAAGAAAGCCTTAACGTTCTACATAAATTCATCTTCATTTTTTAATAATTCAACCGCTTCGTAATATTCTTCCACGGTTGAATCACAAGCATCACATGCTTCTTCAAGAGAAACATTATATTTTTCCATATTTTTTTGAACTGCACGTACAAGTCGCTGAGAATCTCCGTACTTTATGTTTTCTCGATCTCTCATCAGAAGTGTCATATATTCTACCTCCCACTTCTCATTTCTTTTAACTACATTTACTTCATTTAGCAACGCATCTGTAAATTTATCTGTCGGCTCACCAGTATGGACAAACCTAAGAAAGTTACCAAGTTCTGTATCCTGAAGCTCCGTTAAAGAAGATGGATTTCCTCTTATCACAAGAAGAAATCCATAACTGTTTTACATAAATTCAGCTTCATCTTCATTTTTCAACAATTCAACTGCTTCGTAATATTCTTCCACGGTTGAATCACAAGCATCACATGCTTCTTCAAGAGAAACATTATATTTTTCCATATTTTTTTGAACTGCACGTACAAGTCGCTGCGCGTTTCCATTTCTAGTTCCTTCAGTCAATCCTTCATTATATGCAGTCTTAGCCGGATAATCTAATACCGTTCCACCCATATTGTCTAAGACCTCCTTCCTTACTGTCTCACAGCCCACAGTCAAGTGCTCCATGACCTTTTTAAACATACCCGAAATTGCTATTATATCGAGTTCCTTAAGTTCTTCATCTTTTAATGCTTTCTGCAAAGAACCAGCTATAAGTTTATAGTCTGAGATCATCTTTGCAGAGATAGCTTCATTGCCTTTAATAATATCATCAAATGTCTTCTCATAATTGAAGATATAAAAAGGTATCAAAAAGTATAATTTCTTCTCGATTATATCCTCAGCAGAATAACTGGATATACTAAGCGTCGGAATCTTATACGTTACCTGTTGTCCGCCCGGAACCTTAATCGTCGTGGTGACATATTTAGGTGTATCTTCATTAGATCTAAGATACAGAATCCCTGATTCCGGAAAATTTACTACTAAATGCTCTGTATCAGATGTGTTTCGTGTATCATTAAGTGCAATCTGCGCATCGTACTCAAACATTCTGATAACCATTGTTCCATCAGTAGTGCTCTGGCATTCGATATGGAATCTCCGAACATGTTCTCCATCACTTATTGTAAATGAAGAATCTGTTATCCGTTTTGCTTGTTCTCCGTTCTGCTGATTTAGAAAAATCTCATTTGCTGATAAATTCAGCTTTTCTTTTCCCAACAAATGAATACCGCTTTCCTTAAACATCTCATTTATCAAAGGTATGAGTGTGATCGGTGCATCTGTTATCATTGTTCGGAAAGCATCATCATATGGCGTAAAACTATTGTCCATTTGGATTATCTCCCTTCAATATTATGTGTTTTTGTATTATGTAAAACAGAAGACAACCCACCTAGGGCATCTTCTGATCAAACGGTAATCAGTCAGCCCTTCAGGGACTATTTACTTTATTTTTGTAGCTATTTTGATACTACCTCAATATTATAATATCACTTGCCGGATTTTCTGTTCAAGGATATTTAGAGAAATTTCACTGTTGTAAGGAATGAAATTTCTCTAAAAATTTGAATATTCTTCCGTACAGTATGCTTCAACGAAATAGCCATATTCATTATGCAGGTAGTCTATAATATCTACATTATAATCTAAGGCAGAAAGAGGAATATCTATACTGGTTGGAAGATTCTCAACAACAGTTTGATATTCAGTAATATTATCGAATTCCGCCTTATCAACATCCCAGATAATATCTGTAACATGAATCTTGATAGCTGCATCTCTGATTGCGGAATCTATAGCATGCAATTCAGAAAAAGTAGGCTCGTCAAGGTTTGTATAGTAATTAATATCCTTTGCTACTACTTCTATGTCGTTATCTGATACTTTTACGTTATAATTCTCACAAAGTCTTTGTTTGATATCGTTGGTTGTCCAGAATTTACAACAAATAACTTCATTTTGAGATATCAAAGCATTAAATATATCAGAGCATTCGCTTGCTGTTAGCTTTGTGTGGTTGATTGTATCAAGTATCAGGTTTAGTTCTGTTGTGTTTTTCGACATTTTTTCCTCCTAGTATCTCTCCAAATGCGGAGAGATACTTTTTCTGTTTCGCCGCATTGGTTAATTACTATTCAGTTGGTATTAGCAGAACATCTGATCAAAGTCTTCTATGCTAAATTCGATTTTTATAGGTTTCCTTTCAGCTTTGTTTTTTACTGGCATATCTATGATTTTTTCTTTATACGCCGGTTCATTGATGGTTTCGATTACTTCTGTTTTGGTAGAAGCGGTGTTTCTTTTATCATTTATGTTATTATTTGTCTTTGGAAGATAGGTAAATGAAAGAAGTGTATAATCCATCTTCTTACCGCCGCCAGGGACTAACGAATATCTTACTTGAGCGGCGGCTGTTATCCGTGATCCCGAATGTACTTTCATTTTCTCGATCACTTCTGCCATGCCATCAGACCAGGCTCGCATTTCTCGCTTGGGATGAATTCCACCTATAGTAATAGGTTCTTCGGAGCTGATTAAGTAATATTTTCCTGTCGTAGCGTCTCCTTGTTTAAGAGATGTAACTTTCAGCTCAGGAAAATATACTGTTGGGTAGATAGCTTTTTCACTTCCCAGAACCGGAACAGCTGACAATACTTTATAGCTTTCATCCTGCACTCCATTTTTATTTATATATGACCTTATTTCTGCTGTAATACATAGATAATTTCCGGGGCGTATACCGTATTCCTTTATATGTCCTCGTAGACTGCCAAAGACATTAAAGGCAAGTGTTACTCCACCTAGCTTTCCGTAAAACTTTAAACACGCTTCTGTTTCTTCCATGAAGGTATTTTTGTGTTCTACAATCTTCACTACTGGAAATGTAATAATTGAATACATTAACAGCCTCCTTTTTCATTTTTTAATGGATTTATATATATGAAGACATAAAAATAGCACAGACCGAATTGGCTGCACTTTTTATGTCGAAATTCTGTTATTGAAATAATTAGATGTAATAAGAACTAACTACGTATACACTACCATAAATGTTTGGGAGTTGCAATAACAGTGTTGTCTTTACATTTTTTTAATTTGAAACATTTGTTCTCAAGGTGTATTATCTAATTGTCGAACATTAGTTCTTTTGGTGAGGTTCTATATGAGTAAAGTAATTGATGCTGTAGACGTCATTTGCCAGCACAAGTATAATGGAGAAATCATTCCTATACGGTTCCGGCTTATGAACGAAGATGGAGAATATGAAAATTATACGATAAAAGGCTATCGGAATCTCTCACATCCCGGGCCATATACTACTCCGGACAATCTCTATGTGTCCAGCAGTACGTATATATTTGAATGCATAGTAGTAGTCTTGAACTCTAAGAAGAGGGTTCGCTTGTATTTCGAAACACGTAACTGCAAGTGGCGAATAGCAATCTAAAGTCGCCATCAACAAGTGTAAGGAAGAAAAATGTTTGATAGAAAAGATCTCAATTGCATAGATCGGGAATATTTTCAGGTTATTAATGAAACCTGCTATCACATTACATTAAAAAGCAAAAATACCGGGCATACTTGGGATATCACATCCACGGAAAATCCTTACGGTAAGAGTATTGTGATAAGCCACAAACACAATGATATGGATCCTTTCCATATCCAGCCAAGGGTTCATCCGCGCTCTATACAGGAAGCACAGGATATGATAAAAGCCCATGATATATGGCAGCTTGGCAAGGATTAGCTTATCCAATCATCTTCTACCTCATTTTCACGCATAAAAGAATCTATCTCTGCAATCATCACTCTGGCTGAAATTAAATAAAGTCATTCCCTGGACCTTGAATCCACTCTCCTGTTTCATAAGCGAGCCATTCAACACCATTCCACTTAACAACAGTGCAATCGAATGAAACATTCTCGCCGATTATGTTAGCATCCCCTACAGCTGCGTACCTTATTCCATCTATCATAGCCTCAAAGGTCATTTGCAAAGTTTCTTCCCCCGCAAACAACTCGGAGATGTTCAGAGAGAGTATTTCGTTTTCAGCTTTCTGTGACATGCGAAATTCGCTTGGACTTATTTTGGTCTTGGATATCGCGTTTTCAATGATTATATGAAGCTCAGAAATTATGTATGAACAAAGTTCAAATCTGTTCCTAAGCCTATCTGTGGAATCATACGGAAGAAACTTAGAATGCATCACTTCTTTTATATTTCGCTTCTTAAAACTCTTAAACTCCTGTAAGTTAACTATTTTATTCATCTATTTATCTCCATAATGCAGATCAGCTATTAGTTGTTGCATATTGTTCTAAGGTCTTGAATGAGTTGATTAATCAACTTGCTTTGCCGAATCTAAGTTTTTTGCAGAATCATTATCAAATGGCTCAAAAAGCGTCTTAAATATAGTGTGCTTAAGAAAACACTTTTTTATCCAATATTTCTACACTATTTTTTTCCTCCCAATCCAATATAGCTTTGTACATTTTTGTCGATTTAAAATGTTTCAAGTTATATATGACTCTTAAAAATTCTTCTATAAGCTTTTTGCTCAAATGATCTTGCTCGCCGTATCCCAGTCCACCACGCTTTTTTGCAATAAAGCATAAAGCCAAAATATTGGTAACATCATGCCCACAACATAACTGATAAGTATCGTGTTTTTTCTCTTTTTCATCATCATATTTTTGTTGTATATCATAGAAAGAATATTGTTTTCTGATAACCCTCTTTATCAACTCATCAGTATTTACATTAAAGTCATCATCAGTTATATCTATATACGGAAGATCATCCATATCGATAGCAGAATAGTATGGATTACATAAAACCAATCTCAATATGCCTATTTTATATGCAGCTTCCATTATAGCTTGAATAAACTGCATTTTATGAGTATCTTCAAAATGTTTTATTTTTATATTATTTGTCATTTCAGAATAGATACGCCTCATATTGGGCTTACTACTTAAAATCAACATTTCGATATCATGAAAATCTGTAAAAATAAGGTTATCAATACTCTTTATTTTACCAGTAATGTGATCAAAATCTGCATCAACTATACCTAAATATCCTTTCTGATTATATTTATTCTTTTCTTTTATATATTCGATAACTTTTTCTTTTCCTTTCAAATTTTTTACTATGCATTTTTCACAATCCAATATATTCTCAAAAAATTTTTCATCACTTTCACCTTCAACAAGTAGATAGTGCTGTATGCCATATTCTTTCGTGTAAGCATTTCGGAAAGTCATTTCACTTTTCGCTCTATTTCCAGTTCGATGCATATACTCATTACTAGTCATTTAAGTCTTCCTCCAAACCTAAACTAATAAGTAAATCTTCATGTCCGGTGGCAATATCTGGAGAATGTGTTGCTACAATTACTTGAATATTATTTAGTACGCATATTCTTTCGAGAATATTGATAAATTGCATCTGCCAAGCAACATGCAATGAAATTTCTGGTTCATCAATTAGTACAATACTATTTTTTTTAGAGTTAAAAATCAGCTCATAAAACATGATAAAATCATGCTTTTCACCAGAAGATAATTTCTCTAGCGGAATATCATGTTTTTTACCGGTTTTTGATTGTATGGGTTCAAAAAAGACACCTTTTTGAGTATCAATAACCATTTTTTTATTACTAAATGCAGTTTTGGTATTGATAATATCTATAAATAACTCTAATTTTGATTTTATATCATCATATAGTTTTAATTTTCTAAATGAATCATTTATATACAACGTATAGAATTTTCGCATTGTATCATCAATATCGCCTGCAGGCGTCAATGTATTCTTTCCGGGTTGAAGAAGACCTGCATTTTGTAATTCTAATCTTTTCTCCTCAAGTGACTTCAATTTATCCTTTATTTCAGAATCATTATATGGTAAATAATTCTTATCCTCTACGCATTCAACAAGTCTATTAGGAAAATTTCTATCAATACTCTCTGAAATTATGCTGTATTTCTGCCTTGCATTCTGCATTTTTGTTAAAATATTATCCGCATCGCTTATTATTACTTCTTTCCTATTATTTCCAGACAAGTCCTCTTCTATATATTCGTCAGGTAAGAAATACATTTTATTATTAACATATTTATTACCATAAGGATCGTGTGAGGGTTCGTTTATGAAGAGTCTATTTGAATTTATTATGTTTAAGCTTAAATTCTTGTATAACTCCTTTAGCTTATCAATTACCGCAAGATTTTCTTGGCATTGATTATGTATTTTTTCGAAATCCACAATTTCAGGATGAGGACGGCGAAGCAGATTATGTATTCTTTGAGTATACTCTTTCACATTTTTGCTCCTTGAATACACTTGACAAAAAAAACGATAATCAATATTGCAATCGACTTTTTTTTCACTTTCAGAAATTACAAAGTGCATTTCTCCATTATCATTTTTTTCTACGACTAAACTCATTTTATTTGTCAGTTCAATAGTAAATTTTTCAAAGGGAATCAAATGTATTTTGTATACATCAAAATCAAGATAATGCTTCACCAAATTAAATACGGTCGTTTTTCCGTATCCATTCGGAGCATGAATAATTGATATATTACTATGTGAATTCATTTTAATTTCATAACAATAATAATCAAATAAATTTACAACTTTTATCTTTTTTATCTGTACCATTTATTGCCACCTATCCTTCCAATTTTAGTAAACACTATAACCATTTCAATAATAATTCTAGAACTTTTGTATTTAAGGTTGCTTCATGTAAAACGTATCAACTCCTCGTATTATTTGTAATTTGCAAATGTCCTTGTTTATAGTAGCTGCCCTATCTCCGGCATCAGATTATTCTTAAAATCATCGATCAGTGCCGTTCTAAACTTAAACTTTGGCAAAGCTCCTTTAGTTGCTTCTTTATAGGCTGCGTAGTCAGCTTTTTCTTTAAAATTGTTTTCGTTTGTAAGTTCACCGTTCTTAAAGTTGTATGCTTCATATTTCACGTCTTCAAAAGGTATGAACCATTTGTCAGAGAACTCCTTTATCTCCTTATCAACAGCTGAATAGCGCATCTCATTTATTATCACGGAGATATCTTTTCCGACATATATGTCCTTTTCATTTTCAATCTCATCAAGAACCTGTACTATGATATTGCCCAGCCTTGGATTGGTCTGCGCATAGTCTTTTACCATTTCCCTGATAAATGCAAGTTTTCTTTCAAAATCAACTTCGTCAAAGTCATTTTCCGACTGATCAAGTGAATCTACAAATCCCTGCAAAAGCTCCACGATATACTCAAAGTCGATACGGAGCTTTGAAAATGCAACGAAATCATAATCATCGTTTACAGAAGAACTGTCAGTATCATCATCCGGTTTATCTTTTTTAAGCTCTTCTAATACATTCTTATAATGTCCGTAATAATCCTCATAGTCTGATTCTGAAAAACCAACTACGGAAAGAATCTCCGGATCATATGTAGAAAAGGCTCTTAGATGAGAAAGACTTCTGTCTACATCCCTAAATGCATAGATAAAGCGTTTTTTCTCTTTCTTTGAAAGACCTGTAACGTCATCAGGCAAAGGTGCCAGGACACGGAGAGTCTTAACTGATAAGACAAATAATTCCCTAACAGTGTCATAGTCTTCAGATATCGGAACTCCCTCTCCGCCTCTTGAGTAAAGGACAAGGGCATCGTTTATGGCTTTCTTATATTCTTCAGGTCTTTGCATGGTAACGATCTGACCGAACTTTTTCTTTTTATCAAATATTCTGTTCGTCCTTGAAAAAGCCTGTATAATTCCCTGCGGGCTCATAGGTGGGCGATCCATAAACAAAGTTGAAAGGCAGGGAGCATCAAAACCTGTAAGGAGCCTGTCTACAACGATGATAAGGTCAAGCTGCTGATCCCTGTTAAGGTATTTCTTTTCTTTCCTTGCAAGACGGTCATTTAAGTTACTGTTATAGGCACCGATGTTCTCAATATCATATTTTGTGCCAAACATTTCATTATAATCTTTTAAAGAAGCTTTCATCTTGTCCTGATTGACGGTAGAGCTTTCGTCATTTTCAGTGACAGAATATGTTATTGCAAATTTGGGGAAATCAGGAAGAGCTTTTCTTACATCCTCACTGATCGTAAGCTCGTCCTTTCCATCTTTTACATTGCGAAGAAGGTCATAATATTTCTGAGCCATAGCAATAGAATCAACTGTGAGCATGGCTTCATAAGTCTGCCCTTTTCCTTTTTCCATTCCGAGTTTTGTATATGACTGATTAATGATAATATCAAGGACATTCCTCATATGCTTTTCAGATGAATAATACTTTGCAGCGTCTTCTTCAGACAGTCCCTTTGCTCCGAAATGCTCTGTCATGAATCCAAGTACTGCTTCATCATGTATGGCTTCTTTTATCGTATAGCTGTGAAGGCACTTTCCATAGAGCTGCTCTGTAGTCTGCGGAAGATCGCCTTTTAGCTCGTATTTATTCTCTTCAAAAATAGGTGTTCCGGTAAATCCATACCATAAAGAATTATTAAAGAACTTCTCAAGTTCTCTTTTTGTAGAAGGAGTAACAGCTCTATGGCACTCATCAACTACAAATGCCACTTTAAGGGCTCTTATCTTGTTATACTTAGGCGTTCCTTCTTCAAGGCGCTTATTTATCACGATCTGAAGCTTCTGACGTGTTGTTACTATCATCTGCCTCTGCCCGTCTGTAAGTCTTTTTATGAGCATGGATACGTTTTCAGTATCATCAACGTCTATCGTGTCATTTTCTGCATAGGACTGGAAAGCAAGCTTTGTCTGAAGGTCAAGGTCTTTTCTATCAATAAGGAATATCGTTTTTTCTATGGAAGGGATATCCATAAGAAGATTCCTTGTAGCCTTATAAGATGTCATTGTCTTACCTGAGCCTGTTGTATGCCAGATAAAGCCTGATTCACCGTGTTTAGAAGCTTCTCTCATGGATTCTATCGCATGTATCTGATATGGCCTTAATATAAGGAGTTTTTTCTTATCATTATCAAGGACAACATACTTTGATACCATCTCATGCGCCTGCGGAATACGCAGGACTTGCTTAGTAAATTCGATATAGTCACTTACAGGGTGATTACTGTGATCAAGCCATCCCGATAAGAATTTTGAATTAAGTTCGGAATCTCTTGCGGCCGCAAAATACTTTGTATCTACGGCATTACTTACAACAAACATCTGGACATTAGAAAAAAGTCCATGGAACTTTCCTTCCCGGATATATTTTTTTATCTGTCTGTAGCCATCCATATATGGATGCTCTTTATTCTTAAGTTCTATATGGATAAGTGGGATACCATTTATGAGAAGAGAGACATCAAATCTTCTATCTCTGTCTCCTTCTTCTGATTCATCTTTAAACGCAATGTACTGATTTATTACTTCATATACGCTGGATCCACCGGCGATATGTTCATTGTTCATTACAACAAGATGAAGAGTCTCATTTCCTCTCTGGACATGGACATAGACTTTTCCGTTTTCGCCAACGAGCCATTTCCCTGCATCGTAAAATGAAGCATGGGAAATGTCGTTCTTTACTTTGGCAAACTCAGACTCCGATAAAGGAGTGTCGTTTAGTTTTGCCTTATTATTCTGCTCCAAGATCTTCTTAAAATTTGCCCAGAGCTTTTCTTCCGTGTTAAGGTCAGGTCTGTATGTCCACTGTGACTCATCACAGCAAAGCTGCTCTATAAGCCTTTTTTCTAATGCAGATTCTAATTCAGCCATAATTATCCTTTCTTAGGAAACATATTTTGAAGCATATATCTTTTTAATTCTTTAAGATTGTCAGCCTTCCGCTGATGAAGGGTGATAAGGTTGTCGAGGCTGCTCAAAAACTCTGATATTTTTGTTTGCTCATCAGCTGATGGTAATAACACTGTGATAGAAGTTTTCATAGAATCAATGCCAATATTGGCCTGTGAGCTTGAGTTTATCTCAAGTTTAATCTGTTTTTGCGCAGTATCTCCTGTAAGATAATGGTATAAGTATTTTGAGTTTATTTTTTTACTTTGCTTAATAATTGCACAAGAGTATGAAATCAAAAAATCTCTAGTAAAATCAACATATCTGACTGCACCAACAGAAGCATATCGGGCGAATATAATATCCCCCTTTTCTGGTTTTATCTTTCGTGATAACTGTTCATAATCCTCTTGTGATACATGCTTAACTCCCTCAAAGTTCAGTTCATTTATGCCGCAGAAATCCCCTGTCATTAGATATGGAACCCCATCATCTACTGTAAGTGGCATCCTATGATCTATATCCCCGATTTTTGCGAGCTCTCCCAATTTATGCTGTTCCCAATCGTCAGTAAATCCCGCAAATCTAATCTCCGGAACTTTCTCACCATTTTTCGGAAACATTTTTTGAAGCATGTATTTTTTAAGTTCTTTTGTTTCATCACACTTACGTTGATGAAGGGTGATAAGGTTATCAAGATACTCAACAAACGTACCTATCTTTTCCTGTTCTTCTTCAGAAGGTACCATAATATTCAATTCTCGAATATTCTTTAACGAAACAAATTTCTGTGTTCCACCATCCAGTCCATTTTGAAGTTGCTTCTCTGCACTTGGCGACTGAAGATAATGGTATAGATATAAATATGAAACCTGCTTTGTGTCTTTTATAAGAGCTACATTTTTTATTGCAAAGTCAGGTTCTGTGCGGATTAATGCAAGATTTCCTATTGTGCCAATCATTCCCATAAGAATGTCATTCACATCCACTTTTGAACGCTTATTAATAGCCTCAAAATCTTCATCAGATATATACTGAATATCATCATAATTGATATATCCATCTTTGACATTTTTAGAAGTTACAAATGGATGCCCTTCACTCTGGTAAGATGGGGAATCATGTGTTCCATCTCTTACATCTGAAATTTCTGATAACTTACGCTGTTCCCAATCATCAGTAAAAGCAGAAAATCTTATTTTGGGATTAGACATTATCATCACCACCTTCCCCAATAATATGATTACGTGACAGTTCCTTTATAGATGATAATGTTGTTGTTGATGATGTATCCAAAAAGTATAGAATTAAATTCCAGATAGCATTATGATTTGGAGCATGATCGCAATAGTAAAAAAATGACTTTCCTACCATTTTCGATATATCTGCATCTTTAAAATTATCATCAAAAGTAAACGGTTCATATGTTACGTCTGCATCATCATAGCTTACATTTATTTGCGGTTTTATAATACCGTCCTGCCAAAAAGGTGAAAATGCAGTATTTCCATATATTGCAACATCTATTATTTTATTATCTAATTCAACCCATGCATGATAAAAGTCATGGCCATTTACCCAAAACTTACCTATGCATAGTTTTGGAGAAAACTTCAAATGTTCTAATGCAAGACAGATAGATACACTTATTGTAAGGCAACCACAATGATCTTGGCAGTCATTCATTTTATTAAATGCCCGTACAACTACGCTCTCAGCATCTTTATCCAATCCTGCTTTTTGAATCAGATGAATCATGTCATAGTTTTTCATATTGTATGCTCCAAAAAGATTAAAACATATTCCGTAGAAAGAATTGTTTTAAAGTAATAAGCTCCTCATACTTACGCTGATGAAGGGTGATAAGGTTGTCAAGATTCACAAAAAATACTGCAATCTTCTTTTGTTCTGCTTCTGAAGGGCAATCAATTACTACATCATTCAACTTAACCATCGTCAAAGCTTTTTGGTTTGAACCCGCAGCACTATTCAACACTCTTTGTTTTCCAACTCCATCACCAATATATACTCCCAAATAATCTGAGTTTATCCGAATCTCTTTCAGCCAAATCAAGTTACCATCCTTGAAATAAAACGGCGTATTTTCCTTTATTACAAAGGTATTACCAAGAGTACCCACAGCTGTTATCAAGATGTCATTTTCTTGAGGAACACCATAGTTTCTCTTTAACTGCTCATATAGTTCTTCAGAAATATATAAAACATCTTCTAATTTCGTGTTTTCACCTAATTTTGAAATCTCTGAGCCTCTAAAAAAAGGGATTCCATTATCAACATAATCACTTGCGTGAACTCTCTTACTTGATGTTAAGGTGGCAACATCTCCTAACTTACGCTGTTCCCAATCGTCAGTGAATCCGTTAAATCTTATTTCTGGTTTCCTCGCTCCATTTTTCGGGAACAACTTTTGAAGCATATATTTTTTCAGTTCTTTTGTTTCATCACATTTACGTTGTTGTAGATCAATCGCTTTATCAAGTTCATCGATTAGCTTTCCGATTTTTTTTTGCTCATCATACGAAGAAAGCCATAGCTTGCTATCGGCAAACTCCTTTTGTCCAAGCGTTTTGTTTCGTCCAGCGCCTCCGGGAGATGCCATTTCTAATATATCTTTTCCTTTATCTGTGGTGAAAAATTTAGTTATATAATCTAAGTCTACAACACCTGCTTTAGGTTTATACATGGGAAAACGATGCGAAGCAATCATACCGAGCTCTTTTTCAGTTGTTCTCGCTACAGCTCGCTCCCATGCAAATACGATATTTAAAATAAAGCAATCAGGTTCAATCCAAAAAACTCTTTTGTTTCCAAGATCTTTGCTAGTAACTTCATCTTTATAAAAGATACCTTTTCCATGAGAACGAATACCTATTTCACGATAGGTTTCATCTTCTTTTGTTTCAACTGGATTTCCGACTTTATCAAAAATATCTTTGCATTTTCTTTGTTCCCAATCATTGGTAAAACCATTAAATCGAACTTTTGGCTTATATCCCATATTTATTCCTCAAGAGCTTTCTTAAGCCCTTCAAAAGCTTCTTTTGTTTCGTTATCGCTAAATGTAAGCTCTTCAAACATCTTTAAAAGCTCATCTGTAGAACTCTTTATAGCATCATTTGTATCGTTCATTTCTTTTGAAAGCTGCTTTATATCAATCACTTCTTCCTCTTCGCTGGTATCAACATATCTTGGGATATTAAGATTGAAGTCATTATTCTTTATATCATCATAAGATGCGAGATATGCTTCTTTTTCTACACTCTGCCTGTTTTTGTAAAGCTCAAGAACATGATTTATGTGCTCCTCATTCATCACATTCTGCTTCTTTTCTTTCTCAAACTGATTAGAAGCATCAATAAAGAGAACATCTCTTCCTTCCCTGTGTTTTTTAAGGACAATGATACATGTAGGAATTGAAGTATTGTAGAACATGTTTGAAGGAAGCCCTATAACTGCATAGATAGAACCGTTCTCAAGAAGTATCTTTCTTATAGTTCCTTCCGATGCTCCCCTAAATAGGACACCGTGAGGAAGTACGATAGCCATAGTGCCGTTAGGCTTTAAATGGTAAAAGCCATGCAAAAGAAAGGCATAATCTGCCTTGGATTTAGGTGCAAGAGCTCCGCCGTAGTCCATAAATCTCTCATCCTGCTTAAAGCCATCTGCCGCAGACCACTTTGCCGAGTAAGGCGGATTCATTGTAACTACGTCAAATTCGGTCTCTTCATCTGTAGGCCAGTCGGCATCAAGAGTATCTGCATTTCTTAAATGCTGATTTTCCGGCATTACACCGTGAAGGAACATATTCATTCTTGCAAGGTTATATGTTGAGGGCATAAGCTCCTGTCCATAATATTTTATATAGTCAGGCTCTTTTGAGTAGTGCATGCAGCTAAGCATGAGTGAACCTGAACCCATGCATGGATCGTATACCTGTAAGCCCTTCTTATCTTCCTGCCCTGTCATCGCAATCCTACAAAGAATCTGTGCAGGTCCGTGAGGTGTATAGAACTCTCCAGCTTTTTTTCCTGTTTCAGATGCAAACTGACCGATAAGGTATTCGTATGCATTTCCAAGAACATCACCCTTGGTATTAACAAGATCTGCGCCCTCAAGAACTTTTATAAGGTCTGCTATAGTAGAACTCTGTTTCTGGTCTCCTGCTCCAAGCCTGTTTGAATAAAGGTCAACATCAGCGAACAGGCTATTAAACAGTTCATCAGATTCCTGGATACGATTAAACGCCGCCTGAAGCTTTTCTCTATTAAATCTGTTATCCTTAGCCTGCTTCAGGATACTTATATATGTCATATCAGGATCAAGTGTATAGTGAAGTGAGTTTTTAAGCTCACTTAAGAGATCTTCTTTATCTGAGCTGTTCATCGCATCTTCATACGCATCCTGCGCATCAAAAAGGCTCTTAGGCTGCTCATCGTTTAAAAGGTCATAGACTTTTACAAGATAGGAATCAGATAGGTACTTGAAGAACACAAGTCCCAATAAGTATGTTTTGTACTCGTTTGCATCCATTTTGCCTCTAAGTACATCTGCTCCGCTCCAAAGAACGGCTAATAAGTCTTTGCTTTCTGCCATTTTACAACCCCTCTCAAATCGAAAAATTTACATATGAGTATATTATAGCAATTAGAAACGCATTTTGCTTATTTTTGCGTGTTAAAAGCGAAAAAACGGCTTCGCTGATTTCTCCACGAAGCCGTTCTGGTGCCGATATTTATTTTTTCTTATTCTCATTTAATAATTACTGTATTTTGTGCGAATGATACTCATTATCGTCAACACTACATTCTTCTTCATATTGACCTAAATACTCATAAACCTTTAGAAATCATACGGAAATAATTAGCCATCTCCTTTGTGATACATACATTTTCAATGGTTTTCAACCCTGGCAAAATACAATTCTACAATTTTTCTATGCCCATTTTTTGGAGATTGATAAAGAATAAAGGAGGCTTTATAAAATGCATCCGGATTTATATAATATGTTGATTCTTTATCACAATAATTAAATATAGTATCATCTTTATCTACATCATTTACACTAAACCTACATCCTTCCGAATCTTCAACGGTCATATCAAATTCAGATTCATCCCAGTCATTGATCAAATCAAGCACATCTTGACCAGTTACCGGTTCATTAAGATATTTTGCATATTTTTCTTGAGCCGCCGAATACTCTTCCTTAAAACGTTTGTCTTCATCTTTAGAAAAAAAGCCACAACCTGAAAGAGCACTCAAAAAAATTACTATAAGAATAATATACAAGCTTGATTTAATCGTTCTTCTTTTTAATTGCATTAAAAACTTTGTTTTTCTTAACATGCTTTAGTCTCGCTTTCAGGAAAATCACCCTGACAAGGGGCACTAATTCCCATTACCATAATGGGGGCAGAATTATTGCCGTGACTTGCGTCTTTTATAGCATCTTCAAGAGAAGAATACTTTTTTGATGGAATCATCTCATTATTATCCGGCACCCCATCATTATCGCCATTAATATCATCATAATATGCTGTATTATGCCCAATGTATACCACATTCCCATTTGCATCAGTTTGTTTTTCAATATTTATGGTATGTATCTGAGCCAAAATGTCATTATCATCATTATAAAGAGTAACTATTATAGTATCACTATTTTTTCCTACTTCTTCAATTTCATTATAATCAGTAGATGATGTACACTTCACATTATAACCAGCATCTTCTACTAAATAATCTGCTAGTTTATTCGGACAAGTTCCCCATGTCCCATTTAACATTGCTCCATCAGCTTCAAATTTTGAAATAAGTGCTGCAACCTCTTCATTATTTAAATCTTTTCCCATCGAATGGAGCGCATTAACAACAGCTATTATTTCACAGCCAGAATATGCCATATCCTTATTGCCATACTTAACATCCTCCCAAAACATCTGATTTTCAATGTAATTCCCGCAACTATAAACTTTAGCAATCTGATTCAGATTCTCTTTTGAATGTTTTTTTATTGTTTTATTTGAAATTGTATTTTTTTCTGCAAGATAACTCATAACACATATAACAGTTTCATTTGAAACGTTTTGCGGAATATACCCTACAACAATTTGCTTTATCTCTTCCACCGTTGCTCCTGTCATCTTTGCTAGTCTCATGATTTCATCATCAGAAATCATCGGAAAAAAGGGATAAGCAAATGGATTACTCCACATTGATAAGGCTGATTTTGCATTAAGTGCTACAACCCCAACAGAGTTCTTAGCAACACTTGGCTGATAAACAGTCATGCCATCAAGAACACTGGCAGTATATTTTATTTTTTTCTGAAGGTCATTGGCATATCCTGTAAGATCCTTGCTGTCTATAAGAGCACAAGCTTCCTGATCGGAGAGTGTCAAGTTAAGTGTGTAAGTTTTTTACTTTTATTAAAATCGGTGGTCGCAATGACCACCGATTTTTGCGGTAGTAATGGTGTCTGTAATCTTATCTAAAAGGTAGTTCCGCTTCAATTTCACTGATGAACTGTTTATCAAGTATATAGCCCGATTCATTGGGAATAGGCTCTGAGTCCTGAGCAGGATCGTCATCCCAGCCATAATAACTAAGGGCAAATTTACGAGCTTCATCAGGTGACATGTTCTTAGTGTGAATACGGATGTATTCTTCATCTCGGTAAACTTCAAGAAATGGGATAGGAACACCTCCGTCATACCATCCACCGGAACTGTTCTCATAAACACTATGGCCATCTTTTACCCATTCTCGGACAGCACGCTGCTCCTTCTTGGTCATAGGGGTGTTTTTGATATAATCTTTATACTGTTCTTCAAGCAGTGTTCTGGTTTCTTCTGGAAGATATCTGTTAAATCGCATACAGTGGCGCTCCTTCTCTAATCAATATTTTTCATACCGCATAATACGTTTTTGCATGTTTTCGTCCATTGCAAGCTGGTTTCTTACAAGAGCCCAGTTGGAGACCGGACGGTTATTCCATTTCTTGTAAAGTTCGGTTATACGAAGATAAAGAGCCTTTAAAACAGAATCTTCGCTAGGGAAGGATCCTTTCTTTGTGACTTTTCTGAAGCTGGAATTAACGGATTCAATAGCATTTGTCGTGTACATAACCTTACGTACAGCACTGCCATAATTGAAGAGCTGTTCTACATGATTCCAGTTTCTAACCCATACATCTACAGCACCTGGATACTTGCTCCAGTTCTGTTTAAAGCGGTCAAACTCAGCCATCGCAGCTTTTAGGCTGACTGCACCATAAACTTTCTTAAGCTGTGAGGTATAAGCCTTATAATCCTTTGAAGGAATATATTTGATAGAGTTGCGGATGAGATGAACAATGCAGCGTTGAACAACTACATCCTTGAAAATGGATCTTGCACCTTCTTCAAGGCCTGATACACCATCCATGCTGATGAATAGTACATCTTCAACACCTCTTGACTTGATTTCATCAAATATCTGCATCCAGTAATGCTTGCCTTCAGCTTCACCAATCCAAATGCCTAAGATATCTTTAATGCCATTTATATCATATCCAAGGATGACATACACAGCACAGCTTTTTGTCTCCATTTCACGGCGTATATTTACATATAAGCAGTCAACAAAAAGAAATGGATAGAACTTTTTAAGTGGTCTGTTTTGCCACTCATGAGCTGTATCAATTACCTTATCAGTGATATTTGATATCATTTCAGCAGATATCTCAAAGCCGTATATCTGCTCTATAGTGTCAGCTATATCGCGCTGGCTCATGCCTTTAGCGTACATAGCAAGCACCTTGTCTTCAATACCGCTGACATCCCTTGAACGTTTAGGAACTATCTGCGGCTCAAAGGAGCCATCTCTGTCTCTTGGAGACTGTATATCAATGTCTCCCATGGTTGTCTTGAGTGTTTTATTAGTGTAGCCGTTGCGTCTGTTTGAAGTAGCTTTATAGCCATGATCATTGGATTCATAACCAAGATGGTCATCCATCTCTCCTTGAAGCATTGCCTCAAACATAGGACCAAATATATCTTTTATAGCATTCTGCATGTCCTGTGCATTCTGAGGCTGATACTGTTCGATGATGGATTGTGCAATAGCTCTGCCTACCTCGTTCCGCTTGTTCTTTCTGGGTGCCATGATTTCTGTGTTCATTCCTTTCAGTCCTTTCTTCTAATGTACCGCACCCTATAACATAAATAAAGTGCGTAAGTTAGTGGTTGCTTAACTTACACACTTTATTTTACATTGTCCCTGATCGAAACTTTCGAGCTTTTTTATGTCCTTATCCAAAGATTTCCCATGTCCGCAAAATTCATCGCACACCTCCATTGCTCTACGATAAGTAGGCACTGAAGATACTCCCCATCTTCCCAATATATCGGCGGCTTCCTTTGCATGACATTCAAGCTCATACCCCTTAGCATCAAGAGCGTTAAGGTATACATTAAAATCTTTCTTTATCTTTGTCAGGCCTTCCACGCTTACCCTTGCTTTGGGGGAGGGATCAACTTCTTCTTTAAACTTGTTTTCTATGCTAAGGCACATATTCAGGAACTCTTTTTTAAGCTCAAGGTTCTTTTCATGTATATCACCCTGCACATCATATGTAAATTCCTTTGACCTGTCAGCCATCTCTCCAACAAAAGTCTCATTGTTATGATATTTTACATATCCTCTTTCAAGATCTCTTGTACGTTCCCTGTAGCTGTCAATATCTCTACAGAGAGCATCTGTAAAACTATCCATAACTTCAGCGTCATATTTTATATCGGAATCACTTCCGATTATCCCTTCATCTTCGTAATACCATAACATATAATTTTTTCCCTTTACATAGCGTTATTTCGCGATTCAGCCTCAATCTCAGCCCAAAGATAATCGATCCTTCTCTGACATTTTTCTATATGTTCACGGATTCGTTCTCTGGCTCTTGCCATCTCGGATAAAAACTCTGATGTATGGTCCTGAGCACGACGCGTTTCACTATAAATCTGACTTTGCATATCTTCAGCATTCGATTCCAGAGCTCCTCTAAATCCGTCAGCTAAGGTCACATCATAGCTTTTCACAGGAGTTTCAACTTCATCTGCAATCTCAGCTTGTAACCTTCGTATGATATGCTCTTTGCTTTCAAGTATGCGAAGTTCTTCTTCACATCTCGCAATCTCACGTTCCAGCTCATGTATCTCAGAATGTCTGCCCATTATCTCTTCACGCCTCCTACAGTTGTTTTTTCTACTGTAAGGCTTTCAGCGGAAGCCTTATCAATCGCGATCATGCTGTCACGCATTGTAAGAAAGCCATGTGGAAGTGATCCCGCTGATTCCTGTCTGTATAATTCGTCTGTTTCATGTATCAATTGTAGTAATTGATGCATCTTTCTTCCTGCATTAAAAGTATCCAAACGGTCTGCCTGCTTTAATGAACTGTCAGGAAATACACATTCAGAAGCGGCACCTCTTATATCTTCAACAATACCTGTAAATACTCCGGTATCCATAAAAACCATTTTTTCTGCCATATATAAACTCCCTATCAAAATATAGCTTAAATAATTGTTAACATTATATCATGTAAAATATTCTATATCAATGTTTGTTTATCACAGTACCATCTTTATCAAAAGTGCTGTAAATCAACGCGATGCGCTGCTCTATTTTCTATAATCAGATACCTGTAGAAAATATGAATATATAAAATTTATTTAAGATCTAGTTTGATTTTCTTTTAAGAACGTGTTAACGTTATCTTGTTATAATTCCCAGCTCAGGTTCAATATATTTCTCTCTCCGTGAAATATATAAACCTCATTATGTTCTATATGGCATGCATGTCATATAGAGACTCAGGACCTATTAGTTTATCCTCTATGTGCTAATAGGTCTTTCCCATTAATCGTAAATATTACAAGAGAATCTTCCTGGATTTTATTATCCTACAAAAAAGAGCCCTCCTCACACAAAAGGAAAGCTCTCAGTTCAACGTTATCAAATAATACTATTCCATTGTTCCATCTCAGTAAGAACTGCCAGAACAGTTGCTTTTTCAAAAGTCGGCTCATCTTTTCGATATTGTTTGAGAAGATGCTTTCTTTCTTCTTCCATGCTGTCCCATTCTTCCTGTGAATACTCATCCCTATTGTACAGAATTTCCAATGGCTCAGTTAATTCCATAAGAGTCCGCGGATAGTAGTAGTCAACTATAGGATTATAATTTACCCCAAAAAGCTTTAGGCCAAATGTGTAGCAAGATTTATATTCGTCAGCTTCACCAAATAGCTTATATCGCATGCAGTAAGGTATACCTCGGAATGTTCTCCGAATCTGTCTTTGATATCATCAAGTCTTTTATAGACATCAACCTCACTTCCTTTCGAGTCTACCTGCATATCTGCCTGATTGAGAATGAGCCATTCTTCTGTGACAACATCGATGTATCTTCCGTGTTTCAGAATAGCTCTTACTGAATTCCCCCCGATATCTCCAAGAGGTTCTTTTCCTCCATAAAAAGCATCAGAGAGCATTCTTGAGCTTATATCCGGATGTTCTGACTTTTTTGTAGAGAATTCATAGCCAATATCGTGATTAAACCCAAGGACAAACATCTTGCGAGCAAATTCTTCATCATGTCCTCGTTCCAGTGCAATTTTATATGCCTTTCTTGCGACTCCAAGAATATGATGGAGCCTGTCTTCTGATATACCTATATAACTCATGTTTTTCTCTCTATTCTTTTTTGTTGATGTTTACCAAAATACCTAACTTTAAGAGGATTCTGATAAACGGTTAATAGTTCCGTATATAGTTAAAAGTAAAGCATTCTGGATATGAAGTGGCTTCTATGAGCCCTTTTCTGATGATTTGAGGTACAAAAAAAGAACGTCATTGTTTTCCCCTTATGAAGGCCTTCTCTCCTCCCTCATCATCTACAGTAACAAACCTCTCATGTCTACCAGGATCACTGAACTTTGTCAGGTCCTAAATTCCTTCGTTCTGTTTATCCATAGTAGGGTGCTGCTCATGCTCCTTAGTCAGGGTCATTGCCCTATAAAAAATGTCAACGCAGCTACTAGCTCTACTTTGTCATATATATTTGTACATTCCTGTTTCACAGCACCAATAATGGCGGACGCTTATCTATTTACAGTACTTTTGTTTCTTAAGCGGCTATAAGCTCGCTGTCTCGGTGGATGTCTGACTTCATCTTAGTCCTGTCATAATCCAAACCTTTTGTCAGAACCGCGTAGAAAACGCGAATCAGTTTGCAGCCAACAGCAACCATTGCCTGTCTGCGTTTTAGCGGATTCTTTACTCGAGTAACGTAGTAGTCATAAACTTCCCGGAACTCCTTATTGCTAGCTAATAACGGTATCATTACCTGATACAGTATCTTACGGAGTTTTCGTCTTCCTCGCTTGCTGATTCTTGACCTTCCTTTATGCTTTCCAGAGCTGTTTTCAACCAGCTCAAATCCTGCGTATTTCTGGATCTGTTTTGGTGACTTAAAGCGCCTTATATCACCAACCTCAGCAATGAATCCTGCTATCTTCTATCATCCTAATCTCATCTGCTATACTATCATCCTCTCTTCCAAGCGCAGGTAGCTCTTCATCAAAGAGTGGGGTATAAAGCTTTTTAGTCGAAACAAGGAATCCGATATTGTTTACAATAACCCTTTCCTCAATGCTAAAATGCTCTCCGATATCATCCCTTACTCCATAAACATAATAGCCTTCCTTTCTAAGCTGATTGATAAGAGGCTGTTGCCAATAATAAAAGTCTGTAAAATAGTATCTACAATCAAGCATTTCCTTGTAGTCATCAGTTGTTACCCATACCTCTTCATAAAGATTTTCAAGGTAATCAATAATCGGAGAAATATCCTTTCCGTTATTAAACGTATCAATGATATATCCGCCCCGACCGAGAATCCCACTCCATGACTCTCCTGTTTCCATACTATCTTTTACAAGCCTTTCAGCTTCTTTTCTATCAATATCGTAGTGAGCAATAGCTCCTTCGGCATTGTAAAGAAAAATAAACAGTTCCTTT
This sequence comes from Butyrivibrio sp. AE2005, assembly GCF_000686965.1. Classification (NCBI taxonomy): domain Bacteria; kingdom Bacillati; phylum Bacillota; class Clostridia; order Lachnospirales; family Lachnospiraceae; genus Butyrivibrio; species Butyrivibrio sp. AE2005. The sequence continues at coordinate 118,302 of NZ_JMMD01000014.1, forward strand.
GTTGGAGAATAAATATCAAGTCCATTGATAAGCCTATCGTACATGTCTTTCGCTGATTCAAATTTTAAAAATTCCATTTTTTTCCTTTCGCTCACTGCCCTAAAGGACAGTGACTACATTTTGAACAACTTAAGGACTCTTACAAAAAAGAGTCCTTAATGTTTTTAAGTTTAATTATTCTTCAATGCTGATAAGCTCTCCATCGTCAAACTTATAGATGTGATCAGAAAGCCATTCCAGCGGATTAACTACGTCATGATTAATCATTCTTACCATTTCGCATAATTCTTTAGTATTATCATTCACAGCTTTTATTGCGATGCACTCATGCACTGATGAGGGTAAAATATAAAAGTCGCCAAAAATATCTTCTAGCTCTTCTGCAACACCCGGATATGTAATTGCAGTTGCTCCCAAGATACGTGAATTATTAGATATAACATATATTGGCACACCCTCAATAGGCGTACAACCGCCAAGAATCTCAGTAATATCTTCGATACTTACTGGATATTTTTCCGGAGTGTTTTTTAAAGCTGCAATATATAATTCCTCTTCTGTCAGACCGGACTTTACTAAATGCTCTTTCGTAAGAGTTATCATTCTACCTTCTCCAACGATATCTGAAACATCAATTTTATAGATATACTGAAGGTCTCCGCCAACAGATCGTGATACAAGATCCGAATTATTATTCCAGATGCGATTTTCAAGACAAAAGAAAACTTGTTTTAATATTTCATGTTTATCTGTAACAATACTATTGATTTTTTCAATTCCACTTTCAGTATTGTTAATTGTCTCAATATACTCTTGTGCAGCATCTTTAATATCATTTTCGATAAGGTCATCCCAAGTAAGATATGCGACGCTATCCGGGACATATACTATGTGAGCAAATGCGTCTTCATCTTTATGAACAATGATACCTGTCAAAGAGACGTTATTCTTTGACGGCTCACTTATTTCACATCTCCATCCGGTCATTTCTGTGATTTCCTTTGCTACCTTTGCTGCATATTCGTTTGTCATTGTATTTACCATGCTTTTCTCCAATCTTTTAACTACCTCCCCCATACGGAGGCAGTTTAGAATCGCCCTGTATGGGTTGGCATTATTATTTAATTGGATTTATTAACCCCAAAAGAACACTTACAGCTCCTTTTTTGAATTAGGTTATATTAAATATCTGCTTCCGGATAAATTCCAATTCCCCCATCTTCATATTGAAGCTGAAAAAGATTAAGGTCATTTATCGCATTAAACATTTCTTCCTTAAGCTCAGGAGGACATTCCCTTTCTTTAATACCGTATCTGAGAAAAAGATATCCACTTGATAATTCTTCCTTGATCCATGATAAATTCTCACTTAGCCAATTTTGGGCTATCTCCTTTTGTGAGATTTCACGTGATTCCTGTTTTTCTGCCGGAATGATTTTCGAAGTAATAGGTTTGTCTTCTTGTCTTGAAGTCTTGTGACTATCTTTTTCGCCCCAAACAGTGAATTTATATACCTTACCATACTCATCATCTTCCATAGCCTTATTAACAGCACTTACTCTGATTACTTCCTCATGGAAGGTGCCATCAGTATGATGCACTATTATTCTATGTGGAGCTAAAAAATTTGCACTTAAACTACTTCCGATAAGCTCATATCTTTCATAATTTTTAGGCCACCTCTCTCTTACAAACTGTTCGAAAAGAGCAAGTTCATTTTCATTTTGTATCTCAGGTAACCCTCTCTTATACGGAAGAACGTTATCAACGATAATCGGTTCCGCCTCACAAATTATCTCGTCATCCTTTTTTCTCTTGTATTTTGTAAAAAGGACTATTGCGATATAAATAAGTATTACAGCCATCTCCGCGGCCTCCTTTTCAATAAAAAAGGCTCTATCTTTGAAAAAGTTTCTTTTGTTATCTTCACAGTTCGTAATGGACAATTCATTTTTATGAACACCACTTCACTCTTACTTGTCTTGATAACATTTTCAACTTCCAAGATAAAGCCTCGGTCATTTTGTATCGCTCTTAAAAGCGACGCTATTGAATTTTTCATACTTTACACCTCAAGCATAGGTCCGTATTTCTTTTTTGATTCCCCGTTCATAAGAACGTCTCCTCTTATCTTGAAATACGCACCCACGTTTCTGCGACGTAAAGTCGATGCGAGCTCTCTCAAGTCCCGCAAGCTTTTTGATTGTTTCTTTTTTCACTTTCTTTTTCCTCCTTTATAATAAAAAACAGAGTATTTGCCCTGTAAGCAAAGACTCTGCATAAATAACTGTTATTAAAATAATTATATAAATTCAAAACTGTCTGAGTATACTTTACTATAATCTCGCATGCTTTTCAAGCACTACCACTAAACTATGTTCCTTTAACTTTTATGTTTATCTTGCATTTTAAACTATTATACATTACATTTCATTTTTACCACCATGGTCGGTTGCTAAACCAAATGATTCTGTAAATAATTAGATCGTTCCTGTATGCGGACAGCAGACGAGCTTGAATTAGTATTTCTCCCAAGATAATGACCGTACAATATTGTTTCGCTCCTTGGCGGCTCCCAGCCAAAGTTCTGACATCCTACAGGAACCGTACTGCTATAGTTATTTCTCACCGTACATGCAACATTTCTACACTCAGAACATCTAAATTGCCTTCTATAGCTATAGCGTCTTTTACAATCCATACTACAAAATGGGTGTTTACTGTTCCTTGCAGTAAATGTACGTCCACAGCATAAGCATATCTTTGATGTATTAGATCCCATTTACACTCATTAACCTCTCTTTTGCTTCATCTCTTGCAATCTTGGGAAATATAAGCACAAGCTCTTCTAATAGCAATGGCATTTTCTCCTTTTCTTGTATAGTATACCACTAGTTATAAATACGTCAAACTTGTACTTCCATCTTAAAGCTTCTTTCAGCTTATGCAAAAACTCCAATACTTATTCTGTTAGTGCCTATCCCAGGTTATTGGCATTTATATCCATCTTCTTCAGTATCACCCTTCATTAAATCGTTATAGATATACTCTACGTCATCCTCTGTTATTCCATGCAGTATCAGTATTTTTCTATAAAACATATCCCCGGACTTTCTAAAATAAAGTCCTAACAAGACAGCTGAAACTGCGATCATGGGTAAACTTATCTCTATAACACTTCCGCATCCAGTCTTTCCCATAAATTTAAGGTATTCTCTGTAACTCACCACAAACAAAGCGAACCTTGCCAATATATCTACGCGATCTAACAGCCTTGCTTCTTTTATCTGCTTTTCATGCACTGAAGCTTTATAACGCTTCTTCTTTCTCACAAGGCTAACGCCGGTAAGATAGCATCCTATAACCGTGAAAGAAAGCGGTATCAATGTATTTATACCAAACATGTATGAGCCAAGAAGCACTAATACAGCTGATGTTACTAAAAGAGCCCCCCACAAAATGACACATAAAAACCATCTCTTCATTGCTCTTGCCAGATCATCAGACAGTCTTTCTTTGATGAACTTCTTTACTGCAAACTTTTCATTGTCTTTATTCATAATGATCTTCATATCCAGCTTGTTTGGAAAATCTCTTTGTAGCTCCTTTTTTCCAAATAAGCTCTTATTTTTTTCAAGTTTATTCATATCTACTCACAGAGCAAGTTTTAACTGCTCCTCTACCTCTCCTTTTCTTATGATCTTTTCATTTAAGATAACGCTCTTTGCTCCTGCCTTTTTTATCAAATAGCATATGTAAGTTTTAGCTGGCTTATTTCTGATTGCGAGTAATAAATCTGATATAAAAAAGTATCAATTACATACAACCTGTTTTCCCATATATCGCCATCCATTAGTATACTTTTCTCATGAGTACACTAATCATATCACGGTTTATAAATACGTCAATGGTAGCTGCCCCTTGCTACAAAACAAAAAAAAGAGCCTTCAAACGTTATATAAGGTAGCGTTTTTATAATCAAACTATTCAAAAAGGCACTATTTCAAAGAGAATATAGTGCCTTTTTAATTCATGCAGGATGGTTAGATTATGGTAAAACATATAATATTTTAATCAAACTAAATATGTCATCCAGGTTTGAGATTTTATGTTGTTTTATATATTTACCAATTCAGTAATAGTTTTACTTACTAAGTCTATGGTACTTTCTCTTATTCCAACATCCCCTGCGATGGAAGTCCAATGAACTATTGCAGATTTTACATCTGCAATAATGCTTTTGGCTCTCTGAGTAGATATGCTGATTGTGGATGCGACCTGAAGCAGATCCTCTAATTCTATCTTTTCGCTTTTGTTATTTAGCGTCATTTGATGGTTGCTTAACCATTTGTTTGTCGGGTTATAGGAAAATGTGACATCATAGGCTGGTGATAATTTCCAGATTCCATCTCTGTTCATCAGAAATGAGACGTTTTTAACATGGTCATCTCTGTTGACGGCAAGAACATTAAATACCATTCTTCTGTAGAACTGTTCAACCTCATTAGCACCAAGACCAATCTGTTTCATGTAAGATGCCGCCAATTCGTAGCTGCAAAGTCTTGGCGTGTTGTAATCAATGTGGGCAAGCGCCGCAAGTGTTTGCATGTGAACCTTTGAACCATCTACCCTGTCGAATCGTTTGGTCATAAAGTGATTGTGGTTATTTTCTTTGAAGATACGGCATTCATTCATATTTATTCCAGCCTGTAACGCCATAAGATAATAGGCATACTCAATAAGGGTATATTCAGGCTCATCCTCCATGTCATGATCACCATTCTTGCTGACACCATCAAATTTCATTAGCCAATAACCAAATCCTTTTTCAGGGGCAATCTGACCGGACTTCACTTCATTTGTTTCTTCATTCCATGCAATGACTGCCTTTGCTCTTGCACCTCCTGCAGATGTTCCTAGTTTGAGAAGCTGTGAGTAAGAGGCATTGGACATGTCTATGTTTACTTCTTTTCTTTTACTCAAAACATCAGAGGCGAATTTTACCATCTCACTGACATTGACTATATCAGATGAACTGGAGCCAGCAGAGAGTGCTGGACGATATTCTAGTGCGCCCATACCTCGGCTCCCTGTATAACATAATCGATCTATCACGTTGAAATCAGTCTCAGACTTTCCTTGTGCAGCGAGCCATTGGTTGATAATGGCATTACCAAATTTATCGGGCAAGGAATCAGCTATCATTCCAGGTACTCCGTGAAACGATTCTTCTAAATTAGGAAACGAATAGAGTTTGTTGGATATAGGCATTTTTAAGGGCGAAAGCTGAATATTAGTTCCACGAACCCCTTCAATAAAATCGTTGTCATACTCAAAGATTGCATAAGGTAAACCTTCTTTGAGACTGAGGGTACCAATCTTGGTGTTCCATAAAAATATTTCTGCAAGGTTATTCATTGTTCGTCACCCCATTTGAAAGTTCTATTGCTTGTTTTGTCGTTTTTCTTTCTGACTCTTTTCCGCTCTGTTCCATTTTGTCTAGCTAAATATGTAGATGGCCTGTCAGTCATATCTGGTATCAGAATATTAAAATTGTCGGCTAAATCCAACGCCATCATGATTTTAATAAAGATATCCAGTTGCACATCTAAACCCTTTTCAAATTTTTGGACAGATCTTAGTGATACGCCGGCCTTATCTGCCAGCTCCTTTTGAGTCAGGGGATATGCCAGTCTATAGTCTTTAGCTCGTTTGGCCAGTTCAGAAAGGATACCGTTAACAAATAAATATTTCATATATAATCACCTCAGATATATTATAAGCAAAGCAAAGTTAATGTGCAAGTACGCGCATATTATTGGTGTACTTGGCACTTAACACGCAAGAATGCACATATTACACAAAGGAGCGTAATTAAAAAGAGCATTTATAACCGTAAAGGAATATAGATGCTCTTTTGTTTGATTATATGTAACCAAACTATTTTCCGCTTAATATAAGGCTTTATTGGCATTTGTTATACTATTTACCTTATATTCCGTTTGAAGACTCTTTTATATAAAAATATTAAGTTTTGATTGCGATTTGTATTCACCTATCAGGCCTTTTTTAGTCTTGCCGTTGTAACGCCTTCATCCTCATAAAGAGCATTACTATTTTCTATAGCTTCAGCAAGCCGATCTATCGCCTTGATAAGTCTAGGAAGGTCACTATCAAAGAACTTTCTTCCCATTCCTGTTTGATAGAATTCAGGTCCCATCACGCAATATCCTCTATTTTAAAGATTCTTTTCTGAGCTGCTTCATTCATCTTTTCAAATATCTTATTGATCCTTTGTCTTGTCCTAACAAGATATGCAAGCCTTAAGCAAAACATTACAAACAATACACGTAATGTGATGATAGTAGGAGTAACTACTTCTTCTACTTCCTCATTGCTTACATGAAGTATGATAATAACAACGCAGGTCAGCATAGTTGCATAAATCTTTTTATCTAACTTTTTCATAATATAGTCCTTGCCCGCAAACGGGCATTTCCTGTTGGGATTTCTCCGCAGGGCAGCCCGTAGGCAGGTTTATATGACTATTTAGTTATTTTTAACGCTATGCTCAGATAGCTTTACTTCGATATTTCCATATGCTTTTCCCAGTTATCAATAGCAAGTTTTGTTACCTTTTCCCTTATTTCATCGACTATACCGGTGAACTCAAGCACCGAATAATCCATGAATATAGCTTTTTTTACATCAGAACTCCTCTCTGATATATATCCTCGTATTACCTCTACCGGATTAACAAGCATAATGTTTGCTGCATCCTGATAGAACATAAGATTAAAGCAATTAATCTTGATGTATTGATTTGCAAGCTCACCAATCCGCTTTACGAGGTTATCGTAAGCAGTAGCATAGTTCTCTTTTAACAACTGCACACCTTTTTCCCTTACTTCTGTTTCAGTTCCATTAGGAAGTTCTTGTCTTCCAAGCCCATCGACATTTTTTAGGAGCTTTGCAACTTCATTGCAAAGCTCAAAATAAACATCAATTTCGTACTCTTCAAGAACTGCATGGTTCTTAGTAATAATAGCTCCATTTTCGTATTTTGATTGATTCATTTTTTTCTCTCCTTACATACGATATGTTACAGTGCTTGTGCGGACCACTTGCCCGTTTTTTAATGTGATTACTGCAGGAACGCCTAAAATAGCGACAACTTTTTCATAATCAAAAAGTCTGTCGCCAAAGATTCCTCCAGATATCTGCTTTCTGCTCTGATCAACGAGATATGTTGAATTATTAGTCTTAAATTCCATTTTTCCTCCTTATGCTGCATTTACAAGTGACAGCTCATATAATGTGTTTGCTATTGAGATACAGTCAGAATTAAAGTAAACTCTGGCTCCTCTCCAAGAACCGCTCTTGTCATTTATTTCATTGACAAGCTTTACCGGCTCAAGCTGTGTTGTAGCATCCAGCTCGATTAAATTTCCGTTCCAATCATCTAGGAAAGCATCCCCTTTTCTTGCATCAATATATCCCGCTTTGTTCTTTCCAACAGGCGTGTATATACGATGATTCTTAGGTAGATACTTATCCATCATTTGATGACTAAAACGACGTTTTCATATGGCTTCAATCCCAGTGAATGTCCAATAGCTTAATAGACATCAGCACCGACATTCTTAAACTCAGCGATTGTGCCATCAAAATTAACGAAAAGCTCATTCATAGCCTTTCTCCTTTCCTCGCCTTACGCGATGTTATTAAATTGTTTTTTTGGGAATTTTTAAAAAAAGACATAAAAATAGCACGGACCAAATTGGACTGTGCTTTAAATATGATTGACTGTTATTAAAATAAATAGATTTAATAAAAACTTACTATGTATACATTACCATATAAGTATAGCTTTTGCAACTCAAATATCTATACAAAAAAGAACTGATAACCTTTGTTTTGGTTATCAGCTCTTCTTTGATCGAGCATTTCAATATCAGCCAAACCGCTCATATCTGCAGCTCTTTAATTTACGATGTATGTTCCTACTTCATAATCATCAAACTTGCTCTGTCCCATATCAATGACTGCTACATCACCCGGTAGAAGCCCAACTGTTATATCATGATTAAGCGTCGGATCACCAGCTACTGCTGTATTTTTTGCTCCCTGGAGCTTCCACTGATTCTTTCCACCCGATCCGTAATAAGCCAGGTGCCATTCTCCATTATTCTTAGTATATATATCAAAGTTAAGGATAAGATACCCTGTCTTATAGAATATATCTTCATTTCCTCTGATATATCCATGCTCTGAAGCATAATCCCATAGGTCAACATCCTTTGACGTTACATATAACTTAGATGGAATCGTATAAGCACCAAACCACGTCTGCATGGATTTTCTGAAATTATTCCACGTCTCCGGCTCTGAAGACTTTGTTATATCATATGGAACCCCATTCGCATCCTTCGTTTTTACATAAGTCAGATTAGAAGCCCCTTGTTTATCAAGATTCTGCTCAAGCTGCTCTAAATTTCCCGTAAGAAGTCTAAGTTCCGATGTCAGCCTGATATTTGATAGTGTCGAACACTGCACGTCCTTATTCAAATATAGCTGTGCAGACTTATATATATCACGAGGCCATGAAGGATTTTCAGGGTGCTTTAGCTCATACAATAACTTATTTGCAATATCCTTTGAAAAATCAGCATCATCCTGCTGCAGAGCATGCAATGTTCTGTTTAGCGATGCATCAACCTGATAAAACGATCCTCTAAACTTCGGATCTGCTATCTTAGTCTTATCAAAAGCCGACAGATCTTGTTCTGAGCCGTATTTTACAAACTCCATCGTCTTCTTATCAGTTACTTTTGTGTAATAGACGTTGATATTATCATCTACCTTACTACCATCGTAGCTTACATATCTAAATGAGGGGATAATATACATCTCATCGCCTTTTTCATCCCACAGATTTGCGATCGTTTTTACTGTAAAATTAAAGGTATCTCCTCTTCTTAATACTCCGGAATTCTTATATGCAAGTGATGAACCTACTGCAAAAGGAAGCGTATTTGCATCAATCCAGTTATTAGTAAGAGCTCCATCAAACGTATATCTTACAGCACTTCCACCAATTCTGTTTCTATTTCCCTGCTTCTTTTCCTGTTTCTTAGGACAGAAGGCAAAGTTCTGTATGCCGTTTGATATTCCGCTTGCTACTTCATTACCACTCTTTGTAACAGTATATCCGTCAAATATATCCTTTTCGTTTATTCCTGCTACTTGGAAATCATATATCCAGCCGGAAAGCTGTACTTCCATCTTGTAGCGGGCAATATAGTTAAACAGTTCAGTATTAGCAGCTCTTCCACCGCCAAGGTCATCATCATTCTTTATGTATTCTTCATACGCATCAAAATCTTCTTTTGTCGCGTTCTCCGGCACAACCTCATAATATACAGTATAACTATCCCCTTCTATAGCCCACGTTGGAACATAAAAGTCTACCGTATCTTCATCGTGCCCGTCAGAATCATCCTGATAAACTTCTATCCATTCTGTATAGCCTGCCTTTTTTGCAGGTGAATTATCTGTTGCCTCAGAAGTAGTATCATTTGGATAATATATCTTTCCATTTATCTGAACAATAAACGGGAAACATACATATCTTCTCTTGGTATATTTATTATATATGGATGTACTCAACCCATTATTGTTAGCTGCTTTTTTATATCCGATATGCTCCATATGATACTCTGGAGTAAATTTTATCTTATATGATCCATCTAGTAGTAACTGATAGTCAGCATTGTCATTATATCTATCACCAAATCCTTCTTTGCTTCCGTCTACTATCTGCGGCTTTCTATATTCGGGTACTGCCGATGGTTCTAATACTTCTCCAGTATTCGGATCCAAGATAACAACAGGCGAAACAACCGGTGTATGAACTCTTATCGGTTCCTGAGAAGGATACGAAAATCCCGTAGGACTCGTTTCATTCAATATCGCATTACCAGAATCTTTTGCTTCCGTATATGTTCCCGAAGGAGTTATCTTCTGGTCATAAGTTACCGTTATCTTTGTGTAATAGTTCTGGTTCTTAATACCTGACGGAATCTTTACATTATCACCCGTCTGCTGAGTCGTCTGCGTCTCCTGATTAAACAGATAATCTCCTTCATTTATAGGTGAATACGCCCATTTTTCTCCTTCATTCTTAGCGTTCTCGCCGTTCTTATACTCATGCCATGCACCATTCATATATGTCTTGCCATTTATAACAAGAGTATCGTTCTTTACAGGTATCTTATATGGTTCGAGAACAAGTTTTTCAACATGTTCATCAAAATAGGCCTCTGCTTCTTCCTGTGAGTCCATAACAGGCGTATTATATGTAAGCGCTCCATCATAAGCCGCAGTCCAGTTAACATGCTTATCATCATCGGGAAGTGCTTCATAATCCGTAGTAAGCCTAAGATTTGTATCATTGATATAGCACTCCATATTCACATCAATCTTAGAATTAAAGCTATGTGCACCAGACGGAAATACTTGATTTTCATCTTTAACGGAGGATAAGTCCCAGAAGTTTGCCGCCGTTAAAAACCAATATCCTACTTTTCTAGATACTGTATGCGTATGAGCCGCCGATCTGTTAACTGTTACTGTTACTGTCTTTTCTTTAAGAGTAATTTCGTCGATCTCACCTGTTCCTACTTCTTTTTCATATGACCAATTGACATTACCGCCAAAAGTCCATTCATGAGTTGCGTCTTTACTATTTACAAGTGCATATCCCCACCAAGCATCTGCTTTATATCCGTTATCTACGTTTTCAGATGTAGGAATCGCGTCTCCAAGATCAAACTGCCCTTCCCTGTTCCAGTTAAAGGTATAATATGAAGGTGCTTTCTTTCCTATCAGCTTGCCATTAAGTAAATTATGCATATCTTCTTCAGACATTTCACCAGCTTCAACTGCGGCAGCACATTCCATCACAAGTCCTTTATCAAAGTGGTTATCTGAGTATTTATTAAACCAAGGGTATTTTTTTTGATACTCTGCAAGATTATACTTTGTACACTCCTCATCCGAAGGAATTCCATCTATTGTAAAACCAATTACAGCATCTAACTTAAGTGCTAATGCTTCTTGATTCGCATTTGTCGTCAGCTTTGAATACCAAACCGGATTCTGAACTTTTATCGCATCAAGTAAAGCATCATAGTTAATTGTCCATGACGATGTAGAAATAGTTCCTGCTATCTGTTCCTTTGGATTTGCCGTTACAATATTTCCTGACAATAATGGAGACAAATATATCGTTATTTCTCCCAGCCCTGTCTCAACAAGCTTTCCACTTGAATCTATATAAGCATCTGCAACCGTGAATCCCTTAGTTGCGTAGTATGTTTCGCTTGTTCTTTGCTTATCAACAGTCGTATAAGTAATGTTATTTGTAACTGGGTCAGCACTTAATCCTTTAGAAACAACTTGCATACCATTACTTAAACTACCTTCTGGAACTAATTCACTCTCATCAACCGTGTTTTTATTATTCTTTGATTTTTCTACTGAATTTTCAGTTTTAGAAGTATTGGTAGCATATATAGAAATATCACTTCCTCCAAAAATAGATATCCCTATAGCAATAGCTATCGCTGAATTTATTATTGAAAATCGTTTCAAAAGAGTCCTCCTCAGATTATTATAAGCTATATGTGTATTACTATATTTGTATAGTATACCTTGATTGTGACATTGTCAATGATACGTGAAGCAACAAAAAAAGCTCTCAATACTAAAGTAATCAATGTCATTAAGTTAAGATGACAGCCCAAAAGATCTCTATGTCAGAAATGACATAGGGGTCTTTTTTTCTTAAAAGGTATTGACAGATTATCGTAAATGTGTGGCCGCTTTCGCTACTGATGTTTTAAAGGTAGCGAAAGCGGCCCTTGTAATTAAGGAAAACTTGATTGCAAGGAGGTCACATATGAAACCAAAACACATTAAAAAGCTTTTATTATCTGAAATCACTACCACTACTCAAAACATGTTGGATTATGTTGTTAATCCCAAAGTAGATTTCACTAGGAATCGTAAGCTTCCATTCGAAAAAATAGTCAGAGCTATCATCGAGATGGAAAGCAAGAGTATA
>NZ_JMMD01000015.1:0-97070 GCF_000686965.1 Butyrivibrio sp. AE2005
TTCGATGATTTTGGAAGAAATATCGATCCGTTAACAGGAAAAGTACGTAACGACAGAAATCAGAATGCATCAAAGTACGCTTACACAACAAACGGCAATATCATTCAGCCTTTTGTTTTTACGGGCTATCAGGAAGATGAAGTATCAGGGCTTAAATTTGCGCAGGCGAGATACTATAGCGCTGATAATGGAAGGTTCCAGTCTGAAGATAATGTAAAGGGATTCGTCAATAGACCATTTACACTCAATCATTATGGCTATTGTTGGGCAAATCCGATAGTACTTGTCGATAATGATGGCAATTTGCCAAAATTCATTAAGGATACAGAAGAATTTGGAAAATCAATAATATCTTCTGCAAATAAGGTTAAAGAGCAGATAATTGAAAAACTTGAAGATTTTGAGGGTGACGAACGTCCTATTATTGTGTTTGGCATTTCAGGGGCATTTGGGCAAGATTTATATCTTGGTGGTGGTGGTCAAATGGTTTTGGATCCACTAAAGGTGATTACAGATCCTGCACATGCTTTGGGATTTCAGGCAGTAGGTGGAACAGGAGGAATTATAAGCGCTGGCCCTGGTGAAGCAAAAGCAACAATTTACCTTGGAGCATATTCAGCTGAAAGTATATCTGAGCTAGAAGGCTTTGGAACTGAAGTTGGCGGAAGCGGAGGCGAAGTCATAGTATTAGGAGGCGGCTTTTGGGCTTCTGGAGAATGGGGATCTGGAGAAAACGGTATAAAGGATAAACATAGATATGGTGGATACGTGAGTGTGGGCGCTAACGTAACACCAAGTGTGGCGGAGGGGCATGTAACTATGTCTGAAACTTCAAAAACATTTTATCCGGTAGAGTATATATATAATATGATTACAGATATTAAAGAAAGCATAATGAATTCTATTTATAGAGGAGATGGAGAATGTGCAGGGTAAAAAAAGTTGATTGGTCCAAAATATGGGTATATATAGTTGTTTTTGTTATCATTCTTTTCATGGTAAAGGGAATGAACAAAAATTCAAAATATGATGTCATAAGATTTGGTGATACCCATTTTCGTTTGCCTAATAGAATTACAGGTGGGTTAGATAGAATTGAGGGAGAGGATTATGTATTCCTTCATTCTGATGATTATTTGGTTTTGGGAGTTGGTCCTGATTGTGAAGGCATAGATTCTGATATTTTAGAGCAGTTTGATATTTCATTTGAAAAAATTAAAGAAGTAAATTCAATCAAGAATGCGTATGAATTAACAGAATTTGTTGGGAATAACAGTGGAGTTGTTGTTGATAGTGGGGTAAGTAATAAGCCGAGTTTTGATGAGTGTTTTTTACAATATAGATTGGAAGATATTGAAAAAATCATATATTTTTTTACAGCAGATAACAAAAGCGTTATTGAAATTATTGTAGCGCCCAGAGGGGATATATCAAAAAAGGAAATAGAAGAAATGTATGGTTCTTTGGCATATAGTTACTACTAATGTTATGCGCGTAATTTGAAAAGAGGAGAACGTGTAGTAATGAGTGTTGATAAAGTAACTGTTACTAAAAGGTGCATTACTTATGTTATAGCAGAGGCAATGGTATATTTACTAATTCCATTTTTTATATATGTGGATAAAAAATATCATTTAGATATTTTGAAATGGATATTGTTCTCATATTTTATTTATACAATGTTTAACATACCTTTGTTTTTGTCTATGGCAAATGAGAAAATTATAGTTTCGGATACGGGCGTTATGCATGTTTTGCCGACAAAAAAGATACGGTCATATCGCTGGAGGGATGTTTGCAAAGTTTATCTAGATAGCTGTGGAAGATATACTAATGCAAGAGTGGTCATGAAAATATATAACGGAAAAAAAATAAAGCTTCCATATTATTTGTCGGATTATGATTTATTAAAAGATTATTTGGTTGAACGTGGAATACTGGGGATGTATTCTGACAGTCCGTTATATTACTATTCCAATATGGAAAATAAATCACGATATTCCTTTGACAGGTCGAGTACAACCCAATTTTTTGATGAGTGTAAAGTGGATATTTCAGAAGTAATCGATAAAGTTAAATCAAAAGATTATTTACTTGCGGCAGATATATTGAACCAAAAAACAGATATAGGTATGGATGAATCGTTTTTATATATTAGACAAATGAAAGCAATGATATAAATATCAGGCAATCCTTAAGACCTACGATTATAATAACCGTGGTAATCAGACAAAGAAATTTATAAATGGTCTCTTACAGAAAACCTTTACTTTTGATGCTACAAATATGCTCTCAAAGGTAGTCGATAAGGATAAGGGAGAACTTGAAAACTGCTATAACGGTCTTGGATTTAGAGTAGAGTCTACAAGACCTGAGGAAAGAATAGACTATCTCTGCGACCTTTCGAAGGATTACTATAACCTTCTTGAAAGAACTGTAAACGGAGAGACAGAGAGCTTTGTTTACGATAACAACGTGATCTCGATGTCAAAGAGCGGAAGCAACTTCTATTACCTTCAGGATGAACTCGGATCACCTATGTATATGACAGGTACAGACGGAATGGCTGTAAGCTCATATGCATTTGATGACTTTGGAAGAAACATAGATCCATTCACAGGAAAACAGAAGAAACACGGATACACCAAGCAGGGCAACATCATCCAACCGTTTGCATTCACTGGCTATCAGGAAGATGAAATATCAGGCCTTAAGTTTGCGCAGGCAAGATACTATAGTGCAGATAATGGACGATTTTTAGGTGAAGATCAGCTGACAGGAATCCAAGGATCTCCTAATACTTTAAATAAATATTTATATTGTGAAAATAGTCCTTTAGATTATGTTGATAATAACGGAAAGTGGATTAAACGAAAAGATTTAAATGCGCATGATGGTGCTGCAATTGCAGTTATGGCAGTGGGAACTATAGCTGCCGGTTTTGGAGCAGCTGCAATTGGTCTAGCTATTGCAGCTTCTGCACCGGTTTCTCTTCCGCTTATAGCAGCGGGTGCTGTTGTTGGAGCTGGCGTTGCGTATGATGCGTCAGTAATATCCGATTGGAAAAATGATAAACACGCAAATTTACATAAGGCATGCAGTAATGCAGCTGCAGGGGCGGCTATTGGGGCAACTTCTGTGTGGTCGGTGGGAACAATTGCAGCCGAAGGAGTAAGTGGCATAGCAACAGTTCTCACTAATAAATATGCAAAAGCTACATTAGTTGGCTCGGTTAGTGGACTTTCCAATGTCGGTACAGGAGGATCTTTTGGTGCTGGATTTATTGGAGGAGCAGTAAATAATCTAATGACGTTTAAAAGAGGGGGATTTATTGGAAACATGCGCGCAGGATTTGTTGGGAATACTTTAACGGAAGCATTGAATGTTGCGGAAGGAACAAGTACAAAATCTTTCGAGGAAATAATGTCTACATCGTCAATATATGCACTTCTACAAGGAATAGCTGGTGGAACAGGAGATATTTTAGGAAAAGCTATGACGGATAAGTATAGTAAGGCAGCATGGACAATAATTAATGATGTACTTAGACAAGGCCCTCTAGGATTTGGTAATTACCTCATCGCGGATTGGGGAACAAAATTATTATTTGAAAAAGCAAAAGATATTATTTTTGATGAGGGAGGATGTGAATAATTTATATGTTAATTGTTTCTGTGATGATGATTTTTTGCATTCCAACTATAGCATTGTATTCTATAGTAAATAATTCAGCATTGCTTAATGAGAAAGAAAAAGAAACTAAATCTGATATGTTTGTATGTAGAGGTTTTGGGTTTTTTTTGATAGCAATGATTACATATTATCGAAAATTATTTATTATTACACCTTTGACATACTTATGGGAATTGACTGTGGATAATGCAAAGACTAAATTGTTTACGTCATTTATTATAATAGTATTTGGATTGATATATTATGTGTTTTCTCTGCTATCAGATAGAGATAAATATGCGTTTTATAAATATGAAACTTTAAATAAAATTCTGAAATATTCTTTTGTTACGGAACAAGTTTGTTTGATTTTGTTGATACTTTTTGGGTGTGCATCCGGTTATATTTGGAAAAATATATTGATAATAACTATATTTAATTGTTATCTGATACCAATATGTGATTCAAGAAAAATATTTATTCAGAAGTCTAACGGTATGATTTTTGATGATACTATTATCTTTACCAAATTTTATGGCCAAGAAGAGATTACAAATATAGAGAAAAGTGGAAATTCATTAGTCGTTTCTGTTGATACAGACAAGATAATTATTAAGAACATTAGTGAAGAAGTTCTTGCTGAACTAAATGATAAATATTGGAAAAAAGAAAATATAGTAACAATTCCGGAAAAGAAGATTTCTCCTGATAAAGAGAGCGATAGAGGAAAACTTATAAAATTTATAATTGGTGCAGGTTTACAAATTGTCTTTTTATGGCTGCTTGGTATTTATTTTATATATAAAAAGTATCCGATTAGTTATAGTGTTTTTGTTATTGGAGGTAGTATTCCGGAACTCATTTTCATTATCTATTATTTTAGAAAAGAATGGAGAAGACTTACCAATAATAAATAGAATGAGTTGAATAATACCATGCAAAGAGCTGATATCGGAAAATGTTGTGCGTAGAATAAAACAGCAACAATGCAATTTATGACAGTACACAGTATTGCGTATGTTTAATCAATAAAGCTAAATTATTAATCTGTCACTGTGCAAATGCAGTGGCAGATTTTGCATATGAATGCGAGGGTTAAATATGACAATTTTTATAGGTGTTATTTTGAATTTTTGCCTTGTTTTTGTAGGCGCAGTCATGACGCTATTTTACTTTATACAGTAGAGTTTAAGATATCAAGACACCTTGATGCAAGAAATCTTTTGAAAGAGGTCCAATTGGTCAAGGAATGAAGTATTTGTCTATTCAGGTTGAAAAAAATCAGGAGAGTGATGCATAGTATGAGCACAAATATAATTTTGAAACCTAAATTTATAAAACTAGGTTACGTTTCGGGGAGTATTATTGCTATCCGGGTAATAAATCAATCTTTTCCAAATATGCTAATTATGCATTATGTTTTTTAGCATATGCTTTTTTGAGCCCAATGATAATTTACAGCACAGGAGAAATAGCTGCTGTTATTTTGATTTCAATTCTTACGGCTTTTAATATTGCAATAGCTATGTATGGTGTATTTTTTTACAATACATATTGCTTAGTAATGTTTTCTGAAGAGATTTGTGTAATTTCATTTAAGGGGATAAGAAATGTAAAGATAAGCGACATACAATATTTGACTCCATGCGTTAGGGTAGGCGGCATTAGGGCAGTAGATAAATGTGGCGAAACTATTTTTATTTGCGGTGATGAATGGGAAAACATTATGAAATTTAATTCTGCTGTGGATAAGAAAGGGGTTAAGATTTGTTTTAACAGAAAAGGCTTGTAATAGTAAAATGTGATATTCTATGTGGATATATCATAACATAATATATAATTTTTTAAGGAATTAAGAAATAGTATACAGTTAGAGCGGGGATTACCCCGCTCTAACTGTACAAAACTTTCCTAATAATAAGAAAGTAGTTGTGGATACGTTGTTATAAAACACATATTCCGCTTGGGGTGAAAAATGGAATAAAAAAGAAGAGGACCAGTGTGATGAGTAATGCTGAAAAGGCAGAAATGGAAAGCGTTTATAACTATTATAAAGGAATGTATAGAGTAGAATGGGTTCCAAATGAGGATTTTGATTATGAAGGGAATTCAAAATATTATGAAGGTTGCCCGCGATTGATTATTTATTTTTCGAAAAAGAATCAATATGCAATAGCTGCAGATGTTGATGAGGTTGATTTATATAAGAAAGTGGTTAGATTTAATAAAGAAAAATGGATTTCTGTCACACATAATCACCCGGAGGGGGATTTTTCTGAGGATGGTGTTGAAATTATAAAGGCTATTGAGGCTTTAATCTCAATAGCAAAATAAATTTTGGGGTTGAAGAAGATGGACATCAGAGAAAAAGATATTTTTCATGTACACACATTTCGCTGTGGACATGCCGAAAATGTTTCGGACGAAGAATATATAAAAAAGGCAATATCTCTAGGGGCTTCGGGAATATGGTTTACGGATCATGCTCCATTTCCGGGAGATCCGTTTGGGAATAGAATGAAGTATTCTGAGCTCGATGAGTATATTAATACTCTTTTTGAATTAAAGCAGAAATATGAAAGTGCAATAAGCGTTCATATTGGTCTGGAGACTGAGTATTTTCCGTCTTTTGACAAGGCAGGATATTACAAAGAACTCAAATCAAAAGATAATTTAGAGGTGTTGTTGCTAGGTCAGCACATGGCAGAGACAGGCCTTGGGGAATATACTTTTTCGTGGGATAAAGAAAAGCTATGCCGTGAAGAATATATAGCCCTTGGAAATGCGCAGATACAGGGAATTGAGAGTGGATATTTTGATGTGGTTGCTCATCCTGACAGGATTTTCAGGAAGCAAAAAACATGGTCAGTAGACATGACTGAGATGGCTGATCGGATAATTGAAGGTGCCCTCCAAAGGAATATTCCGCTTGAGATGAACGAATCATCTAAGCTTCAGACTAATCATTACCGAAAAGAATTTTGGGAGAGAGTAGGGAAAGTGCAGGTTATCCATGGTGTAGATGCACATGCTGTTAATGAAGTAAGAATTATATAAAAGAATTATGATGATTAAAAAAGGAGATGTACACTAATTCAGTGCACATCTCCTTCTTTAAATACCTTCATCATTTCGTTGGTAAGGCTGTACTCAAGTGGTTGGAGTTCAATCTCTTCGGGAGAGAGCCAGCTTGCGAATTTTAGTTCGTTGTTGTCCATGGTGATCTCGCGGCTTCCGGTTACTTCGCAGAAGAAACCTACGAGGATGTCGCTTGCGATGCCCCATGGCTGCGACTTGTAGTAGCGGATGTTGGTTACATGGATGCCGGCTTCTTCCATGACTTCACGGCTCACGGTCTCTTCAAGAGTTTCGCCGATTTCGGTGAAGCCCGCCACGAGAGCGTTGTGGCCGTAGCCAACTCTGTATCTGGTAACAAGGAGTTTATTGGTTTCCTTGTCGATTACTCCGATTATCACAGCGGGATTAATTCTCGGATATATTATATTTCCGCACTTTGGGCAGATCATGGCGCGCTCTTTTTTAGAGTGTTCGTTTTCTGCACCGCACTTTCCGCAGAACTTGGTGACCATGTACCATTCGGCGAGCTGGTATGCCGTAAAGGATGCATAGACGTAAGTTTGCGGATAGTAGTATGCACTTCTGAACTTTCTGAAATCATGGAACATGTAGGAATCCGAATCTTGTGCAGAGACATCCAAAAAGTCCATATTTTCGGAATCTGCGACCATCAAAAAGAAATCCTCATCATCAATACTGAAAAGATAAGTGAGTTTTTCTTTTGCAATATCTTTTGCATCCTTAAATCTGGGAAAAGAAATCTCTTGAGTGCTGTCGTCAAGGCGTCCCAGGAGCTTTTTTTCTTTTGTAAAAAATAATATTATTGAGTTTTCGTCCGCTGTCTTTGTCGGATCGTAATGATTGTTAAGATGTGCCGGTGAAATATCCTGAATCATAGTCTGTCCTTGTATCTTGGATTGTTTATCCATAAATAATGTATCAAAGGAAGCACTGATTGAATCAGCACTTCCTTATTTTTTCATATATTGTGCCACATTACGGAATGAGGTTGTGCGAGTATAGGCTCTGGTACTCCTTCGGCGACATACCGTACTCTTTTTTAAACGCCTTAAAGAAACTTGAGTAGTCCCTAAAGCCGAATTTCTCGTAAGTTCCCGTGATGCTTGCTCCGCCTGTTATAGCATTTCGGCATTCATCGAGACGTTTTTTTATAATATACTGATGGAGCGAGACACCGAGCGTATCTTTGAACAGATGGGCAACGTAGTATTTGCTTATAAAGAATTTGCCCGCAATATCGTCAAGTGTAAGCGATTCCTCAATATTTCCCTCGATGTAAGAAATGATATTCTGGAAAAGAGTGAGCTCATCGCTTGAGTTTTTCATATTCTCTTCATCGTAAACAATCCTGTTGATGGTGAGAATGAGGTCGCACAGGCACAGGTGTATAAAGGCCGAGCTTCCGTATCTCTCACTTGATACTTCTTCAAGAAGACGAAGGAATTTGGATTCTATCATATGGAACTGGGCGGGAGTCATGTGATATATGTACTTGTGGAATGCCTCCGCTTTCTGTATCAGATACATATAGTCCACAGATTCCTGCATGAGCCTGTTACAGCAACTTTTGCTTATCCAGAAAAGAAAACGTCTGTAGTTTGCCTCGGGATTGTTCATAAGGGCGTGATGCATTATTCCCGGAGGAACGAGCATGAGGTCGCCGGGAGACATCTTGTATCTTGATGCAACTCCTTCCGCATTGAATATTTCCATGGTGACATCACCCTCGATGAAAAGGTAACATTCGTAGTAGTCGTGGGCGTGCGGCTTCAAGGTTGTAAAGTTCTTGTCGGAATAGTAGTAGACCTCGAAATCCGAAGATACCATGTATTGTCTTGTGTTAAATGATGATCGTAATTTATTTTTCATAAATACATAATAACTACCTGTGGCAATTTTTGCAAGGTGTGAAACAAAATATTCAATTCTATTTTTTTGCTTAAAAAGTTATTGTATATGTATACGGATATTAACGTTCGAAAACTGTTTTTTTAACAAAGTAGGAAATGATTTATTAGACGAAGGGAGTATTTAGTATCAATGGAAATGACACTTCGCTGGTATGGCAGCAAATATGACACTGTTAAGTTATGGCAGATCAGACAGGTTCCCGGTGTAAAGGGAGTTATCACAACTCTTTACAACAAGCAGGCAGGCGAGCTTTGGGAGCAGGACGAGATCAAGGCTCTGAAGAACGAAGTTGCAGCTGAGAATATGCACATCGCAGGAATCGAGTCTGTCAACGTTTCAGATGCCATCAAGGCAGCTACACCGGACAGAGATAAGCATATAGATAATTACATCAAGACTCTTGAGAATCTTGGTAAGGAAGATATCCACATGGTTTGCTACAACTTCATGCCCGTTTTTGACTGGACAAGAAGTGAGCTTGCCAGAAAGAGACCCGATGGTTCAACAGTTCTTGCTTATACACAGGAAGCAATCGATGCGATCGATCCCGAGAAGATGTTTGAGACACTTTCAGGTGACACAAACGGATCTGTTATGCCCGGTTGGGAGCCTGAGCGTATGGAGCATGTTAAGGAGCTCTTTGAACTCTACAAGGGAATCGACGAAGAGAAGCTTTTCGAGAACATCGTTTATTTCTTAAAGGCAATCATGCCCGTATGTAACAAATATGATATCAAGATGGCTATCCATCCCGATGATCCTGCTTGGTCTGTATTCGGACTTCCCAGAATCATCAACAACGAGAAGAACATCCTTAAGCTTATGAAGGCAGTGGATGATGTACACAACGGTGTTACATTCTGCTCAGGTTCATACGGAACAAGCCTTGAAAATGACCTTCCTCACATGATCAGAGCACTTGAGGGAAGAATTCACTTTGCACATGTTCGTAACCTTAAGTTCATTTCTCCTACAAACTTCGAGGAGTCAGCACACCTTTCATCTGACGGAACATTCGATATGTATGAGATAGTTAAGGCTCTTTACGAGACAGGATTTGACGGACCTATCCGTCCCGACCACGGAAGGATGATCTGGGGTGAAGTTGCAATGCCCGGTTACGGTCTCTATGACAGAGCACTCGGAGCAACATACATCAACGGTCTCTGGGAGGCTATTGAGAAGTCACACCAGCGTGGAATTTAAACATAAGCTTTGTTATATGGGATAAAGCGGAAAGGGTTAACAATGAAATTAAATGCTAATAGCGTAGCAACAGACAGCACTTGGAAAGAGAAAGGATATTATATCCCTACTTTTAACCAGGAAGACATGATAAAGAAGACAGTTGAGGCACCTGAGTGGGTACACTTCGGAGCAGGTAACATCTTCAGAGCTTTTCAGGCTAATCTCGCTCAGAGAATGCTTGATGGCGGCTTGAACGACAAGGGACTTACAGTAGTAGAGGGATTTGATTATGAGATCATCGAGAAGATGTACAGACCTCATGACAATCTTTCACTTCTTGTTACACTTAAGGCAGACGGTTCTGTTGAGAAGTCAGTTATTGCCAGCATCGCTGAGTCATGCATCCTTGATTCAAACGATGATAAGGAATTCAACAGATTAAAAGAGATCTTCAGATGCGATTCTCTTCAGCTTGCTACTTTCACAATCACAGAGAAGGGATATTCACTTGTAAATCCCGCAGGCGAGCTTCTTGCAGCTGTTAAGGACGATTTCGTAAACGGACCTTCAAAGCCTCAGAGCTATATCGGTAAGGTTGCAGCTCTTCTTTATGAGAGATTCCTTGCAGGAGAGAAGAAGATTGCTATGGTGAGCACAGATAACTGCTCACACAACGGAGATAAGCTTTTTGATGCTGTTCATGCGTTCGCAAAAGAGTGGACTGCAAACGGCAAGGCAGAGGCAGGATTCGTTGCTTACATCGAGGATGACAGCAAGGTTAGCTTCCCTTGGTCAATGATCGATAAGATTACACCCAGACCTGATGATTCAGTTAATGAGATTCTTAAGAACGACGGTGTAGAAGAGCTTGAGCCTGTAGTTACTTCTAAGAAGACTTGGGTTGCTCCTTTCGTAAACGCTGAGGAGAGCGAATACCTCGTAATCGAGGACAAGTTCCCTAACGGAAGACCTGCACTTGAGAAAGTTGGTGTTATCTTCACAGAGAAGGAGACAGTTGATAAGGTTGAGCGCATGAAGGTTTGCACATGCCTTAATCCTCTTCACACAGCACTTGCTGTATACGGATGCCTCCTTGGATATGACAAGATTTCAGAAGAGATGAAGGATGAGGAGCTTGTAAAGCTCGTTAAGACTATTGGATATGTAGAGGGACTTCCCGTTGTTACAGATCCCGGAGTTATCAAGCCTCAGGAATTCATCGATACAGTAGTAAATGTAAGAATACCTAACAAGTTTATGCCTGATACACCTCAGAGAATTGCAACAGATACATCACAGAAGCTTGCAATCAGATTTGGTGAGACAATTAAGGCTTACATGGCTTCAGATAAGCTCAATGTAGCTGATCTTAAGTGCATTCCTCTTGTACATGCAGGATGGCTTCGTTACCTCATGGGTGTTGACGATAACGGCAACAGTTTTGAGCCCAGCCCCGATCCGCTTCTTGAGAAGGCACAGTCTTATGTAAAAGACATCGAGCTTGGCGGAAACTATGACAAAGAGACACTTAAGAGCAAGGTTCTTCCTCTTCTTAAGGATGCTACAATCTTTGGAACAGATCTTGAAGCTGCAGGTCTTTCAGATATCATCATCGGATATTTCGAGGAGCTTATCGCAGGCACAGGTGCTGTAAGAGAAACTCTTAAAAAGCACGTTTAATAACGCAGTTTATTCCTGTAAAAAGTCACATGAACGTTCTGCTGCGTTCATGTGGCAGGATTCCGCAGGTTAAATAAACATAAAATTTTAATTGTATCCCCCACTAAAAAGAAGCCATCGCTTAACCGCGATGGCTTCTTACTTTTCACATGAATCAGATAATATCAGTTCTTTTTAAGAGCGCTCTTTCTATAGATGATATCTGTTCTTGCGGGACCGTTACTTACCATTGTGATGGGGTAACCGATCTGCTCTTCGATAAACTCGATGTATTTTCTGCAATTCTCAGGGAGATCTTCGTAGTTCTTGATTCCTCTGATCTCGCATTTCCAACCGGGAAGAGTCTTATATACGGGCTTAGCCTTGTCGAGAAGGTGAGTAACAGGGAACTCTGTTGTTACTTCTCCGTCAATGTCATAACCTACGCATACAGGAATCTCATCGAGGTAGCCGAGTACGTCAAGTACAGTGAAAGCTACATCTGTTGTTCCCTGAAGTCTGCAACCGTACTTACTTGCTACGCAGTCATACCAGCCCACACGTCTGGGTCTTCCTGTTGTTGCGCCATATTCGCCGCCGTCTCCGCCACGATTTCTGAGTTCGTCTGCTTCGTCGCCGAAGAGCTCAGATACGAATGCACCTGCTCCTACAGCTGAAGAATAAGCCTTGGAAACAGTTACGATCTCTTTTATCTCATAAGGAGGGATACCTGCTCCGATAGCACCGTAAGCTGCGAGAGGAGAAGATGATGTAACCATAGGATAGATTCCGTGATCGGGATCCTTCATGGTTCCGAGTTGTCCCTCTAAGAGGATTGTCTTTCCTTCCTTGATTGCCTTATCGAGGTAGAGAGATACGTTTCCGATATAAGGCTTAACCTGCTCTCTCCATTCAACGATCTGATTAAAGAGCGCTTCTTTGTCGATAGGCTCTGCATGGTAGAGATTAACGAGGATTACATCTTTAATCTGGGCAATTCTGTCGATCTTTTCCTTGATAACATCGTCATCCTGGAAAAATTCGTTGATCTGCCAGCCAATCTTTGAATATTTATCTGAATAAAAAGGTGCGATTCCTGATTTTGTTGAACCAAATGACTTTCCTGCAAGTCTTGCTTCTTCAAGGGAATCAAACTGAACATGGTAAGGCATCATAACCTGTACTCTGTCTGAAATCATGATCTGAGGAGCGGGAACGCCCTTTGATGTGATTTCGTTAAGCTCGTTCATGAACTTTGTAATATCAAAAGCAACACCGTTTCCGATGATGTTCATTATATTCTGATGGAAAACGCCTGAAGGCATTGTGTGAAGTGCGAACTTACCATAATCGTTAACTATGGTGTGTCCTGCGTTGGCACCTCCCTGAAAGCGGATTACAACGTCGGCTTTGTCTGCAAGAGTGTCTGTGATCTTGCCCTTTCCTTCGTCGCCCCAGTTAGCGCCTACGACTGCTTTTACCATTTATTGTTCCTCCTTAATAGAAAACATGATTAAAATCGTACATTAGTATAATAACGGAAAAAGAAATATAAGTAAAATCAATATTTTTTATGAATGATATAAGTATTGCTTATTTTTCGAAATTTTATATAAAATTATACAGTTTATTGACACATTTTCGTCAAAAAAGCGCTACAATTATACATATAATCTGTAAGTGGCTGTACATTAGATTAATTCGTGCGTGAAAGAGTCACAGAAGCTCTTTATTCAATAGTATCAGGAGGTCAGTATGGCAAAAGCGATCGATGATAAGAAGAAATTTGGTAACGAGACATTTAAAAATCTTTCTGTAGCGGATAAGCTCAAAAAAGTTTTTTATAGACTTCAGAACAACCTGGTTCTGGTTTTTATTGTGGTTCTACTGATAGATGCTTTTTCAATATTCAATCTGCACAGTATATATAACGTTTTCTATGAACAGAATACGCAGCAGGGCGAGATTCGTATAACAATCCAGGCTCTTGCAAAGTATTATCTCTGGGCGCTTAATGCCGAGGATGACGCCGACCGCGATGAACAGATGAAAGGAGCTTCCGAAAAGATCCAGGAATTGAATGACGGACTCGGAACGCTGAGTAAAGTTTATAAAGACGATCTTACTACGGTCTATTCGCATATCGCTGATATAGACAACTACGGGCAGACTCTTAACGGCATGTTTTCATCGGGCGCATCGCACACTGAATTGTATGAATACTATGTTGCTAATGTAAATGAAGCTATCAAGATAGTTGTAAAAGATTTTAAAGAAATTGGAATATCTGCCAAGGAGCAGGCTCAGAAGGCATATAACGGAGCACTTACGATAGTTATCATACTTACGGTTCTTTCAATGGCTATCGTTATATATGCAATTCTTTATTCAAATAAGGCGAAAGCCGCACTTGCAAGTAATATCCTTGATCCTATAAAGGCTCTTTCAGAAGCTGCCGATGATATGGCTAAAGGTAAGATTGACATCAAGGTTCCTTCCGATTCAAAAGATGAGCTCGGAAAGCTTGCTGATGATATAACATATTCGACCGATGTTATCGCTGATATTGTAAAAGATATAAGTGATACTCTCAATCGCATGTCTACCGGAGATTTCTCCTGCGGTTCAAGAAATGAGAAGCTCTATATAGGTGATTATGTTCAGATAAAAGAGGCTTTTAGAAATATTTCAAGTAACTTAAGTCATACACTTCTTGAAGTAAGAAACTCATCTACGCTTGTTTCGGACGGCGCTCTTAATATGTCACAAGGGGCAACGGACCTTGCGGAAGGATCTACGGATCAGGCGGCTGCAGTTGAGGAACTTACGGCATCTGTAAACTCCGTTACAGATCAGACAAGACAGCTTGCGGAAGTTGCACAGAGAAGCCACGGCATGGCGGGAGATGTTAAGGACAAGGCGGAAGTCAGTGCCAGAAAGATGCATCTTGTTACCGACGCCATGACAAGGATTACGGAAGCATCTGCAGAGATTGAGCAGGTTACGAATACAATTGAAGAGATTGCAAGCCAGACATCGCTCCTTGCCCTCAATGCTTCGATAGAGGCTGCAAGAGCAGGTGAAACAGGAAAAGGATTTGCGGTTGTTGCCGATCAGATAGGAAAGCTTGCAGATCAGTCAAGTGAAGCTGCAAAGAATACGCATCAGCTCATTGCAGATACAATGGAAGAGATCAAGAACGGAAATGCGGTTGTTGCCGAGACTACGGATGCGCTCGATGCCATGCAGCACAGCGTAGAAGAAATCACAGATATGATCAAAAATACCGGAAACCTTGCTCAGGCACAGGCTCAGAGCATGGAAGAGATCGATAAGGGAATTGAGATGATCTCGGGAGTAGTTCAGAAGAACTCCGAGACAGCCGAGCAGTCAAGCGAAGTATCCAAGGAACTTTCGATACAGTCAGAGAGTCTCAACGACCTCATCGGAAAATTTACAATAAGTGGTTAATTGCATATCCTAAATGTATTTTGGGGTAGTTTACAAAAGTCCTTTGCGTAGACAGGGTCTGCGTGGGGGACTTTTTCCATTGTCTGTTTGCTTTTACAAAAGCTCTACTTTATAATGTTCGTATTGCAGACATATTCAATATATCTTATTAAAAGTATATAACTGAAAGGTATATAACTATGATTCATATACAGTCATTGGACGAAGGACTTGCGCTTTTTAAGGCGCTTGGATCGGACATAAGAGTTGAGATTGTGAAGATCCTTGTTTCTGAGGGAAGTTCAAATATGAATGATCTCGCGACGCGCCTCAAGATTACAAACGGTGCGCTTACAAGCCATATCAAGAAGCTTGAAGAGTGCGGTATTGTTCAGGTTACTTCGGAAACAACGGGGCATGGCAACCAGAAAATATGCTCAGTTCAGCCTGACAATATCCTTATTGATATAAGGTCACCTAAAAAGAATGAGGCTATTTATGAGACTGACATAAAGGTTGGACATTTTTCGGACTGCCATATAGAGCCGACATGCGGACTTGCTTCTTCGGAGAAGGTTATAGGAGAAGTCGACGATCCAAGATACTTTGCGCATGGCGAGAGATTCGATGCCGACATTCTCTGGTTTACAAGAGGCTATGTCGAATATGACATTCCCAATTTTGTGCCGTTTAATCAGAAGATAGATGAGCTTAGTATTGCGGCAGAGATGTGCTCAGAGGCGCCCGGATATAATAATAATTACCCTTCCGACATATACTTTTATCTGAATGGCACATTGCTCGGAACATGGACTTCTCCGGGGGATTTCGGCGATGTGAAAGGTCTTTTTACACCGGACTGGTGGTTCCCGTTGTGGAATCAGTATGGTCTACTTAAGATGCTTGTCATAAATCATGAGGGCGTTTTTATAGACGGACAGAAGCTCTCTGATGTCACAGTCGACAAACTCAAGCTGACTCATAAGACGCCGCTTAAACTAAGGCTCGAAGTTCCCGAGAACGCAGAACACGTCGGGGGTCTTACGATATTCGGCAAGGGCTTTGGAAATTACAACCGCGATATAAATGTCAAAATGAAGTACAGTAATATATAGAAGGATGGTTTTAAAATGACGGATAATAACAAGACACCTATGGCAAAAAGAGTGATCGCGATAATCGGAATAATCGCTCTTTTATCAACTTACGTGATTCTCTTTGTGATGGCGATAATAGGCACGCCGTTTGATTACTTTATGGGCGCTGTTGTGGCTACGGTAGCTATTCCCATTTTTACATGGATCTGCATCTGGGCTTTCAGCAGTATAACCGGAAGACATACGATCGCATCGCTTGATCCTCTGACTTCAAATAAGCAGCACGATTTAAGAGGAAACGTTGTGGCTGAGGGCAAGATTGATACGGTTGTTTTCGATATCGGAAATGTGCTCACAGACTTTGTTTACATGGATTTTATTGAGAAAAAAGTTTCTGATAAAGAGCTGGCAAAAAGAATCGCAGACGCCTCTGTTCACAGCAAAGAGTGGACGGAATATGACCGCGGCGTTCTTTCTACAGAAGAGATAATTGACGGATTTAAGAAAAACGATCCCGAGATTGCGGATGTGATAGAGAAGACCTTCGAGGACCTTACCGATATAGTTACCAAGAGGGATAATGCGATTCCTTGGATAAAGGCTCTTCAGGCAGCAGGATATAAGGTATTGTATCTTTCAAACTTTTCATGGCAGGTTCTTGAAGCTTGTCCCGATGCAATGGCATTTATCGATGAGACTGACGGCGGAATCTTAAGCTACAGAGATAAGGTCGTAAAACCCGATCATGCTATATATAACCTGCTTGCTGAGCGTTACAACCTTGTTCCGGAAAAGACCGTGTTCATCGATGATACCAAGGTAAATATCGATGCGGCAAAAAAACTTGGCTGGAACGGAATCGTGTACAAGGACTATGCGAGCACCAAAAAAGAACTTGAAGCACTCGGAGTTATATATTAAGGAAGTTTATTTTTCTTTTGAAATATCTTCTTTTATAAGTTCATATAATTTACTTGCGGCAATTGAGAGAGGTCTCGTGTCATCGGTGATGACGCAGATCTCTCTTTTTGGAATGATCTTATTAAAGCGAAGTTCAAAGAGAACACCGCTTTCCAGATATTCTTCCGCAAAACTCTTTACGACACAGCCTACGCCTAAGTTTCTGAGCGCGAACTGAACGATCATATCGCTTGTTGCAAGCTCAAATTCGGGGCGTATATCGGCTCTGTTCTCTGCAAGGAAAGAACTGATATAGTTCTTTGTACTTGTTTTGCCCTCAAGCATTATGAGAGGAACTTTCTCAAGATCTGAGAAATCAAGCATCTTATTTTTATATTGGATAAACTTTCTGCCCGCAACGAATATATCTTCAATCTCTGCAACAGGGAGAGATGAAATGTCTTCTTTCATTATAAAAGGAGTCGAGACCACACCGAAATCGATCTTGTCATCCGAAAGATAATCAAGAGTCTCTGGAGTCGGGCCGTTTGTGACCGTAACCTTTATGTTTGGATATTGTTCGTGGAATTTCTCAAGATAAGGGAGCAAAAAGAATCTAAGCGTCATGTCGCTTGCGCCGATCCTGACTTCGCCGGCGTCAAGATGAAGGAGCTGTTTAAGGCGCTGTTCTCCGAGCTCTATCTGTTCATAGCCTCTTTCTATGTATCTGTAGAGAAGGCTTCCTTCCGTTGTGAGATGTACGCCCTTGGCGGTCCTTCGGAAAAGAGTACATCCAAGCGCCTTTTCCAGCTGGTGGATTGACTGGCTCACGGCAGGCTGTGAGATGGACAATTCCTTGGATGCGAGAGTTATACTTGAGAGCTTTCCTACATAATAAAATACTTTGTAATATTCAAGGTTGTTGGTCATGTCTTGCTCCTTTTTTCTTTTTTTATTCTAGCAAAAATTAGTTGATATTACCAAACGACCTTGTTATAATGTTTCAAGAACTCTGACTGGGAGTTTTTTTGAATGCAAAAAATCGGGTGGCATGTGGCTGAAAGCCAGAACAGGAGCGAGTTTTCATGAATTTAGAAAATGACAACAATGTCAATGAAGGCAGTGTCGAAGATGTCGTTGAAAGATATCGTCCTGAGCTCAAGAAATTGACTCCATATTTGAAATGGCTTAGGAGTAACGCAAGCGTTGATGTAGCGCAGGCATATTCCAACAGCGAGCTTAAGTCTATGTCTTTTCCGATATACGACTCCAATCTGTTGGCTTTTGTAAAGGCAGCACAGAGTACAAATCTGCTCGACCGCAATTATGTCTATGTTTACAGCAGAAATCGTCTTCGTAACTACAAGGATGAACTTCTTTTTATAGAAAAAGCCGGAATCACCGAAATGGATGAGCTTTCCGGAATTTTGTCCAAGTATATTCTTTCCGGTATGACCAAAGGCACCGTATGGGCCGAGGGTGTTAATAACGGAGTTTTATACAGCGTAGTTAATAAGATGAATGAGCTTGTAGAGTTCTGGGGACAGGGCGAAGGTACATCAAATAGTTTTAGACTGTAAGTAAGGATAGCGAAGAATGGGAGAAAAGTCCGAGATCAAGAAAAAGTACATTCTTGATAAAGCAAGAACAGTTTTTGCTGATAAAGGTTTTAAGAATGTAACAATGAAAGATATAGTTGATGCCTGCGAGATAAGTCGTGGGGGTCTTTATCTCTATTTCTCAAGTACGGATGAATTATTCCTTTCGGTTCTTTCTTCAGAGACCGATGAGGATGATGAAGAGACCATTACTGCCGCTCTTACAGGAACTGCAACTGCCGGTGATATGTTGGCTCTTTTTTTGAAGGAACAGAAGAAAGAAATTCTCAGAAAGAAGAACAATCTTACTGTCGCAACATATGAATATTTTTCCGTTAATAAAGTATCGCCAAAAGATAATCCTTTGAAAGACCAGTTTGATACTGCTGTCAGGATTATTGAGAGATTAATTGAAAACGGCATCGAGAGCGGTGAGTTTTATTGTGAGAACCCTTTGGGGTGTGCTCGCAATCTTATGTACGTTGTGGAAGGACTCAAGATTACTTCCAAGACTGTCGGCATTTCAGAAGAAGCCATTGACAAAGAACTAATGTATGTTTTAGAGGGATTAGTGCCCGAAGAATTAAATATTAATGATGATTAATAGAGAGTGCTTTTTTTAAGGCACTCTATTATTATGAGTTAGCTATAAATTTTTATGATAAACAAGGAGATATTATGAGCACTGTAAAACGAATCTATGTTGAAAAAAAAGCACCTTACGCAGGCAAGGCTAAGGAGCTTAAGGCTGAGATCAAGGGCTACCTTGGAATAAAGAGTGTTGAGGATGTAAGAATCTTCATCAGATACGATGTTGAAAATGTTTCTGATGAAGTGTTTGAGAAAGCCTGCACAACAGTATTTTCCGAGCCTCCTGTAGACATTCTTTACAGAGAAGAGATCGAAGTTCCGGCTAATGCCAAAACATTCAGCATAGAAGCACTTCCCGGTCAGTTCGACCAGAGAGCTGATTCAGCTGAACAGTGCGTTCGCTTTATAAAGGGAGACGAGGAGCCTGTCATCAAGACAGCAGTTACATACATGCTTATCGGTAACGTCTCCGACGAAGAAGTTAAAAAGATCTGCGATTACACAATGAACCCTGTAGATTCAAGAATCGCAGCTGACAAGAAGCCTGAGACACTCGTTTCTGTATTCGACGAACCTGAAGATGTAAAAATCTTTGACGGATTCAAGGATATGGATGAGGCTGAGCTCAAAAAGCTCTACGAGTCACTTGGACTTGCAATGACATTCAACGATTTCAAGTGGATCCAGACTTATTTCCACGATGATGAGGACCGCGATCCTTCAATGACTGAGATCAGAGTTCTTGATACATACTGGTCAGATCACTGCCGTCACACAACTTTCGGAACGGAGCTCACGGAAGTTGTGTTCGAGGACGGCTTCTACAAAGAGCCTATTGTTAATGCATATAACGAGTACCTTTCAGCAAGAGAGGACCTCTATAAGACAGAAGAGAAGAAAAAAGAGAAGTTCATTTCTCTTATGGATATCGCCCTTATGGGTATGAAGAAGCTCAAGAAAGACGGAAAGCTTACAGACATGGAAGAGTCTGAAGAGAACAATGCCTGCACAGTTGTTGTACCTATCGACGTAGATTACGGCGAGGGAACAAAGAGAGAGAACTGGCTTGTATTCTTTAAGAATGAGACACACAACCATCCTACTGAGATCGAGCCTTTCGGTGGCGCTGCAACATGTCTTGGCGGTGCTATCAGAGATCCGCTTTCAGGAAGAGGATATGTATATCAGGCAATGCGCGTAACAGGTGCTGCAGATCCTACAGTTCCCGTTGCTGAGACAATGAAGGGCAAGCTTTCACAGAAGAAGCTCGTTCGCGGTGCTGCATCAGGTTATTCTTCATACGGTAACCAGATCGGACTTGCAACAGGATATGTAAAAGAAGTTTACCATCCCGGCTACGTTGCAAAGCGTATGGAGATCGGTGCTGTTATGGGTGCTGCTCCTCAGGAACATGTGATCAGAGAGTCTGCAGATCCCGGAGATATCATTATTCTCCTTGGCGGACGTACAGGTAGAGACGGCTGCGGCGGAGCTACAGGTTCTTCCAAGGCTCATGATTCAAAGTCACTTACAAGTTGCGGAGCAGAAGTTCAGAAGGGTAATGCACCTACAGAGAGAAAACTCCAGAGACTTTTCAGAAGACCTGAAGTAAGTGAACTTATCAAGAAATGTAACGACTTTGGTGCCGGCGGTGTATCCGTAGCAATCGGTGAGCTTGCACCCGGTCTTGATATCAACCTTGATCTTGTACCCAAGAAGTATGCAGGTCTTGACGGAACAGAGCTTGCTATTTCTGAGTCACAGGAGAGAATGGCAGTTGTTGTTGCTCCTGCCGATGCAGAGAAGTTCCTTGGCTATGCGGCAGAGGAGAACCTTGAGGCGGTTAAGGTTGCCGTTGTAACAGAAGATCCCAGACTTGTGCTCAACTGGAGAGGCAAGAAGATCGTTAACTTAAAGAGAGCATTCCTTGATACAAACGGAGCACATCAGGAGACAAAGGTTAAAGTTGACCTTCCTAAGGAAAATGATAACTACTTCAATAAAGTAGCATCAGATAAAGTTAAGTCTGCACTTTCAGGTAATGACGCTAAGGCTGCATGGATAGCACAGCTTCAGGACCTCAACGTATGCTCACAGAAAGGTCTTGTAGAAATGTTCGATTCATCAATTGGCGCAGGATCGGTTCTTATGCCTTACGGTGGAAAGTACCAGCTTACAGAGACACAGACAATGATTGCAAAGCTTCCTGTTCTTTCAGGAAAGACTGACACGGTAACAATGATGAGCTACGGCTTCGATCCTTATCTTTCAAGTTGGAGCCCTTATCATGGAGCTGCTTATGCAGTAACAGAGTCTGTATCAAGAATAGTTGCATCAGGTGGTGATTATAAGAAGCTCCACTTCACATTCCAGGAATACTTCAAGAGAATGACCGAAGATGCGCAGCGTTGGAGCGAGCCTTTCACAGCACTCCTTGGAGCTTTCGAAGCACAGCTTCGTTTCGGAATCGCTTCAATAGGTGGTAAGGATTCAATGTCAGGATCCTTTAATGAGATCAACGTTCCGCCTACACTCGTATCTTTTGCGGTAGATGTTGCAAAGCTTTCGGATGTTATCACACCTGAGCTTAAAAAGGCAGGAAACAAGCTTGTACAGTTCAAGCTTCCCAGAGATTCATATGACCTTCCCGATTACGATAAGGTCATGGAGATATATAGTGCAATTACAGAGCTTATGAGAAACGGAAGTATCGTTTCAGCATATGCTGAGGACAGCTACGGAATCGCCGCTGCAGTAAGTAAGATGGCATTCGGTAACGGCCTCGGAGTAAAGATTGACGACAGTGTTAAGGCTGAAGAGCTCTTTACAAACGATATGGCTGACATCGTTGCAGAAGTAAGCGCAGATAAGCTTACAGATGCTCTTAAAGTAGCAGGTGCACGCCTTGTCGGTGAAGTTACGGACAACGCTGCATTCGAGGTTCAGGGAGCCGTTATCACAATGGATGAAGCTCTTGCAGCATGGAAAGGAAGCCTCGAAAAGGTATTCCCTTCAACCGTAAATGAGGAAAAGACAGCTGTAGAAAGCCCTCTGTTCAAGGCTGACAGCGTATATGTATGCAAGAATAAGGTTGCAAAGCCTACAGTATTCATCCCTGTCTTCCCCGGAAGTAACTGTGAGTACGACAGTGCCCAGGCATTCGAGAGAGCAGGCGCAAATACAAACATCAAGATATTCAAGAACAGAAATGCAGAGGATATCGTGGAGTCTGTAGCAGAGTTTAAGAAAGCTATAAAGGATGCACAGATCATCATGTTCCCCGGTGGATTTTCAGCCGGTGACGAACCTGACGGAAGTGCTAAGTTCTTTGCGACAGCGTTCCAGAATCAGGAGATAAAAGAGGCGGTTGAAGACCTCTTACAGAATAGAGACGGCCTTGCGCTTGGTATCTGTAACGGTTTCCAGGCTATGATAAAGCTCGGACTTGTTCCTAACGGAAAGATTACAGGCCAGACTCAGGATTCACCTACACTTACATTCAATACCATCGGAAGACACATTTCCAAGATGGCATATATCAAGGTGGTTTCAAACAATTCACCTTGGCTTCAGGAAGCAAAGCTCGGCGGAGTATATACAAACCCTGCTTCTCACGGAGAGGGAAGATTTGTTGCTCCCGATGCGGTTCTTGATGAACTTTTCAAGAACGGCCAGATTGCAACACAGTACTGCGACCTTGAAGGCAATGTAACAATGGATGATGAGTGGAATATCAACGGATCTTACAGAGCAGTTGAAGGTATTCTTTCACCTGATGGAAGATGCCTTGGTAAGATGGCTCACTCAGAGAGAAGAGGCGACGGCGTAGCCGTAAACATCTTCGGAGATCAGGATATTAAGATATTTGAGTCAGGTGTAAAGTACTTCAAGTAATTGAAAAAAGGTCTTGGTCATAGTAAGATCGGGGGCTTTAACAAGACAGAACTTTAGCATAGAAAATCGGAGGTAGTAATGGAAGCTTTTTTGATATTAGAAGACGGAACAGTCTTTGAAGGCAAGCACATAGGTGCAGATAAAGATGTGATAAGCGAGATTGTTTTTAACACATCTATGGCAGGATATACAGAGGTATTCACAGATCCTTCCTACGCAGGACAGGCGGTATGTATGACTTATCCGCTTATCGGAAACTACGGAGTTTGTCTCGATGATATGGAATCAGAGAGACCCTGGGTTGATGCGATCATCGTAAGAGAGCTTTCTCATATACCTTCAAACTTCCGCTGTGACATGTCCATTCAGGACTTTATGGATAAATACGAGATTCCCGGAATCGAAGGAATCGATACAAGAAAACTTGTAAGAATTCTCAGAGAAAAGGGAACAATGAACGGTATCATCACAACAAACAAGAACTTAAAGTACGATGATATTAAGGAAAAACTTCACGCTTATACAACAGGCGATGTTGTAAGCAAGGTTTCCTGCAAAGAAAAGAAGTTCTTAAAGGGTGTTTCAAGCCTTGAAGAGAACGGACCTCTTTCAGGAAGTGCGGTATTTAATGCAGAGAACTACAAGGCCGATCTTGCAGGAGATCATTCAAAAAGAGAAAAGAGACCTGCAATCGTTAAAGAACTTAACGGCAAAGGTCTTAAGGTAGCGCTTCTCGACGTAGGTGCCAAGAAGAATATCGCTGATTCACTTGCAGCAAGAGGATGTGATGTTACAATCTATCCTTCAAATACAACGGCCGAGGAGATCCTTAAGGACGCTCCCGACGGAATCATGCTCTCAAACGGCCCCGGAGACCCGAAGGAGTGTGTGGATGTTATTAAAGAGGTGAAGAAACTCTACGATTCAGAGACACCTATTTTTGCAATCTGCCTTGGACATCAGCTCATGGCGCTTGCAACAGGTGCGGATACATTCAAGATGAAGTATGGTCACAGAGGTGGTAACCACCCGGTAAAAGACCTTTCAAACGGCAGAGTTTACATCTCATCACAGAACCACGGTTATGTAGTAGACATGGACAAACTTGATAAGAACGTGGCTGAGCCTGCTTTCATAAACGTTAACGACGGAACAAACGAAGGACTTGCTTATGTTGGTAAGAACATCTTTACAGTGCAGTTCCATCCCGAAGCATGCCCCGGACCACAGGATTCAAGCTATTTGTTTGACAGATTTATAGATATGATGAAAAAAGGAAAAGTAGGAGGTAAGAACTGATGCCAAAGAATAAGGATGTAAAAAAGGTACTGGTAATCGGTTCAGGACCTATCGTAATCGGACAGGCTGCTGAGTTTGACTATGCAGGAACTCAGGCATGTCGTTCACTTAAAGAGGAAGGAGTAGAGGTTATCCTCGTAAACTCCAACCCCGCTACAATCATGACAGATAAGGACATTGCCGATGAGGTTTATATCGAGCCTCTTACAGTCAAGGTCCTTGAGCAGATCATTGAAAAAGAAAAGCCCGACTCAATCCTTCCCACACTTGGAGGACAGGCAGGACTTAACCTTGGTATGGAACTTGATGAGTCAGGATTCCTTAAGTCACATGGCGTAAAGCTTCTCGGAACAACAGCCGAGACAATCAGAAAGGCCGAGGACAGGCAGGAATTCAAGGACACCATGGAGAGAATCGGTGAGCCTTGCGCAGCATCACTCGTTGTTCATAACGTACAGGACGGTGTTGAGTTTGCTAACAAAATCGGATATCCCGTAGTTCTTCGTCCCGCGTTCACACTTGGTGGATCGGGCGGCGGTATCGCTCACAATCAGCTTGAGTGCGAGGAAATTCTTGAGAACGGACTCAGACTTTCACGTGCAAATGAAGTTCTCGTAGAGAGATGCATTGCAGGATGGAAAGAGATTGAGTACGAGGTAATGCGTGACTCAGCAGGAAACTGCATCACAGTATGTAACATGGAGAATATCGATCCCGTCGGTGTACATACAGGTGACTCCATCGTTGTGGCTCCTTCTCAGACACTTTCAGATAAGGAATACCAGATGCTCAGAAGCGCAGCTCTCAACATCATTGATGAGCTCGAGATCACAGGTGGATGTAACGTTCAGTTCGCTCTTCACCCCACAAGCTTCGAGTACTGCGTAATTGAGGTTAACCCTCGAGTAAGCCGTTCATCTGCACTTGCTTCTAAGGCAACAGGTTATCCGATTGCTAAGGTTGCGGCTAAGATCGCGCTCGGCTATACACTTGATGAGATCAAGAATGCAATTACAGGTAAAACATATGCAAGTTTCGAGCCTACACTTGACTACTGCGTAGTTAAGTTCCCGAGACTTCCTTTCGATAAATTCATCACTGCAAAGAGAACTCTTACAACGCAGATGAAAGCTACAGGTGAGGTAATGAGTATCTGCACCAACTTTGAAGGTGCCATGATGAAAGCTATCCGCTCACTTGAGCAGCATGTTGACTGCCTTACAAGCTATGACTTCTCAGAGCTTGATGATGAAGAACTCAGAGAGCGTCTTAAAGTTGTAGACGACCAGAGAATCTGGGTTATCGCAGAGGCACTCAGAAGAGGAATCTCACACGAAGATATCCATGACATCACACTCATCGACATCTGGTTCATTGATAAGCTTCATTCACTTGTTAAGATGGAACTTAAGCTTCTTAGAATCGGTGAGAAGAATACAATGGGTAAGGATGCAGACCTTGCGGAAGCAAAGAAGATCATCAGCTTTGAGACACTTCTTGAGGCTAAGCGTCTTGAGTATCCCGATGCTGTTATCAGCAGATTTACACGCTTCTCTGAGGATGTGTTAAAAGAGCTCAGATATGACTACAACATCAAGGCTACATTTAAGATCGTTGATACCTGCGCGGCTGAGTTTGCGGCTGAGACACCTTACTACTACTCAGTTTACAACGGACCCGATTCAGAGGATGAGGCAGCACTTAAGAGTAGCACTGACAAGAAAAAGATCCTTGTACT
The DNA here is from genome assembly GCF_000686965.1 of Butyrivibrio sp. AE2005. Classification (NCBI taxonomy): domain Bacteria; kingdom Bacillati; phylum Bacillota; class Clostridia; order Lachnospirales; family Lachnospiraceae; genus Butyrivibrio; species Butyrivibrio sp. AE2005. The sequence continues at coordinate 26,097 of NZ_JMMD01000015.1, forward strand.
CGGTTCAGGCCCAATCAGAATCGGACAGGGTATCGAGTTCGACTATTGCTCTGTTCACGCAACATGGGCATTTAAGAAAGCCGGATTTGAGACAATCATTATAAATAACAACCCAGAGACTGTAAGTACAGACTTTGATATTGCCGATAAGCTTTATTTCGAGCCTCTTACACCCGAGGATGTTGAGAATATCGTAAGACTTGAGAAGCCCGACGGAGCGGTTGTTCAGTTCGGTGGACAGACAGCTATCAAGCTCACTCAGGATCTCATGAAGATGGGCGTAAAGATCTACGGAACAGATGCTAAGGACGTAGATGCGGCAGAAGACAGAGAGATCTTCGATCAGATTCTTGAAGAGACTCAGATCAAGCGCGCACAGGGTGCTACTGTTTATACTGCAGAGGAAGCAAAAGAAGTTGCCAACCGCCTCGGATATCCCGTACTCGTAAGACCTTCTTACGTACTTGGCGGACAGGGCATGCAGATTGCTCTTTGCGATGAAGAGATAGAAGAGTTCATGAACATCATCAACAGATATGCGCAGGATCATCCTATCCTTGTAGATAAGTACCTTCAGGGCGTTGAGACTGAAGTTGATGCGGTTTGCGACGGTGAGGATATTGTTATCCCCGGTATCATGGAGCATATCGAGAGATCCGGTATCCACTCAGGAGATTCAATCTCTGTATATCCCGCACAGTCTCTTTCCGATAAGGTTAAGCAGACAATTGCAGAGTATACAAGAAGACTTGCAAAAGCACTTCATGTAATCGGACTTATAAATGTACAGTTCATTGCTGTAGGGGATGATGTTTATATCATCGAGGCTAACCCGAGATCATCACGTACAGTTCCTTATATCAGTAAGGTAACAGGTATTCCGATCGTTGACCTCGCTGCAGAAGTAATGCTCGGAAAGAAGCTCAAAGACCTCGGATATACACCCGGACTTCAGCCTGAAGCGGGTTACGTGGCTATCAAGATGCCCGTATTCTCATTTGAGAAGATCAGAGGCGCTGAGATCAGTCTTGGACCTGAGATGAAGTCTACAGGTGAGTGTCTCGGCATCAGTAAGAACTTTAACGAAGCTCTTTATAAGGCATTCCTTGGTGCGGGAGTCAACCTTCCTAAATATAAGCAGATGATCATCACTGTTAAGGATTCCGATAAGGGCGAGATCATCGATATTGCAAGACGTTATGAGAAGCTTGGCTATATCATTTACGCTACAAGATCAACGGCTGATACGCTCACAGAGAACGGCGTAAAGGCAAGAAAGATCAATCGTATCAACCAGGAATCACCTACGGTCATCGACCTTATACTAGGACACAAGATCGATCTTGTTATCGATACACCTACACAGGGAAGAGATAAGAGCCGTGACGGATTCCTTATCAGAAGAACCGCTATCGAGACAGGCGTAAATGTTATTACAGCCCTTGATACCGCAAAAGCCCTTGTTACAAGTCTTGAGAACGAGAGCACGGAAGAAGGACTTGAGCTTGTTGATATCGCAAAGATTTAAGCGGTGCTAAAGTATATAAAATATTAAGTTATAACTGGTTAAAATCAGTATATTTCTAAGTAGTTTAATTCCCGGTCTTATTTGGTTAAGGCCGGGAATTCTTTATTCTGAAAATGTGATGATATAAATTTCTTTTTAACATTTATTCCCCGAGAAGCGCCAAGATATGCTATAATTATGCAATGAGCTATGGGGAAAAAATATGTCTAAATTAATCTACGAAAATTCGCTTGGAATACAAGAAAATATTAAAGATTTTGTGTGTGAGCACATCGCCGAGATATCTTTTGAGAACAATGCCATGAGGCTTTCGGGCAAAAGAGTAAATGATATGCCGGTAGTTTTGTGGTGTCCTGTTTCTTTTCCTGCAGATATCAAGGTTGAATGGGAGTTCAGACCGCTTAAGGAGCCCGGAGAAGCTACGTTTATTTTTGCGATTAAGGATGAGAATGCTTTTTATGTCTCATATTTCAGAAGAAAAAACGATAAAGACAGGGCTTTTCATATGTGTAAACTCATAAAGGACAAAGGGGAGTTTATCGTGGCGGAAGGGCCGGATCCTATTCCCGATGCGTCGGAAGATCTTCCATGGTACAGAATGTGCGTTATTAAGCAGGGAAACAGGGTGACTTTTTCAGAAAATGAGACAGTTATTCTTGATTTCAGGGATGACGGTATTACCAGCGGAGATATACTTACGGGCGGAAGCATCGGATTTAAGCAAAGCAGCGAGCTTACAGCCGAGTATAGGAATCTCAGGGTTACTTGGATATAATATTAAGCGAAATATTTTGTATATCTTAATGATAGGGAGATGTGAACGATGAAAATACTTGTAATAAACGGGCCTAATCTGAATTTTCTTGGGATCAGGGAGAAAGCAATCTACGGAAATCAGGATTATGACTATCTTTGCAATATGATCAAAGAGAAAGCGGATGCTGAAAAAGATGAAGTAATTCTTTTCCAGTCCAATCATGAAGGCGCGATAATAGACAGGCTCCAGGAAGCGTATTTTGACGGAACCGACGGAATAGTAATAAATCCGGGCGCATATACACATTACAGCTATGCCATTCACGATGCTCTAAAGAGTCTTGAGAATATCACAAAAGTGGAAGTGCACATTTCGGATATCAGTTCCAGAGAAGAGTTTAGAAAAGTGTCCGTGACAGCACCTGCCTGCGATAAGCAGATATATGGACACGGTCTTGACGGTTATCTTGAAGCGATTGATTATATTAAAGAGATCAAGCTTAAATAAATATATTATATAAGGCTAAACGAACGCTTTAGATAATGATTTCTAAAAAAATAATTTATAAATATAACCACGAATGATTGACTTATGCTTATAATGTGTTAAATTGTTAAGGAGATATTACGTATGTGAATAAATATTTCTTTAAAGGAGTTATAGTATGAAAACAATTATAAGAATGAGTGCACTTGTTTTCGCGGTATTATTTTTGAACATAATATGTACAGTGCCTTCACACGCGAGTGATACAGATGATTTTGATGCAGAATATTATGCCAATGCATATCCCGATGTTCGTGCGGTTATTGGAAGCAAACCGATAGATCTTTACTGTCATTACCTCAATTTCGGAATGAATGAGGGAAGATTTAAGAATGCTGCAGAAGAGGCAACAGGCGTGGCTTCTTGTTCAATCGATACATATGTTGATGTTGATATCGCAAACCAGACGATGACCTTTTACAAAGACGGAGAGGTCGTTTTATCATCATCTTGTGTTACAGGTAATCCAAACACGGGTAATTCAACTCCGAAGGGCAGTTTTGTTTTAAGAACCAAGATTCCGGGAAAATATCTTGTCGGACCTACATGGAACGTATGGGTTGACAGATGGATGAAATTTACGGGAAATGTCGGACTGCATGACGCCGGATGGAGAAGCAAATTTGGCGGAAATATCTATAAATCCGACGGATCTCACGGATGTGTAAATCTTCCTACCGAGACGGCTTACGAATTGTATGATATGATAGACGTAGGTACGGCGGTTATCGTTCACTAAAATATTTTGAGGGGAAATGAGATGGAAATTGATCTGTCTGCAATTACAGGATCGGTAAATAAGTATTTAAACTCTATATCCGATACCAATAAGCTTCTTGCGCAGAAAAAAAGCGAGACGGCTTTTGATCCCAATCTGAGCGGCCTTTTTGAAAAGTATCTTAATAAGGCTATGCTTGATGAAACGCAGAAGAAAACCGAGGGCATTTCAGGTGAAGGCGCATTTAAGTCGTTGCTTGGTAGCATGGATCCCCCGGCAGCTTATCCATATAATTATGATAAGGCAGATATTTCGCCTGCAAAAAATACAGCAACTACAGCTGAATCGGATAGTGCAAGGCGTATAGATACAACCGTTCCGTTTCCCAAGTATGATATAGGCAGCATGATCGCTGACAATATCGCTTCACACAGTAGATTTAATACTGATGTAATTAAAGTATCGGAGCATCAGACACAGAGAGAAATTGCTGCAAACAGCATGAATCCGTTCTATACAAATATGATACGCAGCTCAATATTTGATATAGATAATAACGGAGAAGATGAAAAAAATAGTTGAAAAATCAAATCCTATAGTTTAATATAAACTAGTTGTTTGATGTAAAGTTTTAGGAGGATTATTATATGATTTCTGCAAGTGATTTCAGAAATGGTATGACCATCGAAATCGATGGCAATGTATGTCAGATTATTGAATTCCAGCACGTTAAGCCCGGTAAAGGCGCTGCTTTCGTAAGAACTAAGCTCAAGGATATTATCAACGGTGGTGTTAAAGAGACAACTTTCCGCCCCACTGAGAAGTTCCCTGCAGCTCGTATCGACAAGAAGGATATGCAGTATCTTTATCAGGATGGAGATATTTACAACTTTATGGATTCCGAGACTTATGAGCAGATCGGACTTACAGCAGATCAGATCGGAGATTCTCTCAAGTTCGTTAAAGAAAACGAGATCTGCAAGGTTAACTCTTATAACGGAAACGTATTCGCAGTTGAGCCTCCTATGTTCGTAGAGCTTACTATTTCAGAGACTGAGCCCGGATTCAAGGGTGATACAGCAACAGGTGCTACAAAGCCTGCAACAGTTGAGACCGGTGCTACAGTAGCAGTTCCTCTCTTCGTTAACGAAGGAGACGTAATTAAGATTGATACAAGAACCGGCGAGTATCTTTCAAGAGTATAATCTGGACACAATACCTAACTGACACGTAAAACGGTCATATTAAATTTATAAAGAAACAAATGTAAGACAATAGATTTCGCATTTATATATGCGCAAGCTATTGTCTTTTATTATTTTTAGGAGAGATATTAATGAGAAATATTATAGTAAATAATGGAAATATTGATTTAAGTTTCTTTGGAAGCTTTGATGGCGTTGAGGATAAATTGTCATTTAAATTAATTGGTATTAAAGATAATTTGGAGTATCTTGAAGATATTCCCTACCGTAAATTTGAAGATCTTGCAATGGTGCCTATATGTATGGTAAGAAACGCTGAAATAGGAGAAGGACATATTACCATAAAGAATTCGCATCTGGATCTTTGGGGAATAACCTATGACAGATTATGGGAAAACCTTATAGAGAATGCTGCAAAAATATCCCGGATAAAGTTGGTAAGTATGTCTGATTTTCTTGGTGAAGAATATATTAACGATTCTGGGTTTTTACAAAATATCATCATAGTTTCTAACAAAGAACAGAATTATGGAGCAGGTGCCATATTATATCCGGGAGTACTTGAGAAAATATCCGATAAATACGGGAAAAACCTGTATGTTCTTCCTGCATCGGTGCATGAAGTCTTGGTTTTGCCGGAACGAGGCGATGAAAATGAAGCAGAAATGCTTGAATCAATAGTGCGCCAAGTCAACGCAGGAGTGCTTACAAGAGAAGAATTTTTGAGCGATAAGATTTATTACTATGAAAAAAGTGTAGGAAATCTCGCCGTTTGTGAATAAGTGTGCGCTGAAACGTGCATAAATACTGAATATATATTATACTTTATTTTATCTTCATTAAATGTTAAAATATATATTGTAATTAGATTAATTGTTTTGCAACAAAATATTATGCACAACAACGCATAGAGGGTAGGGGTAGATCATGAAACGAAAAAGAAGAAATCAAGTAACAGGATGGAGAAACGACAGACAGGGGGTATTGGCAGTGTTTGCCGATAACAAGAAGTTTCTTATGCCTGGAATCTTTTTGGTAGCAGTTCTTATAACTGTAGCTGTAGCACATAAGGCAAATACTATGGCATCTGAGTCGGCACTGAAAGTAAACAAGGCTTCCATGGAAGATGTAAAAGAAGTTGAAGAGATCAAGATGGAAGAGTGTAAGGATCAGAAAATAATCGATCTTGTTAATACATATTATCAGGCACAGGCTGAAGGAAATAAGGATGTAGTAAACAGTATTTACAAGGGACTTGATGATACACAGGGACTTAAGGCAGAGGCAATATCACAGTTTATTGAGAAGTATGAATCTATTACTGTATATACTAAGCCCGGTCCGGTTCCCAACAGTTACATTGCATATGTGTACAATATGGTTAAACTGGTAAATTATGATAAAGCTCTGCCCGGTCTTGAAACGTTGTACATCTGTACAGATGAAAACGGGGATTTATATTTTGATGCTTATTCTGAAGATCAGATGATCATTGATTATATTAAATCTCTTAGCGTACAGACTGATGTTATCGATCTCAATAATAAGGTTGCGTCTGAGTACAATGAACTTATAAATTCGGATGAGAATCTTGCAGCACAGCTTACAGCTATGAGGAATGATCTTAAGTCAGCTATGGGAGAAGCCATGGTTAATCAGGCAAATGCCGATGCATCTACAGATGAGGCGGGTGATGCTGCTTCTGAAGAGGCATCACAGGAACCGGAGGCGCCTACTACTCATACTATTAAAGCAAGAGAAGTTGTTAAGATCAGAAAAGGAGACAGCACAGATGCCGAAGAACTTGGTAAGACTGAAGCCGGCCAGGAACTTGTAGAGATCGAAGCTCAGCCTAACGGATGGAGTAAGATCGAATACAATGGCGGAGAAGCTTTCGTAAAGACAGAGTTCTTTGATCGTGTTGATGAGCAGGCGGGTGATGGACAGAATGATTCATCCGATACAACGGAAGCTAATAATAATGCAGATAGTGCAAATGGAAAATTAGGAAACAAGAAGATCAAAAATGATGCAGTAAATCTTCGTAAAGGACAGGGAACGGATTCTGCTGTACTTGCTTGCCTTGACAAGGGAGTAACCGTAAGTGTTATCGAAAATTGCGATAACGGTTGGTCAAAGGTTGAGTATCAGGGACAGACAGGTTACGTAAAGACAGAATTTATTGAGCAGTGATACGGAGGTAATTAAAGATTTAAAAAATATACACATCGGCTGGAATCATTAAACCTGTAAGTTCGCTCCGGTTGGACATTGCAATGCCCATATGGTATTATTGTTGGGTATGCACCCGTAGTCTAATGGATAGAACGGAGGCCTCCGACGCCTTTAATGCAGGTTCGATTCCTGTCGGGTGTATTTGCTTTGAGAGTGTAATGCATTCTCTATTAAGAAACGATCAGGGGTAGAGCATGAAACAAAGAAAGCGTAGTCAAGTTACAGGCTGGAGAAATGATAGAACCGGTATTTTGGCGATATTTGCCGATAATAAGAAGTTTCTCATGCCGGTTATTTTTTTTATTGCGGTCCTTATAACTGTAGTAATTGTATTTAAGGCAAACCGCACGGCTTCTGAAGATGCATTGGCGGGTGATAATTCTTCGGTTGGAGAAGTGAATGAGATTCAGGAAATCACAATGGAAGAATGCCAAGATCAGAACATAGTAGATCTCGTTAACAGATATTATCAGGCTATGGCTGACGGAAATAAGGAAGAAGTCAATAATATCTACAGAGGACTTGATAATACGCAGGGACTTAAGGCAGAGGCTATATCCAGATTTATCGAAAAATATGATTCAATCAAGGTATATACAAAGCCGGGGCCGATTCAGAACAGTTATATAGCATATGTTTATAATATGGTTAAGCTGTATGATTATGACAAGGCTCTTCCGGGACTTGAAACACTTTATGTATGTACAGATGAGAATGGAGAAGTGTATATTAATGGTGATTCAGAGGATGAGACCATCATTAATTATATTAAGTCTCTTAGTGTTCAGGCTGATGTAATCGATCTTAACAATAAGGTTGCGTCTGAATATAACGAGATGATTAATGACGATGAAAATCTTGCGGCACAGCTTACAAACATGAGAAAAGATATTCAGGCTAAGGTGGCTGAAGCAATGGTTGATCAGTCATCAGGAGATGCATCTGCGGACAACTCGGGAGAGGCTGCTTCAGACGGAGCTTCTATGGACGCTGAGGTGCCAACTACTCACACTATCAAAGCTAAGGATAATGTAAAAGTCAGAAAAGGCGACAGTACGGACGCCGAGGAAATCGGTAAGGTTGAAGCCGGTGATGAACTTACAGAGATTGAAGCACAGCCAAATGGTTGGAGTAAGATCGAATATAACGGCGGCGAAGCTTTTGTAAAGACAGAATTCTTTGAAAGAATCGATAACGGAACCGAAGTTGGTGAGGGACAGGCAGATACATCATCAGATGCTGCATCGAATTCAGCAGACGGTAATGCGACAGCCAAAAATGAAAGCAAGAAGATAAAAGGTGACTCTGTCAGACTGCGTAAGGGACAGGGAACCGATTCAGCTATCCTGGCTACTATGGATAAGGGCTCAACTGTTAAGGTAATCGAGGGATATTCTAACGGATGGTCAAAAGTTGAATATGATGGAAAGACAGGATATATTAAGAGCGAGTTTATCGACGGCTGATAAGTAAGTTGTCGTCGGGCAGGGGTAGATCATGAAACGAAAAAAGAAAAATCAATCTGCAGAAGTGAGAAATGTAAGGCATAGAGAAGGGTCGTTTTTTTCCGACAATAAAAACATTTTTATGCCTATAATATTTTTTGCCGCTGCATTTGTAACTGTAGCAGTTTCATATAAGGCAAATCTTATGGTGTCCAATTCTGCACTTAAGGCCGGTAAAGCCTCCATGGGCGGATCAAATCAGATTGAGGAGAGCGCTCTTGAAGAGTGTACTGATCCCGATATAATTAATCTTATCAGCAGGTACTATACTGCCATCATTGAAGGCAATGCGGATGAAGTAAACAGTATCTACAAAGGATTTGATAATTCGCAGGGAATAAAGGCTGAGGCTTTAAGCGAAATCATTGAGAGATATGATTCAATCAGGGTATATACTAAGCCCGGTCCCGTTCCCAACAGTTATATTGCATTTATATATCAGCTGGTAAAGCTTGCTGATTACGACGAAGCATTACCCGGTTTGGAAACGCTGTATATTTGTACCAACACGGAAAACGGAGAGTTATACATATGCGGTGATACGGATGATCAGACGGTCATTGAGTATGTTAAAGCACTGAATGCCCAGGCAGATGTGATCGATCTTAACAATAAGGTTTCATCTGAATATAATGAGATACTAAATTCTGATGAATCTCTTTCATCGTTTCTTGCGGCAAAGAGCACTGCAATCAAGAAGAAAGTGGAAGATGGATTGGAAGATAAGGCAAAGGCCAATGCTGCAATTGCTGATGAGAAAAAGAAAGAAGAGTGGCAAAATATTGATGCGCACCAGGTGCGTATTATCAGAGCTACCGATATTGTAAATATCAGAGCGAGTGACAGTACAGAGGCAGAAGTTATTGAGAAGACTGAGATAGGTAAGGAATATCAGGAAATCGAGAAACTTCCCAACGGATGGAGCAAGATCTCTTATGAGAGAAATGGAGAGACCATTGAAGCATATGTAAAGTCGGAGTATTTTGAGCTTATCGATGACGGAACCGGTGCAGATGATGAGCAATCCGAAGATGCTGCAAATGATGCTTCTTCAGAATCTACAGATAACAGTGCAGAAGATAGTTCGTCAGATAAAAAAGACACTGATGATAAAAACACTGATACTAAAGATAACAAATCAGATGGAAAAGGCGAGACAAAGACTGTAAATGGAGATTCAGTCAGACTCCGTAGCGGACAGGGAACAGATTCCGCTATTCTGACCAGCATGGATAAGGGAGCAACTGTTAAAGTGCTTGAGAATCTTCCATCCGGATGGTCAAAAGTTGAATATGAGGGACAGACAGGATATATTAAGAGTGAATTTATCGACCAGTAATACGGAGGTTGTTGAATGTTTGGACGATTTAAGGTGGGAATCATGGGCACCGGCAGGATGGCTGAGCTCATGGCAATGACACTCAAATCAATGAGAAATGTGTCATGTTATGCTATTGGTTCCAGGACAAAAGAAAGTGCCGACAGCTTTGCGAAGAAGTTAGGCATAAAAAAAGCATACGGTTCATATCAGGAATTGGTAAAAGATCCCAAGATAGACCTTATCTATATTGCGACACCTCATTCTGAGCATTTTAAGAACGTAAAACTGGCTCTTTTAGCCGGAAAAAATGTATTATGTGAAAAAGCATTTATGCTTAATGAGAAACAGGCGGATTTGGTATTTAATTACGCCGAGGAGAACGGTATTTTTCTTTCTGAGGCTATGTGGACAAGATTTCATCCTATGCGTAAGAAGCTTCAGGAAATACTTGAGAGCGGCGTTATCGGTGAGCCCAATATGCTTACTGCGAGCCTTGGATATAACGTTGCCGATAAAGACAGGATAACAAAACCGGAGCTTGGAGGCGGTGCTCTCCTTGATCTTGGTGTATATACGCTTAATTTTGCTTCTATGGTGTTTGGCAATGATGTTGATGATATTATTTCCGTTTGTACCTATAACGATGAAGGAATGGACATGAATGACAGCATCACCATAAAATATAAGGATGGTAGGATGGCTGTGCTCAATGCTTCTGCGCTTTCTATGAGCGACAGAAGTGGTGTCATTTATGGAAGCAAAGGCTATATTATCGTAGATAACATCAATAATATCGAAGGAATTTCGGTATATGATGAGAATCACAATGAGGTTGCATATCATAAGCGTCACAGGCAGAAGACCGGATACGAATATGAGATTGATGCCTGTGTGAAGGCTATACAGCAGAAATTGACGGAATGTTCCGAAATGCCTCATTCTGAGTCTCTCATGATGCTCAAATTTATGGATTTTATTAGGAAAAGAAATGATATAACATTCCCCGGGGAGTGGAAAGGAATTGATGAAATAGATGAAGATGAGTTTTATGAAGAAGCCGAAGAGGACGATTTTGAATAAGCTATAATTAAACGGTAAAAAAAGTCAGTTGAGCGGAAGAAATATGAAAAAAGAGTTTTTTTTGGGGACACTTGTATTTATATTCTTGTGGGTTAGTTTTCCTGTGTCCGGTCATGCCGATGAATATGATGATAAGATCGCAGAGTCAGAGAGAGAGATCTCCGATCTGCAGAGGCAGACTGATGAAGCCAGAAAAGCTATAGAAAATCTTCAGGGTGAAAAAGAGAAGACAAAGTCGAACGTAGAAAATCTTAAGAATCAAAAACAAGGTTTTCAGAATCAGATCAATGATTATTCCAACAAATTAAATGTTATAAGTAAGGAAATATCGAACAACGAAGCTGAGATGGATGCGGTTTCGGAAAATATAATCAGGTTGTCAAATGAGCTTTCCGAAGCAAAAGCGCAGGAAGAAGAGCGCTATAAGAATCTTAAGCTTCGTATAAAGGCAACTTATGAAAAAGGCGGAGATAAGGGTGTATTGCAGACTCTCTTGGGTTCCGGCTCTTTTCGTGATTTTTTGACAAGGTTTGAATACTTAAATGCGGTAGTTGCCTATGATAATAAGAAAATCAGCGAATACAAGGCTTTACAGAGAGAGATAGAAGCGAAGACCGATGAAGTTAAGCATGAAGAAGAAAGACTTCAGTCCATACAGAATGAGCTTGATAATAAGCAGGATACATTGGAATCTTTGACAGCAACTGTCAACGGACAGTTACGGTCGACAAACAAAACGCTTAGTGACGAAAACGGAAAGCTTGCGGACTATGATAAAGAGCTTGCAAGACTTGACCAGCTTCAGAAGGAACTGGCTGCTAAAGTTGCTTCCGCACAGGCTGAGTATGCAAAAAGACTTACCAACAGACCTAAAGAGAATACAGGTGGTGCTTATGCCGCTTCGGATTCCGAACTTTTGTGGCTGGCGGCTACAATACAGGCGGAAGCTGACGGAGAGTCCTATGAAGGAAAGCTTGGTGTCGGTTCTGTTATAATGAACAGGGTAAAGAGTTCGGCTTTTCCCAATGATGTTGTCGGTGTTATTACTCAGAATATGCAGTTTGCATCATATCGCTCGGGTAAAGTTGAACTTATTATGGGTAGAGGTCCCAATACTATGTGCTTAAAAGCAGCACAGGCAGTTTTGGGTGGCGCCCGTACAGGTGATTATCTTTTCTTTATGACAAGGTACTGGGCCGATCATTATGGAATAGCTGAGTATACCATGGTAGGTAATCATGCATTCTTTTACAAGTGGGTTGTCAAGGAGAAACCTCCGGAAGAACCACAGCCAGAGGAGCAGCAATCGCAGCCACAGCCTGAACAGAATCAGGAAGCTCCTGCGGAAGAGAACAATGAAGAAGAAAACCATGACGAGGATTCGGGCGATGATTCAGATGATGATTCGAACGATGAGGATGACAGCGATGACGAGTAAATATCTTCACTTGAAAAAAGCGGAAAGATTTTTTTGATTTAATGTAATAAAGACTATTGCACTTTAAAAGTCTAAAGCGTATAATACCATTCAGACAATGATGTTTGCGCAATGGGGCGTGGAGACCACTGGTTTCCTACGCCCTTTTTCTATTAAGGAAAGACGGTGTGCAGATACATTATGAATTGTGTTAATATGAGTTTTTACTCAGTAATTAAATGTTTTATGTGCTTTTGCACAGGAAGGAGAACCAAAAAATGTCATATGTAGATGAGATTTACGACTATGTCGTAGCAAAGAATCCTGCTCAGCCTGAGTTCCATCAGGCAGTAAAAGAAGTGCTTGAGTCACTTCGTGTTGTTATTGAAGCTAACGAGGACGAGTATCGTAAGGATGCTCTTCTTGAGAGACTTGTAACTCCCGAGAGACAGATCCTCTTCAGAGTACCTTGGGTAGATGATAAGGGACAGGTTCAGGTTAACAACGGTTTCCGTGTACAGTTTAACTCAGCTATCGGACCTTACAAGGGAGGACTTCGTTTCCATCCTTCAGTAAACCTTGGTATCATCAAGTTCCTTGGTTTCGAGCAGATCTTCAAGAACTCTCTTACAAGCCTTCCTATCGGCGGTGGTAAGGGTGGTTCTGACTTTGATCCTAAGGGTAAGTCAGACAGAGAAGTTATGGCATTCTGCCAGAGCTTCATGACAGAGCTTTACAGACACATCGGTGCTGATACAGACGTTCCTGCCGGAGATATCGGTGTTGGCGGACGTGAGATCGGATATATGTACGGTCAGTACAAGAGAATCAGAGACGTATACGAAGGCGTACTTACAGGTAAGGGCCTTACATATGGCGGATCTCTTGCTCGTACACAGGCTACAGGATATGGACTTCTTTACCTTACAGAGGAGCTTCTTAAGTGCAACGGCTCTGATATCAAGGGTAAGACGGTTGCAGTTTCAGGTGCAGGTAATGTTGCTATCTACGCTATCGAGAAGGCACAGCAGCTTGGTGCTAAGCCTGTAACATGTTCAGATTCAACAGGTTGGATTTATGATCCCGAAGGAATCGATGTTGAGCTTCTTAAGGAAGTTAAGGAAGTTAAGAGAGCACGTCTTACAGAGTATGCTGCAGCAAGAAAGTCTGCTGAGTATCACGAAGGTAAGGGTGTATGGTCAGTTAAGTGTGATGTAGCTCTTCCTTGCGCTACACAGAACGAGCTTCTTCTTGAGGATGCTAAGCAGCTTGTAGCTAACGGTGTTCAGGCTGTATGTGAGGGTGCTAACATGCCTACATCTATCGAGGCTACTGAGTATCTTCAGGCTAACAAGGTTCTCTTTGTTTGTGGTAAGGCTTCAAATGCAGGTGGTGTTGCTACATCAGCTCTTGAGATGTCACAGAACAGCGAGAGACTTTCATGGACATTCGAAGAGGTTGATTCTAAGCTTAAGCAGATCATGGTTAACATTTTCCACAGCATTGATGATGCAGCTAAGAAGTATGGCATGGAAGGCAACTACGTTGCAGGTGCTAACATCGCAGGCTTCCTTAAGGTTGCAGAGGCTATGAAGGCTCAGGGTATTGTTTAATAAGTATTCTTCATAAAATATTAAATCATATAAAGGCTGTCACACCAATTTGGTGCGGCAGCCTTTACTTGCTCGATCCCTGTCCCAAGCTATCCGTTTGAAGGCGGTTGTTTTTCACCATAAGGCAATAAGGCGGATTTTCTTGTTGCCAAGTATGTTGATATTCAAGGCATAAAAAGACTTAAGCTTTTATTCTTCGCTCCAAAACTCGCCCATAAATGGGCTCAAACAGTTGGAGCGAGAACAGAATGAAAGCTTAAGTCTTTTTATTGCTCTTGAATATTGCAACATACTTAAATACTGCGAAAATCCGCCTTATTGCCTTATGGTGAAATATCTACGTTTCTAAACGGATAGCTTGGGACAGGGCTGTCTACGAAATCAGGATTATGCCAAAATCAGTTTTTACATATCTTACTAATATCGAGGTGGTTGCAGATTAGCCCACCAATGAGTCCGACGATGATTCCGCTTACGGTGCCGGTAATCCACAGGACAACCAAGTACCAGAGGACGTTGGTGGTGCCGGTTACGAACATAGCTACGATGATCTGACCGATGTTGTGGGTTACACCGCCTACGGCACTTACACCGATGGGGCTGAATTTGCCGGTCTTTTTAAATAGAATCATGATTATGGTGCTGAGTAGACCGCCTACCAGTGAGAACATGAAAGCCATTAGGGTTCCGAAGAGCATGGATACTATGGCAATTCTGACGAAGTTGATAAAGAGTGAGCTCTTTTCACCCATAGAATATAGGGCGACTACTACTACGATGTTTGTAAAACCGGGTTTGATGCCCGGAACGGCAAAGAAGGCCGGAAGCTGCATTTCTACATAGCCTAGGATTATTGCGAGTGCGGTAAGTACGCCGTAGATTGCTGTTTTACTTGTTTTGGTCTTTATATTCATAAATTCTTTTACTCCGATATGGTGTCAAAGTTATTGTTATCTTTGGTATTTCCCTTTATTTCGATTACTACTTTGTTGGGAAGGCATATGATAGACTGGCCGCTTTTGTTGATATAGCCCATGCTGACACAAAGCTTGTCGGGACATGATGCATCTGTAAGATGAGCTTTTCCGTCTTTTACCTCAAGAATATTCTCGCCTCCGTGATATCCGCCGATGTTGTAAACGGTATCTTCGTCAAGGGGAAAAGATGCGACTTCCTTTCCATCGACACTGACGACTACTGTTGCACCTTTTTGGGAAAAAAGAGAGATGCCGATCAGCATGACGACTGAAGTAAGTGTTAAAAAGATTATGAGAATAAGATCATTTTTTTTGAATAGTTTTTTATCCACTAAAAGCCTCTCATATAAATAATTTCAAACTAAAGTATATCAGAAAACATTGCAAAAATAGCATTTCAATTATGAATGTGGTAATTGTTTTCGTCTTTGAAAAAACGGGTTGCATTTTTGTTTTTTATATGTATAATAAATTTCTGTCAGTTTTCTGCTGACGAAATCTTGGATATTCATCCGGGATAATTCCACATTTTTTAATCAATATTATTTATTACTGTTTGGCGCGGTAAAAGTCTGCTTTTTTCCGTGCTTGATGAGTATGGAAAGGAACGAAATGAATTTAAGAGAACGTTGGGAAAAGCAGAATAATTCAGTCAAACTGCTTATGAAGAAACTTAGAAGACACGACACTTTTGTTGTAACTGTGGCGGTTGTTATTGCACTTGTCTTGTGCGGAGGACTTATCTATATGAGTACTCCCGTTGTTGCGGCGAGCGCAAGGGATCAGGTTGTGCAGAAGGAAAACAAGAATAACGAAAAGACTACTGAGAAGCTTGATGAACTTCATAATTACCTGACGGATATTGATAAGATGATCGTTAAGAATCAGAAGGGAATCGATTCTTATTATGAAAAGACCAGGAATGATCGCCTTGAGGGTGATAAAAATACAGATGCGGTCAGTGAGAAGGTTACCGGACTTGGTACGAATCTAAAAGATATTCATACTTCGGTAAACAGCACAGAGACCAGAATTGAGAGCCTTAAAGAACTTATCGAAAACGGGAACGGCGAGACAAGAGAAAAGGCAGCCAAGGAATTTGATGAGATTGGAAGAGAGCTTGAGAATATAAAAAATGAATATGAAAATGTAAAGAAGCAGAATAAAGAGCTGATGGAAGACCTCGATAATGAGATCAGAACCGAGGTGAAGAATGGCGATGACAAGATATCAACGGATTCACTTACAAGATATGAGGAGCTCCTAAAGAAGCTTACAGAGTTAGATAAGGAACTTGAAAAAAGAAATATGGATTCTGTTTCGGATTTAAAGAGTGAATTTCAAACTTTGAGTGAAAACCTCGGAAAAGAGATAAATGAAAAGATTGATGATTATAATTCTGAGAATAAAGCGATGGGCGAAGCGCTTGACCAAAAGATAGAGAATTATAATTCAGATAACAAGGCAATGGGAGATGCACTCGGTCAAAAGATAGAGAATTACAATTCGGACAATAAGGCTATAGGTGAATCCCTTGGACAAAGAATTGAGAATTATAATTCGGATAATAAGGCGATGGGAGATGCTCTCGGTCAAAAGATAGAGAATTACAATTCGGGCAATAAGGCTATAGGCGAATCCCTTGGACAAAGAATTGAGAATTATAATTCGGATAATAAGGCGATGGGAGATGCTCTCGGACAGAAGATTGAAAATTATAATTCGGAAAGCAAAGCACGCGGAGATGCGCTTGGCCAAAAGATAGAAAACTACAATTCTGAAAGTAAGGCAAGAGGTGATAAGATTGACCAAAGAATTACCAATATCAATGCCGACATAAACAAAAATATAAGCACAAATATGGATGGTATTAAGGGCTATATCGATGCGAAATCCGCAGGAATAAACAACAAGCTCGACCAGGTTTTTCAGCGTGTGAGTAATGGCAAAAAGCTTTTGGCATCCGCATTACTCACTAAGGGTGTAAAGATAAAAGAGGATGCCACATTTATGGAATTTGTAAGAGCCATAGAGAACATACCTGCACAGGTTGTTATCGATTCCGGTGATACCGCGGCAAGTATCGAGTATGATTATCACTATCATAAAGACGGAAGAGGGCAGACCTGCGGCGATAATTATGTATCAACGGACAGATATGGCGGATGTTACACGACACCTGTATATCACAGACATACCGATGCGTGCTATAGTACAAGTAACGTGTATGTCATCAGTACAAATAAAGATACAAGGCGACGCGGTCATGTAAAAGATTATTCGGACGGAACACCGGTTTTTTCGTATGAGTGTAAGCACTGTGGAATAAGGTTTAACAATACCAACGGCTGGCATGAAGAAACTGTTTATTCACTTGATGAAGCTAAGGATAGGGATGGCGTTGTAGTAAGAGTTAATTCACAGACAATAATGGTATGTAATAAAAATGAGAGCTACGTTGAAGGGTATTCTCCTTCCTGCGGTTTTGCTCATGGACAGGTGGTTTCGGCTCACATTAAGTTCAATGGCAGGTATTCGGGATATAATTCGACAGTGCCTGCAATAAATGCATCGAGGTCACTTAGGACAAGTAACATAGCTACAAGAGCCGTGACAGCGCCCTTTGGGGATTTCAGGCTTAGTAATTCTGAGATGCAATCACGTATTGATGCATTAAAAGACTATGAGGAGTCTTCAGATAACGATGGTAGCGACAGTGAATATTCAGATTCTCCGGAAATTTCCGCACCTGAGAGTATAAAAGAAGATGTACATAGCGAAGATGAGAAAGTTACTCAGAACGCAGGAACTGCCGAAAATGTCTGCGAAAAGCCGGATGATAAAACATGTAACAAAGAAGGAACGGCTGAATCAAATATGGAAACAGGCGTGGCGTGCGAATTGATAAAAAATCTGAATAATGGTAATGATGTACCGGAAAAGGAAGATGCATCGGCGGATAGTAGCGAAGAAACTGCAGATTATAGTGGAAATGCTGAACAGAGTAGTGGTATCGAAGAAAAAGAGGATTGTGAGACTACGTTACCGGAACGGGGCGCGGGTGAGCAAATAGGAATCAAAGTCAGTGATATAGCGTTTCCTTGACATTTTGATATTGTGTTAATAGAATATACTTTGTTGTAGTAGATGTAGCACAGACTAACATGTGCGGAATGGAGTACAAATGACAAAGATTGATATTATATCAGGATTTTTGGGTGCCGGAAAAACCACCCTTATAAAGAAACTTCTTAAGGAAGCGCTTAACGGAACCAAGGTTGTTCTTATTGAAAATGAGTTTGGTGAGATTGGTATCGACGGCGGCTTTTTGAAGGAGTCCGGAATAGAGATCACAGAGATGAATTCAGGTTGTATCTGTTGCTCGCTTGTAGGAGATTTTGAGACATCTCTTAAGGAAGTTATGACAACATATGCTCCTGAGAGAATTCTCATTGAGCCTTCGGGAGTTGGTAAACTTTCAGATGTAATGAGAGCAATTCAGAATATTGCCGATGCAGATGACAATATGGAACTTAACAGCGCGGTTACTGTTGTTGACGTATCTAAGGCTAAGGTTTATATCAAGAACTTCGGTGAGTTCTTTATTAATCAGATTGAGAATGCCGGAACCATTATTCTTTCAAGAACAGATAAGGCAGATCAGAAGAAGATCGAGGAGGCGGTTAAGCTTATCCGCAGCCACAATGAGAAGGCTACCATTATAACAACTCCTCTTGATGAGATAACAGGAAAAGAGATCCTTGATACATTCGAAGGAAACAGCGATCTTGAGGCAGAGCTCCTTAAGCTTGTAATGGAAGAGGCTGAGGAACATCACCATCACCATCATCATCACGGAAACCACAAAGAGGTTAACGAAGATGGTTCTGTAGTATACAGAGCACATCATCACGACGATGAAGATGAAGAAGAGCATGGACATTGCTGCCACCATCATCACGACGATGAGGATGAAGAGGAGCACGGACATTGCTGCCACCATCATCACGATGAAGATGAAGAGGAGCACGGACATTGCTGCCACCATCATCACGATGAAGATGAAGAAGAGCATGGACATTGTTGTCACCATCATCATGACGATGAGGACGAAGAAGAGCACGATCATTGCTGCTGTCATGGTCACGGGCATGATCACGATCATGCGGCTCATGAGGTGTTTACAAGCTGGGGAATGGAAACTCCCGTTAAGTATACGGCTGACGAGATCAAGGATATGCTTGAAAAGCTTGATGAAGACTCTGATTACGGAATTGTTCTTCGTTCTAAGGGCGTTGTTCCCGCAACAGACGGCACATGGATCGAATTTGACTATGTTCCCGGCGAAGCTGATGTAAGAAGCGGCGCTGCCGATGTTACAGGAAAGATCTGCGTAATCGGTTCAGGTCTTAACGAAGATAAACTTGAACAGCTTTTCCGCAAACTTTGATAAGGAGAAAGAAATTGAAACCGGTATATATTATCAATGGATTCCTTGACAGCGGAAAGACTGATTTTTTCCGTTATACAATAGCTCAGCCTTATTTCAGGACCAGAGGTAAGACTCTTCTTTTGGTGTGTGAAGAGGGTGAGAATGATTATGAAGAGAAACTTCTTAAGTCTACAAATACTATTCTTGAGAAGATAGAAGATGAAGAGGAGCTTAATCCCGATAATCTGGTAAAACTTGACGCCAAGTACAATCCGGAACGTATTCTTATCGAGTACAACGGAATGTGGAACTATAAGAATCTGAAGCTTCCCGTTATGTGGAATCTGGAACAGCAGATCACTGTTATAGATGCTTCCAATTTTGAGTTGTATTTCAATAACATGAAGTCTCTTTTGGCAGAACAGCTTCGTGGTTCCGACCTCATTTTGTTCAACAGATGTGACGGAATAAGAGATCTTGCTTCGTTTAAGAGAAATGTAAAAGCAATCAACCGGAAGGCTGATATCATATTTGAAGATATGAACGGCGAGGTTGATGTTACACTTGATGAGGATCTTCCTTTTGACCTTAACGCAGATCCAATAGAGCTCAATAATTTCGGATACGGAATGTTCTATCTGGATGCTCTTGAGCATGTTGAAAGATATGAAGGAAAGAACGTTAAGTTCAAGGCGATGGTACTTATACCGCCTGAGTTCCCTAAGAACAGATTTGTTCCGGGAAGAATGGCTATGACTTGTTGTGCGGAGGATATGCAGTTCCTTGGATTTGCCTGTGAGTATGACAAAGTAGATACTCTTACAGAAAAAGAATGGATTCTTGTGACTGCCAAAGTTACAAAGAAATTTGTTCCCGAGTACAACGGGGAAGGACCGGTTCTTGAGGCGCTTTCTATAGAGAAGACGGATGCTCCCGAGTATCCTGTAATTGATTTCTCTAATCCTCAGCAATAATATATGTAAAAACAGGAGCTTATATGTTTGAATATCTTCCAATACAGTGGTTATTTCTGTTTTATTTCTACAGCTTTTTTGGTTGGTGTTTCGAATCTGCATATGTTTCAATTTTAGAGAAAAAGTTGGTAAACAGGGGCTTTATGAGAGGCCCCTTTTTGCCGTTATACGGATGTGGCGGAGTAATGATGCTTGTTGTATCAAAGCCTTTCTACAACAATATACTTATGGTATATATTGCCGGCTGCATTGGAGCAACTCTGCTTGAATATATCACCGGAGTTACCATGGAGGCGTTGTTTAAGGTAAGATACTGGGATTATTCTCATAAGCCTTTTAATTTCAAGGGGCATATCTGTCTTGAATCAACACTCTTTTGGGGAGTTCTGACGGTAGTGTTTTCGCACTTTTTCCAGATTCCCATAGAGCATCTGGTACGTGCGATTCCTTATCACGTGCTCTCTATAGTTACTCTTATTGTTACTTTCCTTCTTGGCGGAGATTTCATGATAGCATTTAAGACTGCTCTCGATCTTAGAGATGTTCTTATCTATATGGAGAAAGCCAAGGATGAGATGAGAAAGATGCAGAAGAGGCTTGATGCACTTATTACATCCAAGAGTGAGAATGTGAGAGGCGGAATCGAAACGAGAGTTGATGCGCTCAGTGCAACGCTCGACAGCTCTTTTAAGAAGATAAGGGAAAAGATAAACGTGAATCCTTCAGGCTATGTGAATGATGTTAAGGATGAGATATCCGAGCTTTATGCAAAGTACAGAATCCTTATGTCCAAGCTTACTCCCGAGCCTATAAAGGGATTCTTTGAATGGTACAGGGAAAAGACTATTCAGGGAAATCCGGGTATGGTATCAGAGAAGTTTAAGCTTAGCTTGGAAGAAATAAAAGAAAAGGTTTCAAACATTCGTAAGAAATAAAAACAGAACAAAAATCAAAGAAATAAAAAACCTCATGTCGGTGAGAAGACATGAGGTTTTGTTATATACACAATTTTAAAATAATTAAGCCATTTTGTTTACAGCCTGAGCAAGACGAGAAACTTTTCTTGAAGCTGTGTTCTTCTTGAAAACACCCTTTGACTCAGCCTTGTCGATTGCAGATGTAGCAGCGAGAAGAGCCTTAGCAGCCTCATCCTTGTTACCTGCAT
Organism: Butyrivibrio sp. AE2005; assembly: GCF_000686965.1. Lineage (NCBI taxonomy): Bacteria > Bacillati > Bacillota > Clostridia > Lachnospirales > Lachnospiraceae > Butyrivibrio > Butyrivibrio sp. AE2005. The sequence continues at coordinate 47,570 of NZ_JMMD01000015.1, forward strand.
CGATAGCAGTTCTAACTTTCTTGATCTCAGTCTTAACTGCTGACTTGATCATCTGATTTCTTTCTGCTTTTTTCTTATTAACTAAAACTCTTTTCTTGGCGGATTTAATATTTGCCATAGTTACCTCCGAAAAATAATATGATTATTATTTGTAAGTTCGTGTGCGCATTAAGCCGGACACGGACAGTTAATGCTACATACGGTAAATATATTAGATGAATTTCAAGAAACTGTCAATAGATTTTTGCCTTTTGTCATGGTATCATATGATGATGTAATGAAAGATGAATAGGAATAGAGGTAGCTTTGTGGATCAGAGTAAAATTAGAAATTTTTGTATAGTTGCACATATCGATCACGGTAAATCGACTCTTGCAGACAGAATGATCGAGAAGACGGGTGTTCTTACCAGCAGAGAGATGCAGAACCAGGTCCTCGACAATATGGATATTGAGAGGGAGAGAGGAATTACCATCAAGTCTCAGGCTGTAAGAATGATATATAAGGCCAAGGACGGAGAAGAATATACATTTAATATGATAGATACTCCCGGACACGTAGATTTTGGATATGAGGTTTCCCGAAGTCTTGCGGCATGTGACGGAGCAATTCTTGTTGTCGATGCTACGCAGGGTGTAGAGGCTCAGACACTTGCAAATGTGTATATGGCGCTCGACCATGATCTGGATGTTTTTCCTGTTATCAATAAAATAGACCTTCCCAGTGCACAGCCACAGGAAGTTAAGGATGAGATAGAAGATGTTATAGGCATTGAGGCTCAGGACGCTCCGCTTATTTCGGCAAAAAACGGAATAGGAATCGAGGAAGTTCTTGAGGCGGTCGTACAGAAAATCCCCGCTCCTAACGGAGATGCAGGAAAGCCTCTTACAGCGCTTATTTTTGACAGCATATATGACTCATACAGAGGAGTTATCGTATTTGTAAGAGTAAGAGACGGTGTTCTTAAGAAGGGCATGAAGGTACGTTTCATGGCTACCGGCGCAGAATCCGAAGTAGTTGAAGTTGGATATTTCGGACCCGGAAGATTTATTCCGAACGATGAGCTCACAGCCGGAGATGTCGGATACTTCACGGCTTCTATCAAGAATATTCAGGATACCAGAGTCGGTGATACGGTAACTGATTCTGCAAGCCCTTGCGCAGAGGCACTTCCCGGATATAAGAAAGTTATGCCGATGGTTTACTGCGGACTTTACCCTGCAGATTCGGCGCATTATTCAGATCTTAGAGATGCACTTGAAAAGCTTCAGCTTAATGATGCTTCTTTATTCTATGAACCGGAGACTTCACAGGCTCTCGGATTTGGATTCAGAGCGGGATTCTTGGGACTCCTCCATCTTGAAGTTATTCAGGAGAGACTTGAGAGAGAGTATGACCTTAACCTCGTTACTACAGCGCCCGGCGTTGTGTATAAGGTGCATAAGAATGACGGAACAGTATTTGATCTTACCAATCCTTCCAATTTGCCCGATCCTACAGAGATAGAGTACATGGAAGAGCCTATGGTAAACGGCGAGATCATGGTAACTACCGATTATGTCGGAGCTATAATGCAGCTTTGTCAGGAGAGACGAGGCAAATATATAAGTACGGATTACATTGAGCAGACAAGAGCGATTCTTAAGTACGAACTTCCGCTCAATGAGATTATTTACGATTTCTTTGATGCGCTTAAGTCAAGATCAAGGGGCTATGCTTCATTTGATTATGAACTCAAGGGCTATGAGAGATCGGATCTTGTTAAGCTTGATATTCTCATCAATAGAGAAGAAGTCGATGCGCTTTCATTTATCGTTCATAAGGACGGTGCGTATGAGCGTGGACGCAAGATGTGTGAGAAGCTCAAGGAAGAGATACCGAGGCACCTTTTCGAAGTGCCTATCCAGGCTGCTGTTGGCGGCAAGATAATAGCAAGAGAGACAGTAAAGGCTTATAGAAAAGATGTCCTTGCCAAGTGCTACGGTGGTGATATTACCCGTAAGAAGAAGCTTCTTGAGAAACAGAAAGAGGGTAAAAAGAAGATGCGCCAGATCGGTAACGTAGAAGTTCCGCAGGCAGCATTCTTAAGCGTTCTTAAGCTTGACAGTACAGACTGATGTGATGCAAAAATCAGGTTTTATTGTTTGAAAGTTTTATGAGGCATTACTAAATGAATAACGAACTATCTTTATACGTGCACATACCTTTTTGTGTCAGGAAGTGTCTTTACTGCGACTTCTTGTCGTTTGGTGATAAAGAAAGCCTTATGGATGAGTACTTTAAGGCACTTTCAAAAGAACTTAAGGAAAGTGCGGGCGATTATAGAGACAGAGAGGTAAAAACGGTGTTCTTCGGAGGAGGAACACCTTCTTTGCCTAATGCGGTTTATATTTGTAATATTTTAGCCGATATAAAAGAGAATTATATTTTATCCAAAGATGCGGAAATAAGTCTTGAACTTAATCCCGGAACAGCTTCTTTTGACAAGATGAGAAGCTACAGGGATGCGGGATTTAACAGATTAAGTATAGGCATACAGTCTTTTAACGATGAAGAACTTAAAAGACTCGGAAGAATACATGATTCAAAGACTGCGGTTATAACCTACGAAGATGCGGTGAGAGCGGGCTTTGACAACATAAATATCGACATAATGAGTGCGCTTCCGGGGCAGAGCGTGGAATCTTACACTGATACTCTTAATAAAGCGGTAAAGTTGGGCCCTGAGCATATTTCGGCGTACAGCCTTATTATTGAGGAGGGAACACCGTTTTTTGACATGGACCTTGACCTTCCGGGAGAAGACGCAGACAGGGATATGTATCACAAGACCGCCAAAATCCTTAATGAGTACGGATATCACAGATACGAAATATCAAATTATGCCAAAGACGGATTTGATTGCAGGCATAATAAGGTTTACTGGAAAAGGGGAAACTACCTTGGATTGGGACTTGGTGCTGCCTCTCTTGTAGACAATGTGCGTTTTAGTAACACCCGTGACATGGCGGAGTACATAAGCTTATCTAAAGACGGGATAAAAATAGACAGAGAAGAACTTTCCGTAAGGGCACAGACGGAAGAGTTTATGTTCCTTGGGCTTCGGCTTACGGAAGGTATAAGAACGGATGATTTTAATAGAGAATTCGGAAAGACAGTATTTGATGTCTATGACGAAGTTATCGATAAATATCTTATGATGTCGCTTCTTGAGCTTCGTGATAAGGATATGAATATCACCTGTGATAAAAAGAAGGCGGCATATCTTAGATTGTCCGAGCGGGGATTTGACGTTTGCAATACGGTAATGGCGGACTTTTTACTTTGATGATATATTTATTCTGAATGTATAACTTGGGAGAATAAAAGATGAATTACAATTTCTTTGCACTTATTTCAAGAATGAAATATATAGACAGATGGGCACTTATGAGAAATACAAGGCAGGAAAATCTTTGTGAGCATTCAATGGAGGTTGCAATGATAGCTCATGCTCTCTGTGTTATAGGAAATACAAGGTACGGAAGGCATCTCGATGCCAATAAGGCGGCTCTTGTCGGACTTTATCACGACGCTTCCGAGATCATTACAGGAGATCTGCCGACTCCCGTAAAATATTACAATAAGGAATTAAAAACAGCATATAAGCAGGTTGAGGCGATTGCAGATGATAAGCTGCTTGAAAAGCTTCCCGACGATCTTAAGCCTTCTTTTGAACAGGTGTTTAAGGCGGATGACAGCGAAGATGAGCGCTATATGAGACGTCTTGTAAAAGCTGCAGACAAATTATCCGCACTTATCAAGTGTATGGCAGAAACAAGTGCCGGCAACAATGAGTTCAGAACCGCGAAGGAGAGCACTGAAAAATCCGTGAGAAGCCTGTATATGGAGCTTCCCGAGGTTCTTGATTTTGTAAATGAGTTCCTTTCATCTTACGGAAATACTTTGGATGAGTTAACTTAAGACTTTATTTATTGATTTTTCCGCATGATAGCGCGATAATTAGTGTATAAATTGGGGTGTTATGCTTTGTATATAGGGAGGAAATATTTACCATGCTTTTTATTAAGTGTGATGAACTGAGACCGGGGATGAGACTAGCAAGACCGATATACAGTAGGAAAGGCGCACTTTTATATGACAGGGCCCATGTCCTTAAGGATGAGCAAAGTATTGATAATATCAGGAACTTTGGGCTTATTGGCGTGTTTATTCTTGAACCCGCAGAGCCTGTTCCGCCTATGACTCAGGACGATATTGAGTTTGAGCGTTTTCAGACCGTTATGTATCACGATATCATGGAGGAACTTGCTCATATTGTTAAGGTGCACAAACAGGAGAAGTTTCCTAATATTTGTGCCCAGATTATAAAGAATTACGGTAATCTAAAAAAGAAGATTACTTTCCAGCAGGGACTTAGGAGTACCGAGGATTATATATACAAACACAGCCTGAATGTGGGAATCATTTCGGCGATGATCGCACATTCGTTAAATGCTTCGCTTTCCGATCAGAACGAAGCGGTAATGGCCGGTGTTATACATGATATCGGAAAACTTACTCTTTCTGCGGAACTTCAGTCCAAACTTAAGTGTACACCTGAAGAGATAAATACGATAGATGCCCATGAGATGGCGGGCTATCCTATCATTGACGATGCATTTTCTTCTTTGCCGAATGTAAAGAGAGCATGTAATCAGGCAAGAAAAGTACTTCTTGACTACAGAAAAGGAAATGATGTGGACATTTCCAAGACTCTTTTATCTGCAAGGATTCTTATAGTTGCGGGAATATTTGATAAGGAAACGGCTGCGAGAGTAGATGATGCGCCTATTTCCGAAGTTCTTGTTATCAGAAGGATGATGCAGAGAAGTGATGTTTTTGACCCGAGAGTGGTTCAGGCACTTGTTGATTCCATAAACATTCTTGTTCCGGGAGTCAGCGTTGAGCTTAACACCGGTGAAAAAGCTCTGGTTATCAAGACTAACGATCTTGATTTCCTGCGTCCGACTGTTTTGAGTTTTAAGGATAACAGCATTATCGACCTTTCGAATAGAAGGGCATACGGTGATATTGAGATTATAGATATTATGAAGACTATGGATAACAGATATATGATGGATCTGTCCAAAGTCAAAGGCCTCGGTATTGTCGTGGAAGAGCCTGAGTATGTGTGAAAGTGCGGATTATGCTGTGGTGTATAGCTGTACTTGCGACACATACAAATAGAATTTATCAGAACAGGGATGGAAGTATATGTCTAAAATTGAAGAAATCCTGAAGGAAGCAAAGTTAAAAGGCGCTTCGGACGTTCATATTACTGTCGGTGTGCCGCCTAAGATGAGACTTAACGGCAAACTTATAGCCATGGAAAGCTATGGCAAGATGATGCCGAGCGACACTCAGGAAATCGCACATGAAGTTACAAATGATAAACAGAAGCAGATGCTCGAGGAGAACGGTCAACACGACTTGTCCTTCGCTATCATGGGAGTTGGCAGATTCAGACTTAATATCTTTAAGCAAAGAGGCTCCATAGCGATGGCTTTCAGAGTTGTTGCAACAGAGATTCCCACAGCGGAGAGCCTTGGCATACCTGAGACCGTTATTGATCTTTATAAGAAAAAAAGAGGTCTTGTGCTTGTTACGGGACCTACGGGAAGCGGTAAGTCTACAACACTTGCTTCCATTATCGACATGATAAATAACAACAGGGAAGCGCATGTAATTACACTTGAGGATCCCATAGAGTTTACTTATCAGCACAGATTATCGATAGTCAATCAGAGAGAAATAGGAACCGATTCGAATTCATATGCCAATGCTTTGAGAGCGGCACTTCGAGAAGATCCCGATGTTATCCTTGTCGGAGAGATGAGAGATCTTGAGACCATAAGTACAGCTATTACGGCAGCGGAGACGGGACATCTCGTTCTTTCTACCGTTCATACGATTGGATCGTCTAATACGGTGGACAGACTTATAGATGTATTTCCTTCTCATCAGCAGCAACAGGTGAGAATACAGCTTGCGAGCGTGCTTGAAGCAGTTATTTCACAGCAACTTCTTCCTGCGGCTGACGGATCATCAAGACTTGCGGCATTTGAAGTTCTTCATGTAAACAGCGCTGTGAGAAACCTTATTCGTGAGGGTAAGAATCATCAGCTCATTACATACATGCAGACATACAGGAAACAGGGAATGATAACCATGGATGAGGCTATTATTGAGCTGTACAGGCAGCAGAAGATCACAAGAGAAGCTGCCCTTCAGTTTGCTCAGGATCCTGAGACAATGCAGAACAAAATGCTCAGATAATAATTGTCGGGGCAAAAAGTTAAGATAAAATCAACTACATAAAATCTTAAGGAAATACTAAGAAAACCTTAAAGACTTTATAGAACGGCCTGCTGTATAATCAGCAGGTCGTTGTGCGTATAATTTCCTATTTTTGTTTATGCTCATATCGGAAAAGAGGAAAAATGTACAGTTCTATTACATCCGGTGGCGTCAGAGGAATTATTTCTTATCTGATGCAGATCGAAGTGGATGTATCTTCCGGGCTTCCCGGATTCAACATGGTGGGATTCATGAGTGGCGACGTCAGAGAGGCAGGTGACAGAGTAAAAGTTGCCTTAAGAAACGCCGGTATAAAGATTCCCGCATCAAAGATAACCGTCAATCTGTCCCCGGCAGATATCAAGAAAGAAGGCGTTGTGGTAGATCTTCCGCTTGCCGTCGGAATATTGGAGGCAATAGGAGAGGTCAGCCCGGGATGTGCCGATGATACGGTCGTGCTCGGCGAAGTCGGACTTGACGGAGATATTAAAGAAGTAAAAGGGGTTCTCCCCATAGTTACAAAGGCAAAAGAAGCAGGATACAAGACAGTTATCCTTCCTATCAAAAATGCCAGAGAAGGTGCTGTGGTAAGCGGGATGAAGATTGTCGGAGTATCATCGCTTCAAGAAGTTATCATGTATCTTTCGACGCCCGAAAGAGAAAGGGATGGGCTTATAGAGCCAACAAGGGTTAACCTTGATAAGATTTTTTCTGAAGATGAAGAAAGTAGTGAAGGAGTGGATTTTGCAGATATCAACGGGCAATCAGCCGTTAAGAGAGCGGCGATGGTAGCGGCGGCGGGCTTTCATCATATTTTGATCGTAGGACCTCCGGGTTCGGGAAAGAGTATGGTTGCAAAGCGCATTCCTACGATACTTCCGCGTCTTTCTCTTGAAGAAAGTATTGAAGTTTCAACAATCTATTCGGTTGCCGGAATGATGGGCGAGAACAAGGCGCTTATAACAAAGAGGCCGTTTGTTAGTCCGCATCACCTTATAACCGAAGCATCGCTTGTCGGAGGCGGTACGATTCCAAGACCCGGTGCTATTTCTTTGGCACACAGAGGCATTCTCTTTCTGGATGAAATGCCTGAATTCCCCAGAACAAAACTTGATATGCTAAGGCAACCGATTGAGGACAGAAAGGTTCATATCGTGCGAAACAGAGGAACTTTCATGTACCCTGCGGACTTTCAACTTATAGGTGCGCTGAATCCTTGTCCGTGCGGGTATTATCCCGACAGGAATAAATGCAAGTGCACATCAAATGAGATTCGAAGGTACCTTGGCAGAATATCGGGGCCGATATTGGACAGGATCGATATCTGCATAGAAGCACCCAAAGTCGATATCAGGGAGCTTTCGGGGAAGAGCGATACCTGTAATGAATCAAGTAAGACCATGAGAGAAAGAGTTCTTTTGGCAAGGAAGAAACAGGAAGAGAGGTTTAGGGGAACGAGCCTCAAGTTCAATTCCGAGATGACGCCTGCGGATATAAGAAAATATTGCAAGCTTGGTATGAGGGAGAGAGCTTTTTTGGAAAAGACTTTTTGTTCCATGGATCTGAGCGCCAGAGCCTATCATAAGGTTCTCAGGCTTGCGCGGACAATAGCCGATCTGGAAGGCGAGGAGATGATAAAAGAGATACATCTGATGGAGGCTGTCAGCTACAGGATGACAGACGGAAAATATTGGAGACAGGAGGAAGGCTGATGCAGACAGCAAAAGCACAAGTATCAGAAAATAAATCAGAGAATATAACGGAAAATGACTATGCTCACTGGCTTTTTTCAACTCCGGGCATAGGAAATGTCTCTGCTGACAGACTCTTATGCGGAGGAAGGACATGCAGGGAAATATATGAGATGGGAGAGGCGGAGCTTAAGAAACTTTTAAGACCGAAGCAGGTTTCGGCGGTCTTGGATACAAGATACACTTGGGATTTTACTAAGGAGAAAAAGAAACTTGCAGAGAGCGACATAAAGTTTATATCAAGGATTGATCCGCGTTTTCCCGAGAAGCTAAAGAATATCCCGAATCCCCCTTTTGCTATCTATGTAAAAGGGGAACTTCCGGGAGACGACAGTCCGTCGGTTGCAATAATAGGGGCGAGGCTTTGCTCAGAATACGGCAGGTACATGGCAAGGCAGCTCGGTAGAGGATTGGCGCTTGCGGGAGTTAAGGTTATAAGCGGAATGGCAAAGGGCGTTGACGGCGTAAGTCAGAAAGCGGCATTGTGCGCCGGAGGAAAATCCTATGCTGTTGTAGGGTGCGGCGCGGATATATGCTATCCCGATGAAAACAGGGAAATTTACGAGGAACTTTCACTAAACGGAGGAATTATTTCGGAGTATGCGCCGGGAACTATGCCCAAAGCATCTTTTTTCCCTATGAGGAACAGGATAATAAGCGCATTGTCCGACATTGTTGTGGTTGTGGAAGCAAGACTTCATTCGGGAACGCAGATAACCGTAGATACTGCGCTTGAGCAGGGAAGAGAGGTTCTTGCGGTACCGGGAAGAGTCACGGACAGGCTAAGTGACGGATGTAACCGCCTTATATGTCAGGGGGCGGGAGTTGTGCTTGATGTTGATGACGTGATAGAAAGACTTGCGTCATGGAATTACAGAAAAGATTCTTTGGCGGATCCGCACAGCTTTGATGAAGACCGGAGCGGAGCCTGTGCATCGCATATAGAAAAAGCGATTCTTGATCTGCTTGACGCTGTGCCTGTTTCTTTTTCCTACATAGCTGACAAGCTTAGCATGGTTGGCATAGATATCGCGGTTCCGGACCTTCTTAAGGAGTTGTTTGATATGTGCGGAAAGGGGCTTATCACTCAGACGGGTTCATATTACATGAAGAAATTTGGCTAATTATTGTATATCGTATGAAAATATTACGATTTGACGTATAATAATATTATCTGTTGTGTTTATTTAAAAATAGAAGCTACGGAGTTTTCCATGCAATACAATTTTTACTTTGACACATGTGCGTTATGTATACTGGCAACGATTGGAATAATCTCTCTGTCCAGAAAAAGAGTTCCGTCATCGAGAGAGAAAGTTTATTCGCTGCTTCTTTTTGCTGTATTTATGTCAACTCTTTTTGAGAGAATAGAGACTTTCCTGCAGATGAATCCGTATGAGGGAGCATGGTATCACTATGCGGAGATGGTCTGCGGAAGTTTTTATTTTCTTGCGCATCTGGGATCGGGACTTTGCTATCTGTTGTACATAATGGCTGTTCTTGATATTTTTTATGACACGAAATCCGTTAAGGGCTTCTTTGTTGTGTATCTCGGCTATGTCATGGGAATCATAACGGTCATAATGAACTGGTTCAGCCCGCTTTTGTTTGGATATGACGAAAAGGGAATATATTTTAGAGGCAGTCTCATAGTCGGATTTTATCTGATCGCTTTTTATTACATTGTGTATGGAGTTACTTTGACGCTGAAATACAGCAATCTGATGAGATTAAAGACCAAGGTGATCATTCTTACTCATGTTGGTTTTGTTGCTTTGGGAATCTATCTGCAGTACCGCTATCCGCAGCTTCTTATAGAAAATTTCCTCAGCACGATCAGTATAACCCTGGTATTTATAACTCTTCAGAATCCGGGTGAAATGGTGGACGGAAGGATAAATGTCCTTAACAGAAGAGCCTTTTTCGAGTCACTTGGTCTTAAGATAAAAAAGAAAACTCCGCATTATATAGTTTTTGTGACAATAGACAATGTAAGAGCCCTTAGCTCCGAGATCGGTAATAATCAGGCTGACGGCGTTATCAAGACAATTGCCGGTTATCTTAAAAAAGTGGGAAGCAGAGAGCTGAATATTGTCACATATGTTTACAGATACAGTGATAATATCTTTGCGATATCGGTAAATACAAATGATAAAAAAAGAGCCGAGTCTCTTATGTATAAGATTGCGACCAGAATCCGTGAACCCTGGAATTATATGGATATGACCATAAAGGCCGAGTGCCATTGCTTTATGATGAGCTATCCCGACAGGTATGGCAATCTTGCGGAGCTTATGTCGAAAGTTGAGCTTATAAGCGATGATGTGGCACAGTGGTCAGATGCCGTGATCGATATTGATAAGATAGATTTCAAGAAAAAGCTTGGCGCGTATGACTATGAAGTACTTGCAAAGAAAAATATTGCCGAGAAAAAGGCAATCGTTAAATTCAGACCTATTCTTTCCAAAATTTACAGGATTGATTACACGGCCGAAGCGGTCTGCTATATATATGACGATAACGAGAGAGAAGTTGAGGTAAGAAAGTATATAGAAGATACCGGATCTACTCAGACTATTATCGACATCGATGAGTATGTTTTAAAAAATACTCTGAGAGTGTTGTCTTTTTGGAATGCCGGAGATAAGAACGGTAAGTACAGAGCTATTATCCCGATGTCACAGGCGGGAATATCAAGAACAGATTTTTTAAGGTGGTTTAAGGCACTTCTCAAAGAAGAAAAAGTTGAAGGATCTTGGATCAGCTTAAAGCTCACAGAGACAGCGATAACAACAATGAATAATGTGGCTGAAAGAAATCTTAAGATGCTCGGTGATATCAATGTCAATATTATAGTTGACGAATACGGAAACGGATACGGAAATATCGAGAGAATAATTTCGCTTCCGGTGGTTCAGATAAATTTTGCAAAGAGCCTGATCAAAATGGCGGGGAAATCAAAGCGGATGATGAACGTTATAAGCGGGCTGGTCAATATGTTCCACGATATCAGTCTGTTTGTGTGTGCTTCAGGAGTGGATACAGCTGAGGACAAGGATATAGCGGAAGAAATCGGGTGCGATTATCTTATAGGTAACTACATGGGAAAACCGGTAAATGACAGTTCATACGTGAACAGGATTGATGAGTATTTTGAAAAGGGGTATTGATGGGATTTTTAACCGATCCGAACAGCTATGATGCTTGCTTATCGATATCGGCACTTGTGCTGATGGCAGTTATCATAATCATATATTCTTCGGAAGAGTTCTCTTACGGAAAGCAGAGTCGTATCTTTGGCGTATTGATCATAGTCGGAACGATTCTTAATGTGATGGGATTAATTCATATTCTGTGGGTGAACAACAGGTGGATGAAAGATTGCCTGACTTACGAAATGAATTGCCTTGTGGTCATGGTGGAAAAAGTGATGTCGTATCTTGTTGCATTCTTTTCCATCCTGTATCTGATGGCTATTTTTGGTATGCAATTAAACAAGTTGTGGAAAAAACTTGTCATAATATTGCCGACGGTGTTTACAATCCTTATTTTGATGTTGGGATATTTTACCGACTTTTTCTATTACTTCGATCATAACGGTGAGATTATCTATTTTTTCCCAAATGAGATTCTTGTAAGTATCGGAATAGTTCTGTATCTTATCTTTGCGTCATATCTGATGATCAAATACGGAAGAGTTCTGGCGAGCGAAAAAACTATGGCTATCTATACGTACTACATTCTGATGCTCCTTGGAGTTCCCATGAGGATCATATTCAGGACGGGGACTGTGTTCGAGTTCAGCGTTGCGATTTCTCTTTTGCTGTGCGTCTTTACTTTCCAGAATCCGAGTGAATTTGTGGACAGGATGTCCGGAGTCGGTACAAAAAATGCCCTGAATTTCGCAGTATATACAAAACTTTTACAAAAGAAGACGTTCACACTCATGGAAATAAGAGTGGATAAACTTCCCATAACAATCGGAAGTGAGTCGGTGGAAGCGGCTTCCGATCTTTTGAGGCAGATGACCGAGTTTTTGAAAAAGTCCTGTTTCGGAGCGGAAGTATTTTTTCCAAGAGACGGCTTTTTTGCCCTGCTCATCCCTGATGTAAAATCAAATTCGGAGGATATCGACAAGCTTTCGGATGCCATAAAGGCGAGGTTTAAAGAGCCTTTTAAATTAAGAGATTTGGAAGTTGGCTTTGATGTAAGTACAAGCGCGATAGGATTTCCAGCTGATTTCAAAACGATAGAGCGGTTTGATGAGATAAGCAATATGATGTACAAGGCACTTTCGAGGGACAGTAAATATGTGCTCAGGGTGTCGGACCTTAATCTTAAGCATATCGAATATGATAAAAAGATCGGAAATCTTGTGCGTCATGCTCTTGATAACGGTTTGCTTGAAGTTTATTATCAGCCTATCTATTCGCCTGTTACCGGAAAGTTTTCTTCATGTGAGGCGCTTATAAGGCTCAAGGACCCGAGGGCGGGCTATATTTCTCCTGCTGTATTTATGCCGATAGCTGAGAAGAACGGAACGGTTCTTGGAATTGACAGATTTGTACTTTCATCTGTATGTGAGATGCTGGCAACTACGAAGGCGGTAAGTTACGGCCTCGAATATGTCGAAGTCAATCTTTCCGTTGTCGATTGCATTCAGACCAATCTTGCCGAGAGTATTCTTAAAATTCTGAAAGCGTATAATATAGGACCTTCGAGGATAAATCTTGAGATAACGGAGACTTGGGATAAAGATGTTACATCCGTGATCGATCAGAATATCAGCAAACTTATGAGTTCGGGAATCACTTTTTCCATGGATGATTTCGGAACGGGATATTCGAATTTTTCAAGACTTGCCGATATGCCGGTCAAGATCTTTAAACTTGATAAGAGTACCGTTCAGGTGGCCTTTGAATCAGAGAATTCATACATGATCATGTATAATATGATAAAGATAATTAAGAGCCTCGGAAAAGAAATAGTGGCTGAGGGAGTTGAGACTGGAGAGCAGGCAAAGCAGATAATCAGGCTTGGATGCGACCATATTCAGGGCTTTTTCTATGCAAGACCTATGCCAAGGGACCAGTTCATTGAGTTCCTGCAGAATAATAATTGAGGGGAACTTACTTGATCAGTATTTCCTTGCAATGGGGGCTTAGTGAGTGTAAAATTTATGCTTGATTATAATTTAAGGATGGTAAAGTATGGCACTGATAAAGAAACCGGTTACCGGAATGAAGGACATTCTTCCTTCCGAGATGCAACTTAGAGACTATTGTATAGGTATTATTAAGAAGACATATGCTGAATTTGGCTTCACATCTATAGAGACACCTTGTGTTGAGTCACTTGCAAACCTCAACAGTAAGCAGGGCGGAGAGAACGAGAAGCTTATATTCAAGGTAATGAAGAGAGGAGAAAAGCTTAACCTGGCTACGGCGAAGGAAGAGAACGACCTTACGGATTCAGGACTTCGCTATGACCTTACGGTTCCTCTTGTTCGTTTTTATGCAAATCATGCAAATGAGCTTCCGGCTCCTTTTAAGGCACTTCAGATGGGAAATGTATGGAGAGCCGACAGACCTCAGAAGGGAAGATACCGTCAGTTCATGCAGTGCGATATTGATATATTGGGAGAGCCTTCAAATCTTGCTGAGATAGAGCTTATTCTTGCGACAACCACAACGCTCGGAAATCTCGGATTCAAGGATTTTAAGATCCGTATCAATGACAGAAGGATTCTCAAGGCAATGGCTGCATACAGCGGATTCCCTGAGGAGAAGTACGATGACGTATTCATCACACTTGATAAGATGGATAAGATCGGACTTGACGGAGTAAAGGAAGAGCTTATTAAGGACGGTTATGATGCCGATTCTGTAAATAAGTATATCGAGCTTTTTGAACTTATAAGCGGAAAGAGCGGAATTGATGCTCTTAAGGCAGTTGCAGACAAGATCAGTGATAATCTTGACGCTGAGGTCAGTGAAGGTCTTACCGAGATCATCGACAGTGTTGAGAAGACAAAGTCGGCACAGTTTGAGATGGTATTCGATCCCACGCTTGTAAGAGGAATGTCGTATTATACGGGAACAATCTTCGAAGTATCCATGCCTCAGTACGGCGGAAGCTGCGGTGGTGGCGGAAGATACGACAAGATGGTAGGAAAGTTCCTTGGACAGGATACACCTGCTTGCGGCTTCTCAATCGGATTTGAGAGAATCATCATGATAATGATGGACGAAGGATTCAAGATTCCCGGCGCGAGCACAAAAGTTGCTTTCCTTATCGAAAAGGGTATAAAGGGCGACAGACTTGCGGAGATCATATCCGAAGCGCAGAAGGAGAGAGCGGAAGGAAAGCAGGTTCTTGTTGTACGTATGAATAAGAATAAGAAGTTCCAGAAGCAGAGCCTTACAGAGCAGGGATATGAGGAGTTCAGGGACTTTTATGACAAGCCGCTTGAATAAGACAGGCAGAGCGGCCCGGGTTCTTAGAGGAGGAATGTGATTGGACACCCACTTAGTCAGAATAATCACCTTGGTATTATTGGTTCTGTTGTCTGCATTTTTTTCATCCGCGGAGACAGCTTACATGACGATCAACAGAGTCAGAATCAAGGCTCTTGCAGATGATGGGAATAAAAAGGCGGGACGGATCCTTGCTATATATGACGACCCGCAGAAGATGCTTTCTGCGATCCTTATCGGAAACAATATTGTAAACTTGAGTGCTTCTGCGCTTATGACAGTGTTTGTCACGGATATGTGGGGCAATCTTTACATAGGGCTCGGAACCGGAGCGCTTACTTTGGTAGTTCTAATATTTGGTGAGATTATTCCGAAAACAATAGCCAAGGCATATGCGGAGAACATGGCTCTTTTGTATGAACCGCTCATAGAGACCGTTATGATCCTTATGGTTCCGTTCAGCTTTGTTATCAATGGGATAGCGACTGCATTACTTAAGATCTTCAGGATTGATACCAACAAGCAACAGAAGGTGACCGAAAATGAGCTTAAGACGTATGTTGATGTAAGCCATGAGGACGGCGTTATCGAAAGTGATGAGAAGAAGATTATCTTTAACCTTTTTGATTTCAGCGATGCGCTTGCAAAAGACATAATGATTCCCAGGATTGATATGAGCTGTGTGAGTTCGGATGCCGATTATACAGAGGTGATGCGCGTATTCAAAGAGGATATGTACACAAGAATTCCTGTGTATGACGGAAACGATCAGGATAATATCATTGGTCTTATAAATGTAAAAGATCTCATTCTTATCAAGGATAAAGAGAATTTCAAGGTAAAAGACCACATCAGAAAGGCCTATTACACATATGAATACAAGAAGACATCGGACCTTCTTGTGGAAATGAGAGAAAAGACACGAAGCGTAGCCTTTGTCCTTTCGGAATATGGATCTACTGTGGGAATGATAACGCTTGAAGATCTTCTTGAGGAGATAGTCGGCGAGATCAGAGATGAGTATGATTCGGATGAAGCCGAGCTAATAAAGAATGTAGGCGGTAGGAAATACCTTGTGGAAGGAAATATGAAGCTCGCAGATATCAATGATGCTCTCGGAACCGATCTTTCATCAGAAGATTACGATTCTATCGGCGGTCTGATGATAGAGAATCTTGACAGGCTTCCGAGCTACGGGGAGACGGTCACTCTTGACAGCGGAATAACGCTTACAGCGCGCGGTATCAAGAGAAACAGGATCACGAAAGTGCTTATGACAGTCAACTGCGAACTATCGAAGGAACAAAAAGAAACACTTTAATATTTCAGAAATATATGATATACTGAGTCGATGTATAAGGCTCAGAAACTATAAGTATTTTGAGGCAATCAGTAGGAGGAAAATCGATGAAGCACGTTAAGTCTTTGATTACAAGAAATCTTAAAGAATCAATGAAGAAGGGCGGATGCGGTGAGTGCCAGACATCATGCCAGTCAGCATGCAAGACATCATGCACAGTTGGAAATCAGAGCTGTGAGCAGCTTAGCAAATAATATTGTTTAATTAAAGTAAAATTAGGCGGGCAGCGGCCATGGTCGCTGCCCGCCGTATGTAGGTTACAGGAGATATTATGATTCACGCATATAAGAACAATGGGTATAATATTGTTCTGGATGTTAATAGCGGATCGGTACATGTTGTTGACGATGTAGTTTTTGACCTTGTCAAGATCATTGAGGATAAGCTTAAGAGAACATACGGTACCGCAGCGGCACCCGAAGGTCAGACTACGGTTATTACGGGCGAACTTGACAGGTTGTATAAAGGTGTCCTGGCAAAAACAGATCTGGCATCTAAATATTCAACCGAGGATATAAAAGAGGGAATCGAAGAGATTCTTGAACTGAGAGCGGCACAGGTTCTTTTTACGGATGATGTGTATGAAGGATATGTGGATGATTTTCAGAACAGAGAAACCGTTGTTAAGGCACTTTGCCTGAATGTGGCTCACGACTGCAATTTGAGATGTAAATACTGCTTTGCGGATGAAGGTGAGTATCACGGTAGAAGAGCGCTTATGAGCGAAGAGGTCGGAAAGGCTGCGCTTGATTTCCTTGTAAAGAATTCAGGCGGAAGAAAGAACCTCGAGGTCGATTTCTTTGGCGGCGAACCCCTTATGAACTGGGAAGTTGTCAAGAAGCTCGTTGAGTACGGACGCTCAATTGAAAAAGAATATGACAAGAATTTCCGTTTCACTATCACAACAAACGGAACTCTTTTAAATGATGAGATACTTAAGTTTGTTAATAAGGAGATGGGTAATATAGTCCTTTCCATCGACGGACGAAAGGAAGTCAATGACTCCATGCGTCCCAGAGCAGGCGGACAGGGTTGCTATGATGACATTGTTCCCAAGTATCAGAAGGTTGCGGAGAGCCGTCACCAGCTCAGATACTTCGTTCGAGGAACATTTACTCATGCCAATCTTGATTTCTCGGAAGATGTTAAGCATCTTGCAGAGCTTGGATTTAAGCAGATATCCGTAGAGCCTGTAGTTGCTTCGCCTGAAGATTGGTACGCATTTAAGGATGAGGATATTCCGATCATCTGTGAAGAGTACGACAAACTTGCAAAGTATTATATTGAGAAACACAAGGAAGGAAAAGGATTTAATTTCTTCCACTTTAACATAGATCTTGAGGGCGGCCCTTGTGTTGCCAAGAGATTGTCAGGTTGCGGATCGGGATGTGAGTACCTTGGTGTAACACCTTGGGGAGACCTTTACCCCTGCCACCAGTTCGTTGGTAACGAAGACTTTATCATGGGTAACGTTTTCGATGGAATAACCAGACCCGACATAAGGGACATGTTCAAGAAGAGCAATGTTTATTCAAGACCCGAATGTCAGAAATGCTTTGCAAGATATTATTGCAGCGGTGGTTGTGCTGCTAACGCATACAATTTCAACGGAGACATCAATGCAACTTACAAGCATGGTTGTGAGCTTCAGAGAAAACGTATAGAGTGTGCGATTATGATTAAAGCGGCGTTGGCCGAATAAGAAAAATTCATGGGAGGAACTGTATAATGAAAAAGTTAAAGTGGATTCCTGCTTTGATCCTTATGCTTGCTCTTTTGGTTGGAATTGGTTACTCAGCAGCATACGGATTGGGTGCAGACAAATCCGGATCATTGTCAAGTATTGACCTTGGACTTGACCTTGCAGGTGGTGTCAGCATCACTTACGAAGTTGTTGGTGATGAGAATCCCAGCAAGGAAGATATGAACGATACAATCTTCAAGCTTCAGCAGCGTGTCGATCAGTATAGCACAGAGGCACAGGTTTATCAGGAGGGTAGCAACAGAATCAACATCGAGATTCCCGGAGCTTCCGATGCAAACAAGATTCTTTCGGAACTTGGTCAGCCCGGTAATCTTTACTTCATCAGCCATCTTGATAAGGACGGCAATGAGAATTACACATATCACAGTGGTTTTACTACCGATGAAAACGGTAATATGAAACTTGAAGAAGGTGTTACGCCCGGATATCAGCTCAATAAGTCAATAGATGAGCTTCTTGCGGACGGATCGATTGTTCTTTCGGGTGATCAGGTTGCATCTTCTCAGGTAGTCGGACAGAATGATGAGTATGGTAAGCAGGAGCCTGTAGTATCGCTTGAGTTTACTAAAGAGGGCGGAGAAGCTTTCGCAGAAGCAACCAAAAAAGCATTTAACAACAATCAGGATACTATTGCAATCTACTATGACGGAAGATTCATAAGCGTTCCTTCTGTTAAGGCTGAAATCCTTGACGGAAAGAGTGTTATCAGCGGTGGATTTACATTTGAAGAGGCTGATAGGGTTGCAACAAATATCAGAGTCGGATCGCTTAAGCTTCAGCTTCAGGAACTTCGTTCAAATGTTGTCGGAGCACAGCTTGGTTCAAATGCTATCAGAACAAGTTTGATCGCAGCAGCTGTCGGATTCGCACTTATTGCGGTATTTATGATCGTATTCTTCAGAATACTCGGTCTTTCAGCTACACTTGCTCTCGGATTCTACTGCGGACTTATCGTATTCCTGCTTTCAGCATTCGAGATGACGCTTACACTTCCCGGAATTGCAGGTATCATTCTTTCAATCGGTATGGCGGTTGACGCAAACGTTCTTGTATTTGCGAGAATAAGAGAAGAGATTGCAGTCGGAAAAGCTGTTGATGATGCGAGAAAGAACGGTTATAACAAAGCTCTTTCATCAATCCTCGACGGAAATATTACAACACTTATTATTGCCATAGTTCTTAGAGTCGGAGGAACAGGATCAATTAAGGGATTTGCAGAGACACTTATCCTTGGTATCATCCTTTCAATGTTCACGGCACTTGTTGTTACAAGAGCGATTACTTCAATCTTCTTCGGACTTGGTATTCAGAATCCTGTATTCTACGGCAAGGCTAAAACAGTTTCAACAAAGCCTTTCGTACAGAAGAGAAAGATATTCTATGCTATTTCATGCGCTGTTGTTGCAGTCGGAGTAGTATTTATGATAGTTAATGCTTCACAGGGAAAGGGAGCATTCAATTACAGCCTTGACTTTGTAGGTGGTACATCTACAACCGTTACATTTGATAAGGCATATGATTTTGCTACAGTAGAGTCTGACATAGTTCCTCAGATCAAAGAAGTTACAGGTGCTAAGGAAGTCCTTCCTCAGGCTGTAGAAGGAACAAATCAGATTGTATTTAAGACAGGTACACTTACTGTAGATCAGAGAGAAGCATTTGATAAGATGATGGAAGAGAAGTATGGCGTAAGCAATGACAACATTGCTGCCGAGACGATCAGCTCAACCATCAGTGGTGAGATGAGAGTAGATGCGGTTAAGTCACTTGTTATTGCTCTTATACTTATGCTTATCTACATCTGGATCAGATTTAAGGATATTAAATTTGGTGCGGCTGCTATAATCGCACTCGCACATGATGCACTTGTCGTTGTTGTTGCCTATGCAATTTCAAGATATGCTGTAGGAACAACATTCATTGCTGTAGTTCTTACCATTATCGGTTATTCAATTAACGATACGATTGTTACATTTGACCGTATCCGTGAGAACCAGCACAATGCAACCAATAAGAAAGAGCTTGGCGAACTTGTTAATAAGAGTGTGTCTCAGACAATCACACGAAGCTTGTTTACATCTTTGACAACATTCTTCACAGTACTTGCTCTTTATATCTTTGGTGTGGCCGATATTAAGGCATTTGCACTTCCTCTTATGGTTGGTGTGATCTGCGGTACATATTCTTCAATCTGCATCGCATCACCTGTATGGTATGATCTTAAGACAAAGGTCAAAAAGGCAGCTAAAAAGTAATTGCTGATGTATAATAAATAAGGGCGCCGTCTTTGGTGTAGTTTTACACCCAAGACGGCGTTTTTAAGTTCACCGGGCTTAGGGGGTAGTATTACCTTTTTTCACAGCATTTATTACCAACTCATAAGCCTTTTTTAATATATATATACGGAGTTTGATATGGCAAAATGGATGATAGCAAATAAGAAGGCGGATTTTGACGGGCTGGCCCGCGAATTCTCCATAAAAAACATAACTGCGAGACTGATAGCCAACAGGCTTATCACAGACAGGACAAAAGAAAATATTCAGTGTAACGAGGAAGCGGTTAAGACCTATATAAACGGGGATATCTCTTTTCTCCACGATCCTTTTTTGATGAAGGACATGGAGCAGGGTGCAAGGATTATCCTCGATAAGATACGCGATAATAAGAGCATAAGAGTTATCGGCGACTACGATGTTGACGGAATATGCTCTTCATACATACTGGTATCCGGCTTAAAGCTTTTTGGAGCTGATGTTGATTGTGTTCTTCCGGACAGGATAAAAGATGGCTACGGTCTGAGCGTCAAACTTGTTGATGAGGCTTATGAAGCGGGAATTGATACCATAATTACCTGTGACAACGGAATCGCCGCAGCGGAGCAGATTGAGCACGCAAAGGAAAAGGGAATGACTGTTGTTGTTACCGATCATCACGAAGTTCCTTTTGAGATGGACGATGATGAAAACAAAACGGAGATACTTCCTCCGGCTGATGCCGTGATTGATCCCAAGAGATCTGAAGGAGAATATCCGTTTAAAGAAATCTGTGGAGCTGTTGTTGCGTATAAGTTCCTTGAAGCAATGTCTGAGCTTAGCAAAGAAGAAGGACCTTCAGAGGAGGAAAGAGAGGAATTCTTTTTCCAGAAGCTTATCTTTGCCGGTATAGCCACTGTGTGCGACGTAATGGAGCTTAAGGACGAAAACAGAGTAATAGTTAGGGAATCACTTAAACGCATTCCAAAAACGGATAATAAGGGCTTAAAAGCTCTTATAGACGTAAACGGTCTTGATGCATATCATATGACCGGATATAATTACGGATTCGTTATAGGACCGTGCCTTAACGCAACGGGAAGACTTGATCTTGCAACAAGGGCGCTTTCTCTTTTCCTTGAGGATGATGCCGCTGAGGCAGCCAAGATTGCAGGGGATTTGAAGAGCCTTAACGACAGCAGAAAGGATATGACCAAAAACGGAGTTGATGAGGCGGTTACGTTTGTTGAGCAGGAAATCGAAAAGGGCGGAATGCCCAAGGTGATCGTTCTGTACCTTCCTGAAGTTCATGAGTCGATTGCGGGAATTATTGCAGGTAAGATAAAGGAAAAGTATTACAGACCCACAATAGTCCTCACAAAGGCGGCAGATGGCGGTGCGAAGGGATCCGGACGTTCTATCGAAAGCTACGATATGTACGAGGAATTATCTCGCTGTAAGGAGCTTTTTACCAAGTTTGGAGGCCATAAGATGGCGGCCGGGCTTTCTCTTCCCGAAGAGAATATAGAGATCCTCAGAACGAAGCTCAATGAGAATTGCGATCTTACCGAGGAGGACTTTGTTCCCGTATTGCATCTTGATATGGTCATGCCGCTTAAATATATCGATATGGATCTTGTAAAAGAGTTTTCTATATTGGAGCCGTTCGGAACCGGCAATTCAAAGCCTTTATTTGCACAAAGAGACGTATCTCTTTTATCGGGACGTATTATGGGCAAGAATAAAAATTGCGGTAAATACAGAGTCACCGATGAAGGCGGTAAGTTATATGACATGTTGTTCTTTGGTGATATGGAAAGATGGCATAATTTCCTCAAGGATAAATATGGTGAGAGTAATGTGGAAAATCTGTACAGCGGATCAACTGACGGAACAATGAAAGTCAGTATCGCGTATCAGCCTGATATAAATACGTATCAGGGAAGAGAAAGTATTCAGATAATTATGAATGACTTCACATAATTTATTAAAAAGTTCCGCATATGGGATATATACTAAACTCGTGAGGAACCTCGTTAAGTATATCCCATAGCATACACTAGCTTCGATAAGACCTCAGCAAGTGTTCCGCATAAACCACAAAAACACACGCGAAGCGTGTGTTTGCGGTTTCTTATGAGGGGGAGATAGCGAGTTGAATTAACAACTCACTTCTATGTTATTAATCATATACTAAAATTATGAATAAATTGTGTCGAAAATATAAAAAATTAGAATTAATCTTTTTGAGCTAAATTCGATAATTAAACTTTCTTATTTTAGAGATAATTTTAATAAAAGTAAACGGAGGATTGAATATGCTTTTAAGTGAATTATTAGAGGGACTTACATTTACTGTAACTGCCGGAAACACAGATAAGACCGTTGATCCCGCGTCTGTAGAGATTAAAGATGTGGTAAATGACAACAGAAAGATTGCGGAAGGTTCTTTATTCTTATGTATTCAGGGCGCAAATTTTGACGGACATTCCTGTGCGGCAGAGGCTTCCGAGAAAAAGGCCGGAGCTATCGTTGTCTGCCATGATGTAGAACTTCCCGAAGGATGTGAAATGCCTGTTGTTCATGTGGAAGATACAAGATATGCGATGGCATTTATTTCTGCGGCTTACTTCGGACATCCCGCAAAGAAGCTTAAGACAATAGGAATAACAGGAACGAAGGGAAAGACAACAACTACATATCTTATAAGAGATATGCTTCAGAACGCAGGCCACAAGGTAGGTCTTATCGGAACAATCGAAGTTATCATCGGTGATGAGCATATACATGCCGAGAATACTACACCTGAGTCATATATGCTTCAGTATTATATGTCAAAAATGGTAGAAGCAGGCTGCGACAGTGTTGTTATGGAAGTTTCATCTCAGGGACTTATGCTTCACAGAAGTCAGGGCTTTGTTTTTGATATGGGTATCTTTACAAATATTGAACCGGATCATATCGGACCAAACGAGCACAAGGATTTTGAAGACTATATGCATTGCAAAGGTCTTTTGTTCAAACAGTGTAAAGTAGGTATCTGCAATGCCGATGATGTGCATACAGATGATATTCTTGAAGGTCATACCTGCGAAGTTGAGACATACGGATTCTCTGAGGGTGCGGATATAAGAGCAATAAATCTTGCATATATCCATAAGCCGGGTCAGCTTGGCGTCTTCTTTGACACAGACGGACTTATAAACATGCACGCCGAGATAAGAACTCCCGGTAAGTTCAGCGTTTATAACGCGCTTTGCGCTATCGCTGTTGCGAGACATTTTGATTGCACACCTGAGGAAATCGCACCTGCTCTCAAAGAGGCCAAGGTAAAAGGAAGAATTGAGATGGTAAAGGTTTCCGATGACTTTACTCTTATGATAGATTACGCGCACAATGCAATGGCGCTCAAGAGTCTTTTGACAACGCTCAAGGATTATCATCCTAACAGACTTATCTGTCTCTTTGGATGCGGCGGAAACAGAAGCAGATACAGACGCTTTGAGATGGGTGAAGTAAGCGGAAAGTATGCAGACTTTACAGTTATTACATCTGATAACCCGAGATTTGAAGAGCCTGAAGCCATCATCGATGACATCGAGACAGGTATGAAGAAGACTGATGGCAAATATATCAAGATAACCGACAGAAAAGAAGCAATCCGCTACGTTATCGAGAACGGCGAGAAGGGAGATATCATTGTTCTTGCCGGAAAAGGACATGAGGATTATCAGGAAATAAAAGGTGTAAAATATCACATGGATGAAAGAGAATTAATTCAGGAGATATTGGATGAGAAATAAAATTAGTTTAATTCATTAAACTAATTTATTTGATAGTACCTATCAAATAAATTGCGCATGAAGGAGGGGCTGTGGCCGAGTTTATATACGCTAATGTAATAGTAGACATATCGCATGAGAAGGTTGACAGACCCTTTCAGTACCGTATTCCGGACAGGCTTATCGGCAAGGTGGATGTAGGAAGTCCGGTGAACATTCCTTTTGGGCGAGGCAACAATGTCAGGAAAGGCTATGTTGTCGAACTTACCGACGAGCCTCAGTGGGAAGTGGACAGGATAAAAGAAATCATTGATATAGCCGGAGATACCGTTTCGGCTGAAGACCTTTCAATGAAGCTCGCGGCCTGGATGAAAAGACATTACGGTTCAACCATGAATGCGGCTCTCCGTACGGTTATTCCTTCGGGAAAAAAGCAGAACAGGCAGGTTCACAAATATGTTTCGCTCAGAATATCCCAGCGTGATGCGACCGAGTATTACTACGAATGTGTGAGAAAGAAGCAGACGGCAAGGGAGAGAATCATCAGGGAACTTCTCGATAATCCCGAAGACAGGATCCCTTATGAACTTGTGACAAGTAAGCTGAATGTCACTTCTGCAACATTAAAGAGCCTTTCGGATAAAGGAATCATCAGGATAGACAGTGAAGAATACTATAGAAATCCTGTTGCTGCAGAAACCACAAGGTATGGGAAAAAGACTCTAAGCGACGAACAGCAGAACATTGTTGACAGTGTTATAAGAGATTACGATGAGGGTAAACGAAAGACTTACTTGATTCACGGCATAACCGGAAGCGGAAAGACTGAAGTTTATATAGCGCTTATAGATGAGATTGTAAAAAAGGGAAAACAGGCGATAGTCCTTATTCCTGAGATAGCACTTACATATCAGACACTTATGCGCTTTTACAGGCATTTTGGAGACAGGGTATCTGTGGTAAATTCCTCTATGTCTCCGGGCGAAAAGTTTGATCAGATGGAGAGAGCAAGAACAGGGGATATAGATATAATAATAGGTCCCAGATCGGCTCTTTTTACCCCGTTCCCCAATACGGGAATCATCATAATCGATGAGGAGCATGAGACTACCTATAAGAGTGAGACGATGCCCAAATATCATGCAAGAGAGACCGCGATAGAGCTTGCAAGGCTCGTTCCGGACGGCGCCTGTGTGGTGCTCGGAAGTGCAACACCTTCTCTTGAAGCATATTACAAAGCAAAAAGCGGAGAGTACGAGCTTTTTGAACTAACTAAGAGACTAACGGGAGGAACGCTTCCTACCGTTGAGATAGCGGATCTTAGAGAAGAACTCAGAAAAGGTAACAGATCTATTTTTTCCCTGAGATTGCAGGAACTTCTGGATGACAGAATAAAAAAAGGCGAGCAGGCGATGCTCTTTATCAACAGGCGAGGGCTTGCGGGATTTGTTTCCTGCAGGTCTTGTGGTCATGTGTTTAAATGCCCTCACTGCGATGTGTCTTTGTCGGAGCACAGGGGCGGCAGGCTTGTCTGCCACTACTGCGGATATGAGGAGCCTGTAAAGAAGATATGTCCCAAGTGCGGATCCAAGTTCGTGTCTTCGTTTAGGGCAGGAACACAGCAGATTGAGGATGAGGTCAAAAAGTTCTGGCCTGATGCGAGAGTCCTTCGAATGGACGCTGATACAACGAGGACAAAAGGAAGTTATGAGAAGATTTTGTCCGCATTTGCAAATAAGGAAGCGGATGTTCTCGTGGGAACGCAGATGATAGTCAAAGGACACGATTTTCCCAATGTTACGCTTGTAGGCGTGCTAGCCGCGGATATGTCGCTCTATGCTTCGGATTACAGAGCAAGTGAGAGGACTTTCCAGCTTCTTACGCAGGCCGCAGGAAGAGCAGGAAGAGGAGACAGGGCAGGAAACGTAGTTATTCAGAGCTATCAGCCCGACCACTACAGCATTCAGACGGCGGCAAAGCAGGATTACGATGCCTTCTATGCCGAAGAAATCGCATATAGGGACATTTTGAGATATCCTCCGATCTCTCATATGATGTCGGTTCAGATCCAGAGTAGGGATGAAGAAGAGGGAATGGCTTTTTCAAATAGGCTACGAGCTCTTATGGAGCAACAGCATATTCAAAATGCTGTATTTATCGGGCCGGCGCTTGCCACAATCGGCAGGATCAACGATGTGTACAGAATCGCTGTGTACGTTAAGCTCGATGACTATGACGGCCTGATCCTTCTGAAAGATGTACTTGAGAAATACATAAAAGATTTGCAGGATTCCGGCAGGCTTAAGACTATATCGGTTCAGTTTGACTTTGACCCGGTAAATGGGTTCTGATACTATATATAAAATAGTGTTGCTGTCACCAAATAAGTCGACTTTATTACTTGGCTGAAGTGTTTTTTGCATTGTTGTCGGCAATTGCCGTATCGCTCGGTACAGCTCATTCCTCTGCTTTGCAGAATGACAATTTACTTTTCTTAAAAGGGCGAGATATTGGGGGACAGCAGTACTATTACTCAATCGCGGCGGTTGGTTCCGTCGCGTCGATTATACTCTATGGCGCTGCTTGCAGTGCTTGCGGAGTGTTCTGCAAGATGCTACGAACGCGCTCTATAGCGCAGTCTTCGTGAAAAATCCATTTTTTGACTAATGCGTAAAAAATATATCGATTTAGTCACGTTTTTTCTTGAATATATAAGGGTGTAGTGACTAATATGTTTCATAACATTTGATATAGTCAAAATTCTCTCACCTTTTCCGGTATTGAAGGTTCCAAAAGCGCAGATTTTAGCGGAAAATGTGACTAAGGAACATGAAAACGATCGAATTAGTCACTTTTTGTATTTTTTACAATGTTCGGAAAGTCTTCCATGGAAGCAGGCAGTACAAAAACAGAAGCAGGCAGTACAAACACAGAAGTAAAAAGTGCAAAACCCAAAGTAGACTCAATAAGCAAATAATAAAGGAGATTATCAAAAGAAAAATGAATACCATTATTGAAAGTGTAAACAATCGTATCGCGTTTCTGAAGCGTGTAATAAGGCGCGCAGAGAAGGAGAAAGGCTCTTTTCCGAAAGGGAGATTACGAACCAGTAGGAGTAACGGGAGAATACGGTATTATAAAGTAAGTAAAGAACGGGATACAAGCGGAGAGTATCTGCCCAAGAACGAGCAAATGTGCATGATAAGGCTTTTGGCACAAAAAGACTACAATAAGCATTTTCTTAAATCTGCTGCGGACGAATTGAAAATGCTTGAGAAAATGCTTGCAAGCTATCAAAAAAAACAATCTGAAACCGCATATGAAGACCTATCTGAAGAAAGACAAAATCTTGTTACATCATATATCCCGTCGGATGATCAAATTGCTGAAGAATGGCAGTCTAAGACATTTAAGACAAATCCATATAAAATTGAAAATAAAATATATGACACGAGAAGAGGAGAAAAAGTCAGGTCTAAATCTGAAGCTATAATCGCAGATATGCTTTTTGAAATGGGGATTCCGTATCATTACGAGTGTCCGGTTAGGCTAAGAGATGGAAAGATAAAGTATCCGGATTTTACTTTGCTTAAAAAGAGAACGGGAGAAGTTGTATATCTTGAACACTTTGGCTTTATGGATGATGAGAGCTATAGAAAAGATACTTTATGTAAGATGGATATTTACAGGGATAACGGAATATATCCCGGGAAGAATCTGCTGTTTACATATGAAACAATAGGAAATCCTCTTGATATTAAAGGAATAAGACGGATGTTGAAAGAAACTATGTTATAATGGCCGATATTAAAATGATTTGATAATAGTGTGGGTGCGTTTTATAATAACATGATGAAACTAAAATATTAGACAATCGTCTATAGTTGTTTTTCTAATAAACGTGTAAGAGGAGACCGAAATGGCACTTAGAACTATAAGAGAATACGGCGACAATGTACTTGAGAGCCGTTGTAAAGAAGTAAAAGAGATCACGCCCAGGATAAAAGAGCTTGTGCAGGACATGATCGACACCATGTATGATGCAAACGGTGTAGGACTTGCCGCTCCGCAGGTTGGAATACTTAAAAGAGTATTTGTTATAGATGTATCTCCTGAGGGTGATTCACCGATAGTATTTATCAATCCCGAGATACTTGAGACAAGCGGAGAGCAGACGGGATATGAGGGATGCCTTTCACTTCCCGGAAAATCAGGAATCGTAACAAGACCTAATTATGTAAAGGCTAAGGCAATCAATCTTGAAGGTGAAGAGTTTATTATAGAAGGCGAAGAGCTCATGGCCAGAGCGATTCTTCACGAAAACGATCACCTTGACGGACATATGTATGTTGAAAAAGTTGAGGGCGAGCTTGTAGATAACGAAAATCTCATGGCTGAAAATGAGGATGCGTAAATATGAAAATAATTTTTATGGGTACGCCTGATTTTGCGGCGAGCGCTTTGGAAAAAATAGTTGAAGCGGGGCATGAGATAACTCTGGTGGTTACACAGCCCGATAAGCCAAAGGGCAGAAGCGGCGAACTTCAGGTTTCGGATGTTAAGGCATGTGCTCTGAAACATGGTTTCCCTGTGTTTCAGCCTGAAAGAATAAAGCTTCCCGAAAATGTTGCTTATTTAAAAAACTATGAGGCTGACATATACGTTGTTGCAGCTTTCGGACAGATTCTTTCTCAGGAAATCCTTGATATTCCTAAGTTTGGATGCGTCAATATTCATGCATCGCTCCTTCCCAAGTACAGAGGAGCTGCGCCTATCCAGCAGGCAATTATTGACGGCGAGAAAACAACGGGCGTCACGATCATGCAGATGGCAGCAGGCATGGACACAGGCGATATTCTCCTTCAGAGGGAAATACCTATTGGCGACAATGAAACGGGTGGCGGTCTGTTTGATAAGTTGTCGGAACTTGGCGCGGAGCTTATCGTAGAGGCGCTTCCCAAGATAGAGCGAGGCGAGCTTACACCTGTTCCGCAGGATGAAAAACTCGCGACAAAGTGTGGAAAACTTTCCAAGAACATGGGAAAAATAGATTTTAATAAGAGCGCGGCGGATATAAGGAATCTTGTAAGAGGCCTTAATCCCTGGCCCAGTGCATTTACCCGTCTTGACGGCAAGATGCTCAAGATTTGGACCGCTGACGCTATTGATGATAAGAATGTAAAAGAAATTGCGGGAAATGCCGAAGTTATGAAGAATGCTGAGCCAGGAACAGTTTCTTTTGTCACAAAAGAAGTTATCGGCGTTGCAACGGGAAAGGGAACTTTGGTTTTAAAGGAAGTTCAGCTTGAAGGTAAAAAGAGGATGCTTGTGAAAGATTTTTTGCTTGGAAATAAAGTAGAGATCGGGACAAGTTTCCAGATGCGTTGATAATATGATTTAATAAGAATTAGTCTATATGATCTGAGCAAAGCATTTATGGTAGACGGCAGATTTTTACTGTAGTAGATGCAATGCATAGTGATAGGATGATGGTATACCGGAATCGGAGGTGAGTTAAATGGGTTACGGTTATGGAAGAATGATGTACGGATATGGATTTGATCCAATGTATTTTCTTGTGATAATAATGGGTATTTTGTGCCTTATCGCAAGTCACAGGGTTTCATCCGTTTATAAAAAATATGAGAGAATCCGCAGTATGTGTAACATGACAGGAGCACAGGTTGCTGCTGAGATACTTAGAAGAAACGGGATCACCGATGTTATGATACAGCACGTCAGTGGTAATCTTACAGATCATTACGATCCGAAGGCGAAAGTTATCCGTCTTTCGGATGCGACATACAATTCTCCGAGTGTTGCGGCAATAGGCGTTGCTGCGCATGAGTGCGGCCACGTTTGCCAGCATTATTACGGCTACGTACCTCTTAAGATAAGGACAGCTATAGTTCCTGCTGCCAATATCGGCTCAAAGGCAGGAATCCCACTTATTTTCCTTGGTATGTTGGTAAGCTTTTCTCCGCTTATCACAATAGGAATATGGGTATTTTCATTAGCTGTTTTGTTCCAGCTTGTGACACTTCCCGTAGAGTTTGACGCTTCTCACAGAGCACTTGTAATGCTTGAAGAGTACGGTATTCTCGGCTACGAGGAAGTTAAGGATTCAAGAAAAGTTCTTTCAGCTGCTGCAATGACATATGTTGCTAGTGCAGCGGCAGCAGTAGTACAGCTTCTTAGACTTATTCTCTTGAACGGCAGAAGGAGAGACTGATAAATGAATTTTACGGATAATAAAGTGAAAGTTACAGTGATCGAGAGCCATTGCCCCAAGTATAAAGAGGGTGATGTGATCTGCTTCGAAGGAAGTCTGCTTGATAAAGAGAAGAGCGACAATGTGTGCATGGTTGCGATGAATGCAATTTATCCCTTTGTCTATGCTTTCAGAAGAGGCGGAAATCTCAGACCGGGTCCTTACCAGTGCACAGACTGCGGTGAGACGGTCAAATTTATGATAGAGAGTGTTGAGTAAAGTATACGAGGAGTGTTATCTTAGTGCGAGATAGCACTCTTTTTGAATGGAAAGAGTTGCAATTCACTACGTTACCCTGCTAAAATATATTTTATGTTGTTTTAACAGGGAGGTAGGGGGAATGATTGGCTTATATCTAAGCGGAACAGGCAATTCTAAGCACTGTGTGGAAAAGTTTGTGCAGTTACTTGATGAAAACGGCAGGACTTTTCCAATTGAAAATCCACAAGTTATTGAAGAAATTAAAAATGAGACGGATATTGTTGTGGGCTATCCTACGCAATTTTCCAATGCACCGCTTATGGTGAGAGATTTTATCAGGAATAACAGCACCATTTGGGAAGGTAAAAGAATCTTTTGCATAAATACCATGGGTGCTTTTAGCGGCGACGGTACAGGTTGCACCGCAAGATTGTTTAAGATTTACGGAGCTACGGTGACAGGCGGATTGCAGATCAAGATGCCTGATTCTGTTTGTGACAGCAAGCTCTTGAAAAAGACAGAAGAGGCAAATAAGAAGATAGTTAAACAGGCTGATGAAAAGATTGAAGCATGGGTAGCGAAGATCAAGAGCGGAAAGTACCCGAAAGAGGGACTTGGATTTTGCGATCATATTGCAGGTTTGTTCGGCCAGCGCTTGTGGTTTTACGGAAAGACTTTAAAGTATTCGGATAAATTAAAAATAAGTGATGCATGCGTGGGATGTGGACTTTGCGTCAATGAATGTCCAATGGACAATCTTGTGCAGCAATCAGGCGGTAAACCGGTGCCGCAGGGCAAGTGCACCATTTGCTACAGATGTATCAGTCATTGCCCTGCGCAGGCAATTACACTTCTGGGAAACAGGGTTGTTGAGCAGACTACATTTGAGAAGTTCAACGTCGGCTAAAAGTAGAAACATGTTATTGAGACAGCAACACTAATGAAACAAAAGACAGCAGTAGGAAAAGAGGAGACAGTCATGGGAAGCGTAATTCTTGAAGCAAAATCAGTAACAAAGAAATTTGACGAACGAAATGTACTTAACGAAGTCAGTCTTTCTGTTGAAAAAGGCCATTTTATCGCGGCTTTGGGGCATAGCGGCTCCGGAAAGTCGACACTTTTAAATGTTCTTTCAACGATTCTTACGCCTTCAAGCGGAGAAGTTTTTTATAACGGAAAAAATATTACCCGATTTTCAAAGGGAGAGATAGCAAACTTAAGAAGAGACAAGATAGGCTTTGTTTTCCAGCACTATATGCTTCTTCCGAATCTCACTGTAAGAGAGAATATTTTCCTTGGAGCGGAGAAAAGAGATGTTTATGAACATGATAAAACTGATATGAGTGAAATTGAGAAACTAAGCGCACTTCTTGGAATAGATAAGTATCTTGACGAGTACCCATATAAGCTTTCGGGAGGCGAACAACAGAGAGTATGCATTGCAAGAGCTGTTGCAAAAAATCCTGAGATCTTGTTCTGCGATGAAGCAACGGGAGCGCTTGATAAGGATAACAGCATCAATATCGTTAAGCTCCTTCATGAGATAAAAAAGAAATTCGGAACCACGATCTTTTTTACCACACATAACAGAGAAATAGCAAAGACAGCCGACAGGGTGCTGGTGCTCGAAGACGGAAATATCATAAACGATTATATGAACGATGAGATCATTGAGCCTGACGCGATGGCATGGGGGATTTGAGCACAATGAAATTATTATATAAGCATATTAAAAAAGATTTTTTGGCAAAAAAAACAATGATGGCGATTCTGTCGTTGTTTTTAATCGGTACATCCTTTCTACATTACTTTGTTCACTTTTCTGTTGATAAAAACTTAAAGATATACAGAAACCTTGATCAATCGGCTCTTGCCGAGAACGAGCTCAAGTTTATTAACGCGCTTGAGATCAATAAAGTTCTGATTCGAAATATGTCATCTGCGATGATTGTTGTATTTCTTTTGATACTATTTCTTTTTTTGACAAATACCATAAAGAAGAATCAGGCAAAGGTGGGACTCTTGCAGTCGCTTGGATTTACAACCTGGGATATAGCAAGACATACTTTCACTTTATTGAGTGTAGTGTCTTGGATTACTGCTCTGATAGGAGCTTTTACCGGATTTTTCGGCTCAAGCATACTTATTTCCGCATATAAGAAGACCTACATGGTGGAGTCTCTTTCAAAGGGTATAAGCTTTGCGGCTTTCATTTATCCATTTGCATGGGCGTCGTTTATAGATATCGTGACCCTTATTGCATATGCATTATCCGCTAACAAGGAAGCCGCACTCCTTATGAAAAAAGCTGACAGCTCAGCGGGTAAACCCGGATTTGTCGAGAAGTTCATCGGATTCTTCAAGATGAAAGGCGGATATAAGTACAAGCTTACTTTGAAGAATATAAGTGAGTTATTGCTTCTTGTCACTGCGATTGTTACGTTTGGAATCATGTTTGTTCTTAGCGTATCACTTCTTCTAAGTAGCAGAGAGATTATGGGATCGCAGCGCGAAGGAAGAGAATACAGCTATGTGACTGAGTATGATGAGGTAAGAAATGTCGAGGAAAGTACTGCAGATGAAGGAAACACAGATACAGTACCACCTGACAGCGCCGGTGATATTTCGTATTATCTCAGATATAATGCAG
This sequence comes from Butyrivibrio sp. AE2005, assembly GCF_000686965.1. Taxonomy (NCBI): domain Bacteria; kingdom Bacillati; phylum Bacillota; class Clostridia; order Lachnospirales; family Lachnospiraceae; genus Butyrivibrio; species Butyrivibrio sp. AE2005. The sequence continues at coordinate 80,420 of NZ_JMMD01000015.1, forward strand.
CAATCGATCATGACGGCGAAAAGATATCCTACAACATCATAGGCACCGACAGCAATAATGAGCTCTTTTCCCTATATGATAAAAAGCACAATAAAATCGATCTTTCAAACGAACCGGGCGTTGTTCTTAATCCTGAACTTGCCGAGAACTATGGCATTAAAGTCGGAGACAAATTAAGTATCGAGGTTAATGGAAAAGCAGTTGAAATCGAAGCGACGAATCTCGCAAGAAATGCCGGCATAAAGAGCATGTACATTTCAAAAGAAAAACTTGCCGCGTTAATGGATGTTGATAATGCAGCATACAACGGTGTTTGGTCAAATGCTCCATTGGATGAGAGCGCAAGCACTCTCTATGAAGATAAGATGGAGGCGCTTTCAAGAGATCAGACTTCCAACAAAGCGAGCGCGATAATAAACCAGAGCATCGGCGTTGCAACAGGGTGCCTGCTTATCTTCCTTGCGATATTTATAGGACTGTCCGGAAACACGGAGAGCATCCTGATTTTTGACCTGCTTGGATATGACAATAAGAAGATAAACAGTATACTTCTTGATCCGTACCTGATCGTATCGAATATAATCTTTTTCCTATCGATTCCGATTTGCATATATGCGGCGAGAAAAATACAGATAAATACGTCATTTGCAACAGGCGATTACATGCCGTTTCAGGTTTCAGGTTTTACGATTGTCTATATGTTTGTTATATTAAACTTGATCTGTTTCCTTGTAAGAGCAGTCTTTACAAGAAAGATCAAAAAGATAATCGAGGGAGAAAAGCAAGCGGAGTACTTGTCTGAATGGTGATCGCATATGCAGGTATATGTTATAAATGCGCTAAATGAATTAAGTGATGCTGAATTTGAATGCGCTTTGTCCAAGATAGATCCTGAGCAGAAAGACAGGATAATGAGATTTCATTTCATTGAGGATAAAAAAAGAGCTCTCGCAGGAATTCTTTTATCCAAATATGCGATAGCTAAGGCGTTTGGAATTTCTTCAGATGAGATAAGAGTGGAAAAGAATAAGTACGGAAAGCCTCATGTAGTCGGAAAAAGAGGTGTTCATTTCAATATCTCACATTCGGGAGACTATGTGGTATGCGCGGTCGCCGGTAGCCCTGTCGGAATCGATGTGCAGGAGCATAAGAGTGGAAGTCTTGATATAGCCGACAGATTCTTTTCACAGGAAGAAAAAGATGCGCTTAAAAAAGCTCCGGATTCAGATATTGCAAAGAGAAAGCTCTTTTACGACATGTGGAGTCTTAAAGAGGCGTACATAAAATGTATCGGGATGGGATTGTCCAAGCCGCTTGATAAGTTTGGAATCGTAAAAAAAGATGGAGAGTACATACTTTGTGAAAATGGTGAAGAATCCGGTGAATATCATTTTATGAGATATGAATTTGAAGGAAATTACAGTCTCTGTGTTTGTTCGAAGGAGGCTGGGATTCCGGAAATGTATACGGAAGTATCGTATAAAGAAATTTCTTTGTAAAAATTCAGGCGGGCACGTAAAGGTGTCCGCCTGAAAAGTTTATTTCAGATACTTCTGCGCAATATGATACGAAAAATTGAACCTTCTAAGTCCCGTATATTTTTTCTCATCATCAAATTTGTAATCTTTGCGGCCGTCCTTGTAGTCATATATTAAGACTTCATTTCCTTCAAGCGCCGGAACCGCATCGTAAGAAAGAAACCACTTTATATATGAGGCGTCGGGAGACTGCACGTTTATTGACGGGCCTGTCGCTTCAATGTCGTATTTGGCAATCCTGTATTCCGGATTACTGTAGATAAATATCAAAAACGCAATTGTTATCGTCACCATTCCGGCTCTGAATACAGGGAAGTTTTTGATGTACATGCTTGCAATAAGAAAGGCGAGCCAGAAGCACAGTACGGCAAGGAACCAGAGCACGAAAAGTCTAAGGAATGTCAGGTGATAAACGCCGATGTAGAGTATCATTCTCATTGCTGAAGATGCGATCATTATATATGTGCATCCGGCTATGGCTGTAAGCAGGGCTGTAAGTACCTTTGATTCTTTGAAAAAGGTCTGGCAGACCGATACCATAACGATGTTAATGATACAAACGGTCAAAAGCTGGTAGAAACCTTCGTGCGCATATTCTGCATAAGTATATCCTTCGGGAAGAGCGACGCTTCCGCTAAAAAGATAAAGAAGCTGAATAATACAGAACAGAACATAAACAGCGCCGATGATGCCTGTGAATGTAATGGCAATTACAGGATTCTTTGTGCCGAGGTCATTGATCTTTATTTTCAGTTCTTTTGCAATCATCGAAGTGATGATGGTATACGAACTCCAGAAGACAAAAACTGCAGTAAAGACCATCATTATCGTATGATAGATTTCTTCAGTGATGCTGAAATCGATATTTATGGTTGTCAGTACATCTTTAAAAACCATATCCGCAGAGCAAAGGAGAGGAACAATCACAAGAAGCATAGGCACTGCGATGGCAATTCCGATGAGTACCGCACGGATAGTTTTCTTTTTCTCACTTGTGTCAACATCGTTGTTCTTGAGCTTGACATGTGCAACAAAGTCTGAGAACGGGCGTGAAAAGTGCTCAAAAGGTTTTATGACGGTTGAAAAAAGACCTATGAGCCACTCACCGATACTGAATCCTGTCGTGTCTACATAAAGATAGATTATGTAGCTGAAGAACAGCATGAAGATAGCGGTTCTTTCCCAAAAAGCCAATGTGAAACTGGTTGTAAGGCATCTGTGAACGGAAAGAAGCATCAGGGAAACTACGTAAAAGATTCCGAGTCCTTTTTTTCCGTTACAGTCGGCTATCAGTGAGAGGCCGTCTTTTCCCCTTACAAGTTTGAGTATTATCAGAGCGCAGAGCATAAATACGGGGTATGTTATGCTTGAGTGGTTATTATACAGACAGATGCTGTATATTAAGCCGAATATAGCGGATAATATTCCGTATTTTTTAAAATGTTCAGCGCTTTCTTTTTGAACGGCAGCAGCTTGAATCGCAAAATGATTTAAGGGCTGTTGCATGGCTCCGACAGGGGTGTAATTGCCTGTTTGTCCATTATATTCATATCCGTTATTGTTATTCTGCGGCATCTGATTATTTTGTGTTTCCATACTTTTATTCCTCCTGAGAGTCAACGTATTCAAGGATATCTCCCGGTTGACAATCCAAAGCTTTACAAATTGCATCAAGGGTCTCGAGCCTGACGGCCTTCGCCTTATTGTTTTTTAGGATAGAAAGATTAGCCAGGGTGATACCGACTTTGCCGGCGAGCTCGGTCAGTCCCATTTTTCTCTTTGCCATCATTACATCTAAGTTAATTACAATCATATTCTCACCTGCCCCGTTAAATGGTTAAATCGTTTTCCTGCTTGTATCTCACGGCCCTGTCAAAGACCCTTGCCAAGACTTTACTGAACAGTCCGGCGAAAAGAAATACACCTGCGATAACCACTGCTGCCGGGGTGAAGTATACGAAACATCTAAGAAGCTTGATCCCTGTTATGATAAAAGCGTAAGTTCCCATGCGGTACAGGCTTTTTACATTCGCATCAACAAAACAGTTGTCATCGGTTACTGTTTTCATCATCTTTCGAAGTTCGTACAAAATGAGAAGAGCAGCACTGCCCGCGATCATGATAGAAACCAGCGCGTATCCGAAGTGATCGTTGATCGCACTGTATTCTGTGCTTTCACCTAAAGTGTAGACTGCCAGCTTAACTGCATGCTTTAGGAAAAAAGGAACTGTGACAATGACCACAAGCCCGAAATAAAAGCAAAGATCCAAGATGGCTTTAACGAAATTATTTAATCTACTATCCATGTTATCCTCCAATTGTTTCACCAAGTACTTGTATAATTTTTTTATAACACGTTCTTTTTTGATTTGCAATATTTTTTTATTGAGAAACAATAAAAGTTTTTTGAAAGTCGAGAAAAATGAGACGGGATTTGTAAAGCGGGATTCTTAATAAGAGCCCACCGTGAGCCGTTTTGGATATATAATAATTACATGGCGAAAGCTAATTTTTTTGATGAAGGAAAGAGAAATGAAACTGATATTTATTAGGCACGGTGATCCGGACTATGAGATTGACGGGCTCACCGAGAAGGGGCAGAGAGAGGCGCAGTTCCTTGCCGGGTACATAAAGAATTACAACATCGATGAGATCTATATGTCGCCTCTTGGAAGGGCGCAGAAAACTGCGGAGTATTCGCTTAAGGCACTAGGAAAAGAGGCGGTTACTTATGACTGGTTAAAAGAGTTCTCGGCTCAGTTCGATCCGAATCTTTCAGAGAGTGCAAGGCAGGCTTATAAAACCGAGCTTAAGACAGATCCTGCGACAGGCAAATACGAGACGAGGATTTTGTGGGATATGCTTCCGTCGTATTATGGCGCTCATCCGGAGCTTTTTGACAAAGATGCGTGGAGAAATGCCGAACCTGTTATATACAGCGACATGTGTAAGGTGTATGATTATGTAGTTTCGTCTTTTGATGAATTCTTGCGTAGGCAAGGGTATGAGAAAGACGGACTGATATTTAAGATAAATGAGAGTAATGACAAAGTTATAGCTTTTTTCTGCCACTATGGCATTACGTCTGTTCTTCTGTCATATCTATGGAATGTCTCACCTTTTGTTCCACTTCAGTTTATTGCACTTGCACCGACTTCGGTTACGATCGTCGCTTCCGAGGAGCGCGAAAAGGGGATAGGAACGTTCAGAACAATAGGCATGGGAGACATTACTCATCTTAATATCGCGGGGGAAGAACCTTCTTTTTCTGCAAGGTTCTGCGAAAGATACGAAAATAAAAATGAGAGGCACTGATAAATGGTGAATATTAGGGAGATAGTACTTAACATCCTGATGGAGTACGACAAGGACGGCGGCAGGAAAACTACGCTTTTAAAGGATGCGCTTGAAAAATACGATTATCTTGAAACAAGAGACAAAGCGTTTATCAAAAGAGTGGTTGAGGGCTGTCTTGAGAGAAATATACAGATAGACTACGTTATAGATTCTTTTTCCAAGACAGAGGTAAAAAAGATGCAGCCTCTGATAAGAAGTCTTATAAGAATGGGAACGTACCAGATAATGTTTATGGACAGCATTCCCGACAGCGCAGCATGTAACGAGGCGGTTAAACTTGCGCAGAAGCATAAGTTCGCGGGACTCAAGGGTTTTGTGAACGGCGTTCTCAGAAATATTTCAAGGAATAAAGAAAACATTTCATATCCGGATAAAACGCAGAACGGGGGAGCAGACTATCTTTCGGTGCTCTATTCGGTTCCTGTCTGGCTTTGCAAGATGTGGCTTACTGAGTACGGCTTTGAAAGAACCGAAGAAATGCTCAAGTTCTTCCTTGAACCTCGCCCCACAGCCATCAGATGCACAGTGGACCCCAGGGACGGGGTTAGTGGATCATCAGATATGGAAATTGCAACGGAAAATGCCAATAAGCTCAAGAAAGAGCTTGAGGATGCTGGAGTTGTTGTAAAAGAGAATCCGATCCTGCCATATGCTCTTGAACTTGAGAAGACTGATAACATTAAGTATCTTCCCGGATATGCGGAAGGAAGATTTGCGGTTCAGGACGTAAGTTCCATGCTTGTGACTGAGATTGCCGGTATTTTAAAAGGACATACAGTCATTGATGTATGTGCCGCTCCCGGTGGAAAGAGCATGCACGCGGCGCAGAAAGTCGGCGCGGACGGAAAGGTCTTTTCCCGAGACGTATCGGTGTCCAAGAAAGAGCTTATTGCAGAGAACGCCGCCAGACTTGGACTTGATAACATCACGATAGAGGTCGTCGATGCCAAAATTCATGATGATAACATGAAGAGAAATGCTGATTATCTCTATCTCGACGTTCCTTGCTCCGGACTTGGGATCATAGGAAGAAAGAGCGATATCAAGCATAATATCAAAAAAGAAAAACTGACCGAACTTACCAAACTTCAGTGGGACATCGTAAAGTCTTGCTGGGACTATGTTAAGGTCGGCGGAACGCTAATGTATTCTACATGTACGGTGAACAAGGCCGAGAATGAGCAGATGGTAAAAAGAATCTGCACCGAGCTTCCGTTTGAACCCGTGGATATCACAGATGTACTTCCTAAGTACATCATTGAAAATGATAAATATAACATAAAAGATACCGCAAAGAAGGGCTACATACAGCTCCTTCCCGGAGAATTCGGAACAGACGGGTTCTTTATTGCAAAGCTTAAAAGAGTAGTGAAATAAAAAAGATAATTAAAGTGTCGGTTTACAGGATCAGTCCTGGCCGGCTTCATTTGCCGCAACTCCATATAGAAGCCGAAAAAGGAAAATGCATCTCATAAGGAAGAATGTGCAAGCAATGACCTTAAGTACGAGACGCTTTTAAAAATCTATTTTGGCGGCGGGGAAGATAAGGCAGTAACAATACGCAATATTGAAGTTTTTGAGAATCAGGTAAAAGATGAATTGCAGATTTTTAGGATATATAAGGAGAATCTTGAAAAAGTAATAGATGAAAAAGATCATATAAATTTCTATCTCACGGTTACTTTCGGGATAGATACATGCGAGACGTATCTCAAGTGGTGTACCAAGGCAAAGAAGTTACTGAAATGACATAATAAGGCGGAAGGCGGATTGAATAATGAAGAAAAGAGATAAGCTTGTAATTGTTGCTTTTTCTGTTTTTACTTTGGCAGCAGGTTTTATAGGAAGAGCTGTAGATATGGTACTGACAGAGCAGCCTGAAGGGCAGTCTTTGGGAATGCTGATATGGTTAATACTTCCGCTTCTTATATCTGTGATCATCAGATTGACCAATAAGGGGTACTTCGAGCCTGTTGGGTTCAAAATGAACTTTGGCCGGAATGCAAAAATCTATGCTATTTCACTTCTTATTTTTCCGTTGATTTCAATTGTATGTACAAGAACAGCATATCAGTTTAATCAGACTATAGTTGGTGGATTTAACAGATCGCTTGTAGGTGTTGTTGTGGCCGGGGCTGTTCTCAAGAACCTAGTAGAAGAAATAACCTGGCGCGGCAATATGGTTCCTTTTTTTGAAAAAACAGAGTGGAACGATTATTTGATATATCTTTCAACAGGACTTATCTGGGGATGTTGGCATATCCCGTATTATCTTTACTTTGTCGGACTGGATGGCGATATGAAATTAAAAACAATACTTTCGGGAATCGTGATTATGCTTATGTGGACACCGCTGTTTGTTGAAGTAAGAAGAGCTACTAGATCATTTATTCCTGCGTATTTATTGCATATGACCGAGGAACTTTCATATTCGCTTATCTTTGTGCCTGCAGGGAAATTTAAATTAAATAAGACTTATGATATATTTATGAATCCTGTAAGCGGTATTATTCCTTTGGCGTTTATACTGGTGCTGGGATTGATACTCAGAAACCGCAGAGTTTGCAGAGGTGAGGTGTTATGCCAGGAGTAGAGAAGAATTGTTTGACGATGCTATAAGTTGATGGTAGTATAATAAAAGAAAAGGTGCTACCGGTAGACGGTTAGTCCTGATTCGTGATAAGTTATTTTGATAACCGCTCAGTCTGGCAGGACGATGGGCGGTTATTTTTGTGTCTTGGAATCATGCTTTCCATGCATATAACCAAGACTATAAAAAGTCGCACACAGCGCAAGCACTGCGATAAGGTCAGTGATGGTGAGCATACGCAAGTTCCTCCAACAAAGATTTCTCATGAGAGATTTCTATGATTAACGGAGGTCACAGTCCTCCGATTGAAGGACTAACCGCCTACCGTAATTACTGGTAGCACCAAAATAAGATTATATAGAACGAATGTTTGATAGTCAATGGAAAGAATTATGAACGATTACATTTTAGGAAAAGATAACAGAATAGACATAAAATCCCTAAACTTCGATGAACTTACGGCTTTTGTAAAGGAAATCGGTGAGCCGGCATTTAGGGCAAAGCAGCTCTATGACTGGATGCATGTAAAGAGAGCAAGAAACTATGATGAGATGAAGAATATTCCGAAGTCTCTTAAAGAGAAGCTCGAGCAGAAGTGCAGTTATACATGCCTTGAGGTTGTGCAGGTGCAGGAATCGCAGATTGACGGCACCAAGAAGTTTCTCTTTGGACTTTACGACGGCAACGTTATCGAGAGTGTTTTCATGAAATACAAATTCGGCAACAGCGTCTGCGTATCATCTCAGGTTGGATGCAGGATGGGATGCAGGTTCTGCGCGTCTACAATTGACGGCGTGGTGCGAAATCTTTTGCCCTCGGAGATCCTTGATCAGATATACGCGATAGCATGTTATACAGGGGAAAAGATATCCAGAGTCGTTGTCATGGGTAGCGGAGAGCCGCTTGATAACTATGATAATCTGCTTAAGTTCATTGAGCTTCTTTCAGATGAGCACGGAATGAATCTCGGACAGCGCAATCTTACGGTATCCACATGCGGCATCGTGCCTAAAATTTTGGAGCTTGCGGAAAAGAAATTGTCCATAAATCTGGCGCTTTCTCTTCATGCATCCAATAACGACAAGCGAAAAGAGCTAATGCCCATAGCAAACAAGTACGAGATTCATGAGGTTCTGAACGCCTGCAAGACCTATTTTGACAAGACCGGAAGACAGCTTACTTTTGAGTATTCGCTTGTTGCCGGAGTTAACGATTCGGATGAGGATGCGGCTGAACTATCTACGCTCTTGTCGGGGCTTAACTGCGTTGTAAACCTTATTCCCGTGAATCCGATAAAAGAAAGAGATTTCAAACCTACCGACCGTTCTCATGCGGTTAAGTTTAAGGAAAAGCTTGAAAAGAGCAGGATAAATGCGACAATTCGAAGAGAGATGGGCAGGGACATAGACGGAGCCTGTGGCCAGCTCAGAAGAAGATATGTCGGTGAAAAATAGAAAAATGCCTGAGCATTGTTAAGCGACAGCGCTCAGGCATTTGCTTTTTATCCCTTGAAATCAATTGTGGTGCCGATGGTGCGCTCGGAAGCGGCCATGATCTTGTTTGATGAGCTGTTGTAAGAGTAGGTCTGTACTTTGGAAAGAAGCTCTTCCATTGAATCAGCTTCAAACATAACATATTTCTCGTCATTGACTTCATCAATATCATTATCCGATTCACTCTTATCAGGTTCAGCTTTTTCGGCTTTTTTGTCTTTTGCTTTCTGAATGCGATCTTCGCGGGCTTCTTTTTCGGCTTCTTTCTTTTCCTTTGCTTTCTCAGCTTTCTTTTCTGCGGCCTTCTTCTCGATACGCTTCTTCTGCAGATCCAGAGAGTCACCAACTGTAGCAAAGAAATTCTCTTTTCCGTTTGAATCGACGGACATTCCGAAATTCTTTATATTTGCGCCGCTGCTTGTAAGGCCCATCTTTGCCTGTAACATTTTTGCCTGAGATGAAGCGATGATGCCTTCATATTTCTTGCGGAAATTCTCGTCTGTAGCCATTCGCTCGAGTTTTTCTTCATCTATAAGAACCACCATTTTGTTGGCATTGCCGTACGCAGCAGCATTCTGCTGAACCTGCGCTTTCATATCCTTACTGACGGTAATGAATTCCATGTTGTGATATTTGGCTTTGAGTTTATCAAGGTAATCTTTAGCCTTGTCCGAAAGTTCAACGTTGCCGATAGTCATGCCGTAATCGGTCATAGATGGAACAAGTGAACTCTTTGTATCTATCGGGCTCCATGACTTGGTTTCAACTTTAGACGACTGAGTATTTTTCGCTGAGCTTGTCTGATTGCTTTTATTTGTATAAGAAGTTTTATTGATTTCTGAGCTTCCTCCGGATGAGGAAATACTGTTAATTCCTGACATATTCTTTTTACCTCCTTGTAAAAAACGCTCCGGTAAATTGTCATAAAACATAGAGCGTATCAGTGCTGACATCCGTTTCAAATACAATGAGCGAATACTTACCCATTTCTTATTTTTATTATCGACGGAAGCGTTTTGTATATGAAGAGAAAAAGTATAAAATAAATATAAAAATTACCTTGTTCATAAAATATCTGAATGTTATATTCAAGAATAAATAGAGATAAGAAAAATACACAATGGGAGTGTTTATCAATGGTCGGAAACTACAAAGTAGTCACATTATGCGGCAGCACACGTTTTAAGAGCGAGTTTATGGAAGCTCAGAAGAAACTGACATTGGATGGAAAAATCGTTATCAGCGTAGGGCTTTTTGGTCATTCAGGTGATAAAGAAGTCTGGGAGAGCATGGACGAGGGAACGCTTACAAAGACAAAAGAAATGCTTGATGATATGCATAAGAGAAAGATAGATATGGCTGATGAGATTTTTGTGATAAATGTCGGAGGTTATATCGGAGACAGCACAAGATCTGAGATTGAATATGCAAAGAGACATGGGAAGACCATTTCATATCTGGAAGGAGAAAAAATATGACAGAAATCGAAGCAATCAAGGCCAGACATTCGGTTAGAAGTTATAAGCCGCAGATGATCGAGCCGGAGAAAATCATACAGCTAAGAGCCAAAGTGAGTGAGCTCAATGCTGAGAGCGGACTTCATTTGCAGTTTATTGAAGATGCGGGAAGAATATATAATAATCTGATAAACAGAGCAAGGGGACTTGGTTCGGCACCGAGCGTTATCGCATGTGTCGGCAGAGCTTCGGATGACCTGGAACAAAAGATTGGTTACTATGGCGAGAAACTGGTTCTTTTTGCACAGAGTTTAGGACTTAACACATGCTGGACAGGGGGCTTTAATCATAAGACCATATCTGCCGAAGTTGCTCCCGATGAAAAACTTGTTATAGCTATCGCAATAGGTTATGGCAAGGATCAGGGGAAAGTTAGAAAATCCAAGACTTTTGAGCAGGTGGTTGAGGCAGCAGGTGAGCGTCCGGATTGGTTTAATCAAGGCGTTGAGATGGCTCTTTTGGCTCCCACTGCAATAAATCAGCAGAAGTTCGTGATAAAATTTGCAGATGGTGAAAAAGTTGAATTTATTGACAAGGGCGGCCCTTTCAGCAAGGTGGATATCGGCATCGTGAAGTGCCATTTTGAGATCGGTTCGGGGAGAAAGTTCTGATTATTTCTGGGGTTGACGAAATATCGAAACTTAAAAAAAATCCGATTATGAGTTAGAATAGAATTCAAGTGATTGGAAAGAAAAGGAAAGGAGTAATGGTCATTTTCGGATGACCATGATAACAGGGGAATGGACAAGAAAAAGATAGCAACAATAGTGGAGATAGTACCGATAGTATCGGCAGTTTTGAATTTTATCTTTTTATATGCTTTTGAGGACTCAAACTTTATAAGAGCAATCAATTCAATTACAATGTTTTTTGCATTTTTTGGCTTTGTGTTCTTTTTTGTGGGACGTTCATTGGGAAAAGGCGACAAGACTGTAAAGATCTTAGGTATATTTGATATATTTGCGACGGTATCGGTTATAGCGATATATATTTTGGCATTTCTTGCGATGGCAATGTAAAAGTGATCGCGGTCGATACATAAAAATGGGGATATAAAGGCATTTGATGACTAAAATATGAAAAGATTGCAAATACAATATCAAACACTTATAATTGCTAAAGACTATAAAGTTGGTTATAATTAGGAGTGAAATGAGCAGGGATGTTTATAGCGCCTGTAAACTACTTTGCAGGAAGCTTTTGGAGGAGAAAGTGTAGTACCTGCTTATTTTGTGTGTGTATGATGAAAAAGGGTTTGTGGAGGATGTTGGTTTGTTGAAGACTTTTTCCGTGACGGATATTGGAAAGAAGCGAAAGCTTAATCAGGATTATATCTTTTCCTCAGACAGAAAAATCGGTAATCTTTCCAATGTGTTTATTGTTGCGGACGGCATGGGAGGTCACAATGCAGGTGACTATGCGTCCAGGTATACGGTTGACACAATGGTAGAAGAGATAGAGAAGTCTTTTGAACAGAGTCCTGTTAAAATTCTGGAGAACGCGATTAAGATAGCGAATCGCAACCTTAGAGAAAAAGCGGCAGAAAACCCGTCGCTCTTTGGTATGGGAACAACGGTTGTCGCATGTACGGTTATCGGCAGGTATTTGCAAGTAGCGAATGTCGGTGACAGCAGGCTCTACGTCATCAATGATAAAATCACCCAGATAACAAGAGACCATTCCCTTGTGGAAGAGATGGTCAGAATGGGCGGAATTGATAGAGAAACTGCTCGGACACATCTTGATAAAAATATTATCACGAGGGCAATCGGTGCCACGGAAACTGTAGACATCGATTTTTTTACAGTGGAACTTAATCGAGGGGATATCGTCCTTATGTGTTCGGACGGTCTCACGAATATGCTTGAAGATGAAGAAATCCGCATGATTGTCAGCGGTCAGCGAGACATTATTGAGAAGGCCCAGAAGCTGGTTGTCGCGGCAAATAATAACGGAGGCAAGGATAATATAGCAGTTATCCTGATAGAACCCTTTGCCGATGAACCCACTCGCGATGGAGGACTGAATGATTAAAATAGGTATGGTGATCGGAGATCGCTACGAGGTGCTTGAGAAGATCGGCACCGGCGGAATGTCCGATGTTTATAAAGCAAAAGATCATAAACTTAATCGTCTTGTTGCGGTAAAAATACTGAAACAGGAATTTTCCGAGAACGAGAATTTTGTAGCAAAGTTTCGTGTTGAGGCGCAGTCAACAGCGGGGCTTATGCATCCTAACATTGTAAACGTATATGATGTTGGTGACGAGGACGGTATCAACTATATCGTCATGGAACTTGTAGACGGAATCACTCTCAAAAAATATATTGAGAAAAAGGTCAGACTCTCTGTAAAAGAGGCTGTCAGCATTGCCATACAGGTTGCCATGGGTCTTGAGGCTGCACATAATAACAATATTATTCACAGAGATATCAAGCCTCAGAACATTATGATCTCCAAAGACGGTAAGGTTAAGGTTACCGACTTTGGTATTGCAAAAGCAGCTACAAGTAACACCATCACCTCAAATGTTATGGGATCGGTGCATTATACTTCTCCCGAGCAGGCAAGAGGCGGATACAGCGATGCCAAGAGTGATATTTACTCACTTGGTATCACGCTTTTTGAGATGCTTACCGGAAGAGTTCCTTTTAACGGGGACACTACCGTTGCAATAGCTATTAAGCATATTCAGGAGGAACTTCCCACACCGACGGACTTTAATGAAGAAATTCCTATCAGTGTGGAAAAGATTGTTCTTAAATGTTGTCAAAAGAGTCCTGACAGAAGATATCAGAATGCAGCTGAGCTTATTCAGGATCTTAAGAAGTCACTTATTACACCTGACAAGGATTTTGTATCCATGGTAGATCCCGATGAGGACGGCGTAACCAGAGTTGCGTCCGATGAGGAGGTGAGGCATGTGAAGAATAGAGATCCACGTATGCCTGAACCTGAGCAGATGAGGCTCAAACGCGATGTTGTCAGAGAATATGAACAGGATGACTATGACGATTATGATAGAGAAATAAGAAAATACGGCAGAGATTATGAAGACGACGATGCCGATGAAGAAGAGGAAGATTATTATTACCGCGAAGAGCATGACAGAAGACGCAGAGGAACAATGCAGGAAGATGGTAAGATTGAGAGAATCACATCTTCAATAGCCATTGTGATGGCGGTAATAGTTGCTCTTGTTGTTGTCTTGCTTGTTGCCAGAGGAATCGGACTTTTCGGAACGATTGAGTCTAACGAAGGCTCCTCAGGTGCAAGTGATGCTAAGGTTACAGCCGAGGACAGCGACAAGGGAAAAGTTCCCGATGTAGTTGGAAAGACATATGCAGAGGCAAAGTCATTGCTTGAAGATGACAGAGGCTATAAGGTAAAAAAAGAAGCCGATAAAGATAACACACAGCCCAACAATACCGTTGTATCAACATCACCTGCGGCCGGTGAGAAGCTTGATAAAGGCTCTACGATCACTGTGTATGTAAGTAACGGTTCAAAATATAAGGGAAAAGCAGATGCATCATCTGATGCTTCTTCAATGGAAGGTGAGATAGAAGTTCCGGATCTTGTCGGACTTGAGACAGATGAAGCTATGGCTGTGTTGGTAGAAGCAGGACTTGAACTTGGAACAGCCAAGGATGTGAAGAATTCCGATCCTAAACTTATGGATAAGGTTTGCAGACAGATTCCCGAAGCCGGAAAGAAGGTCAAGGAAGGAACTGTTGTGCACATAGAGGTATCTACAGGCCCCGGAGAAGTTTCATATTCATTTAAGGAGAGCTTACCTTTACCTGAAGGTGGAAAATATCCTTATAATCCCGGAGATAAAGTACATATATCCATTACTTCTTCTGATGGTGCGGTACTTCGCGAGTTTGATACAACTTCATTCCCGTATCCTGTTGAGATTACCGGAATTAAAACACCTACGGGTGTTGTAAGTTATACATATTACGTATCAGTACCTGCACAAGAACCCGATGCAGGCTATGTTCCGGAGCGGGTTGATGTTCAAATGCGAGCTCAGTTTACACAGGAGACCCATTAATGCAGGGAAAGATAATTAAAGGAATTGCCGGCTTTTACTACATAGAAACTCATGATGAGAAAATCTATGAATGTAAAGCAAAGGGCATCTTTAGAAAAGATAATGTAAAACCGCTGGTTGGCGATAACGTCATGATAGACATTATCGACGAAGAGAATAAAAAGGGGAATATCACAGAGATACTTCCCCGCAAGAACCGGCTTTTAAGACCGCCTGTTGCCAATGTGGATCAGGCGGTTATTTTGTTTGCCATAGTTAAGCCTGATCCCAATTACAATCTGCTTGATCGCTTTCTTATCATGATGAGGCAGCAGAACCTTCCCGTGATTATCTGCTTCAACAAGCAGGACATTGCGACGCAGGAAGAGCAGCAGGAACTTTATAATGCATATGAGAAGTGTGGATACAAAGTTCTTTTTATAAGTGTAAAAGAGGAAAAGGGGCTTGATGAGTTAAAAGAGCTCCTTCGCGGAAAGACCACAACTCTTGCGGGACCAAGCGGAGTCGGAAAATCTTCGCTTTTAAATAAGCTCGTACCTGATGCTCTTATGCAGACGGGAGAACTTAGTCGTAAGATAGACAGAGGAAAAAATACAACAAGACATTCGGAGCTCTTTTACGTAAGTGAGTTGTCGCAGGGCGACGAAGAGACCTATCTTTTCGATACTCCGGGATTTACTTCACTTAACTTAAATGATGTCACGACAGACAATCTTATGCAGTACTATCCTGAATTTGAGGAGTATGAGCCCGAGTGCAGATTCGGTGGCTGCTCGCATATTGCAGAGCCGGACTGCGGAGTAAAAAATGCGCTCAGCGAAGGGAAAATCTCTGCGGTTCGCTACGAAAATTACAAGATAATATATGAGGATTTAAAGAACGCAAGGCCGGATTACAGCAAAAAAGCAAGACGCTGACTTTTGCGCTTGATAATTAAGAAGCATGACATTTTAAATGAAATTGCAGAAATCCGCATCAATGGAGAATACAAGATGAAGATATACGTTACAAGACACGGACAGACAGATTACAACAAAAAAGAACTGATGCAGGGAAGAATTGATATTCCTCTCAATGAGACAGGAATGGAGCAGGCACGCGCAACCAAAGCCAAGATCGGCGATGTTAAGTTTGACGCGGTATATGCAAGCCCGCTTACTAGAGCGGTTCAGACTGCATCGATAATAGGAGATACAGATCCTTCGGAAATTATAAAGGATGAACGTATCATAGAGGCGGACTTTGGAAAATATGACGGAGTAAACTATTACAAAGTTGCACTTCCAATGACTGCATACTGGACGATTCCCGAAATCTTTCCCGCACCGTCGGGAGTCGAAAAGGTAAAAGACATGGTCGATCGCACCAAATCTTTCCTCACAGAACTTGAGCAAAAAGATTATGAAAACGTACTCGTTGTCTGCCACGGCGGAATCATTCGTCCAATCCGCGGCTATTTTGAAAACTCAAAACGCGGCTACATCTGGCGTCCCCGTCCCAAGAACTGCGAAATCTTTGTTTACGAATCTAAGGACGGCGTTCACCGCCTGATTAAGGACATCATCTAGTATATCGTTAAATAACCGGACTAAATTTTGGCAAGTATACTGCGAATAAGGGCAGTTATTTTGAAAAACGATGTAATTGATGGTTTTACTATTTTTGATTTACAACATGTTTGGATTGTGTGATAATACTTTTGTGAATGTTTGTGAAGAATTAAAAATTAATATTCACAAAGATGATTAATGTGCCTGTGTTTGACACATTTGCTATGTAAAAAAATATGTTACAACAACGTATTGGAGGTTATAGTGAGTAGAATCGGGGATTGCAGAAGAAAGATTGAAGAGATCAGAGAAGATATCAGAGCAATGAGGGAGAAACAGACAGTTATCGACGGATATATCAGACAGATTGAGACCCAGAAAGATACACTTGATGGAATAGATTTAAGCAGAGCAGGCGAGTGGATTGGCGTTAACGAGCAGAACGCAGTTAAGGCTAAGAACGTCTGCGTTTTTAGAATGGACGGAGCAAAGGGCGAGTGTACGCGGCTTAGAAGTGCCATAGATAAGATGATAAGAGAAGCCGAG
>NZ_JMMD01000016.1:0-96454 GCF_000686965.1 Butyrivibrio sp. AE2005
ACGTCTGCCATTGGAATCCGACGTTCAATGCATACCTCGCCAAAAAGCGGGCTGAAGGGAAGCATTATTATGTCGCTGTATCCCATGCGGCGAAGAAGCTCGTTAGACTGATATATCAGCTTGAGAAATCTCATCAGTCATACAACAAAGCAGCTTAACTAATTCCGTACAAATCTTCTTTCAAGAGCATCTAAAACGATGCTCTATTTGTCATGCAGTTTTCAAGGTACTGATTACGATGAATGTGTCATCGCCACTTTATTCAAAACATTTCTGTTTTAGAACATTTTTATTGACTTTCTTTAATAGTTAGTCTTCCATTCATTTTCACCCTGTTATTTGTTTATTTTTATTTAGCATTCCAAATGCCCTTTTCATTATACCAGCATGTATTGGCGTTTCAATGGCAATAGTTGCTAAATATATTGTTAACAAAAGATATTTTTCTGTCTTCTTTCACCTTTTTCAGATATATTGGCATGATTCCTCATACATTTGTCACTTAATGCCGCTGATGTGGTATACTTTTAAAATATATTTAAGATAATGAGGTAGATTCATTGGAAAATAAAAACGGAAAAGAATTATGGAAACCGGGGAACATGCTGTATCCCATACCTGCAGTTATGGTAAGTTGCCAAAGAGAAGGCGAGAAGCCCAATATCATTACCGTAGCCTGGGCAGGGAATGTTTGCAGTTCACCTGCGATGTTATCCATATCTGTTCGTAAGGAGCGCTACTCCTATGATATCTTGAAGGAGACGGGCGAGTTTGTGGTTAATCTCACGAACAGAAAGCTTGCTTACGCAACCGATTGGTGCGGAGTAAGATCGGGAAAAGACTATGACAAGTTCAAAGAAATGCATCTGACGCCGTTAGAATCAAGATTCGTGTCAGCTCCCGGAATCGCAGAGAGCCCCGTAAATATTGAATGTAAGGTAAGAAACGTTCTGGAACTTGGAAGCCATGATATGTTTGTGGCTGAAGTGATGGGCGTTACCGTTGATGAGAAACTATTAGACAACAAAGGAAAATTTGACCTGCGCGCCGCAGATCTGATCTCTTATTCACACGGAGAGTATTTTACTCTTGGTGAAAAGATCGGAAAATTCGGATACAGCGTAGTGAAAAAGAAGACATCGAAAAGGAAAAAATGAAATATTTTTTATTATACATAAAAGAAACACTTAGATTCGTATTAAAACCAATGTCCTTTCTGCCTGCAATAATGATGATGTGCATTATCTTTATGCTTTCATCGCAGGAAGGTACGACCAGCAGCCAGTTAAGTTACAAAGTGGGGGTAAAGATCTTTACTGTTACAAACAAGGTGCTCGATAAAGGCTGGAGCGAAGAACGTATCGATCAGCTTTCCACAAAATATCAGTATTATGTAAGAAAGACAGCACACTTTACGGAATACTTCCTTTTGGGAGTATCTGTAGCTTTTCCGCTGTATGTATATGGCGTAAGAGGAATGAAGCTGATCTTTTTTGCAGGACTATTCTGTGTCGGATACGCAAGTCTTGATGAATTCCATCAGTCTTTTGTCCACGGTAGAGGGCCTTCGCCAAAAGATGTAATGATAGACTCCAGCGGAGCGATTACGGGAATAATACTTACAAGAATTGTAGGATGGACGGGAAGAATGACTATTTTCAAACCATTGTCCAATCATAAAGATGAAGATCGCGGCAAAAAACGGAGATAAACTCTTTTATTTTTATTCTTTACAAGCCTAAATTGCTATGATATAATTTCATTCGTTGGTGCGACATGTGCCGACAAACCGTATAAATAGGGGAATCATACAATGGCTAGTATGCCGGTCTCCAAAACCGCTCATGGGGGTTCGAATCCCTCTTCCCCTGTTGCTAAAAGCGCTTAACTCATTGAGTTAAGCGTTTTTTTGTTGAATAGGAAATTTCTCTGAAATTCCCTATTCAACAAAAAAGCTCCGCAGGGATGCGCAGCTCGCGGTAAGGAATATATTGCTTACGCAATCCGCTCGCGCGCTAGCATTTCGCGAGCGAAATGCTTTTTTATTGATTAGGGAATTCCATGATATATGAAACTAATTCTTTTTCTTAAGTAACATCAAAACAACGGCGTATACAAGCGTTGCAAAGGCTCCTCCCAAGATAAGCACCATATACTTATTGGACATAAGCTGCTCGCCGCCGTAAGTATACAGGAAAATATGCGGGAATCTTGCAATAAATGTGAGCGGAATCCACATAATAAGCGGTTCTTCCGAGTAATAGCCAAGCCAGGCATATGTATCCTTGGGAAGGGGCAGTAGCATGAATAAAATATGAATGATCTTTGGCTTTCCTTTTTTTATTATGTTTTCAACATGCACAAGCTTATCTTCAGGGAAAAGATATAGTAAAAAATCTCTTCCGAATTTCTTACCGATAAGAAAAGCGGCTGTGTTTCCGAGCGTTGCAAACGTATCGCACAGAAGAGCTCCTTTAAAGCCGCCGAGAAGATAGCCTGAAGCCAGATAAAAAGGCAGTCCGGGAATGCAACTTGACATTGTCTGTATCAGGACAAAAAAGCCAAAAACTAACAGACCTGCGGTTCCTTTGCTTTGCACAAAAGCATCCAGAGCCTCGGGATCTTTGACAAAACCAATCATGGGTCTGCCGACGAATACATATAAAAGCAGCATGAATATCGCTATTAGGAATAAAGTAACAGTTGTCCTTACAGTTCCCTTTTTCATAAATACATTATACTATTTGTGAGCAGCGACAATAATTGTTTATATTGTTTTTATTTTTATTCCACAAATTAGAAACATTACTCTTGTACTATAGATATATCTACTATTTAAACCACAGAGGGGAGGTACAGGAATCATGGGTGGATTTGAAGCAGAGATTGCAGAATACGTTGGAAATTATACAAGACGTCGTGGTTATCCGCCGACAGTTGAAGAGCTTATCAGTGCTTTTGGTCTGATAACCGTATTTTGTGCGATGTTTTATATATTGAATCTTTACAAGATCGGTATGATAAGAAACAGTCTGTTCTTTGGAACAAACGATCTGTTGCTTATTCCGGTAAAGACAAAATAATAATTGAAATAAAAAGTTGACAGAGACTTTTTACTATGATATATTACTTTAGTATTTGATAACAAAGCAGAGTATCCACTCTCACCCTGCGGCACAGCCAGCAGGCGTTAATATCTTTTCAAGAATAATACCGTCAGGTTTTTTATTATGAATAGAAAAGTGGATACGTTGCGTATTCACTTTTTTTATTTTGCGGAGGATAAAGCCATTAGCGAGTTATTTATCAATGAACAGATTAGAGCTAAGGAAGTTCGTGTAATCGGAGTTGAGGGCGAACAGCTCGGTGTTATGTCAATTCAGGATGCCAGAAAGACAGCCGATGATGCAGGTGTTGATCTTGTTATGATCGCTCCAAACGCCAAACCACCTGTTTGCAGAGTTGTTGATTATGGTAAGTTTAAGTATGAACAGCTTCGCAAAGAAAAAGAGGCAAGAAAGAAGCAGAAGACAGTTGAGATCAAGGAGATCAGACTTTCTCCCAATATCGACAAGAACGATCTTAACACAAAAGTAAATGCGGCTAAGAAGTTCCTTGAAAAAGGAAACAGAGTTAAGGTAACACTTCGTTTCCGCGGACGTGAGATGGCTCATATGGGCGCAAGCGTACACATTCTTACAGATTTTGCCGAGGCGCTCAGCGATATTGCTGTTATCGAGAAGCAGCCTAAGGTTGAGGGACGTAGCATGGCAATGTTCCTTACAGAGAAGAAAAACTAAGGTTTTTACCATTATTTTTGGTTGAACACTATAGAATAAACTTAAGATTCACAGGAGGATTTAGTTATGCAGCAAAAGATGAAAACAAAGAGAGCTGCTGCCAAGAGATTTAAGGTAACTGGCACAGGCAAGCTTATGAGAAACAAAGCGTATAAGCGCCACATCTTGACAAAGAAGTCCACAAAGAGAAAGAGAAACTTGAGACATGCAGGACTTGTTGATGCTACAAATGTAAAGGCAATGAAGAGCATTCTTCCTTACGCTTAAGCAGAGCACTTAGCGAGGTTTTATCGAGCTTAGTGCGAGCTATGGGGATATACTTACATGAGGTTTTGTCGAATTTAGTATATATCCCATAAGCAGAACACTTAGCAAGGTTTTATCGTGTTTAGTGTAAGAGCACTAACAGTTTTAAAATGTTTTTGAAAAATTTTAGGAGGATATTTTAAATGGCAAGAGTTAAAGGCGCATTGAATGCCAAGAAAAAGCACAATAGAGTATTAAAACTTGCAAAAGGATACAGAGGAGCAAGATCAAAGCAGTATAGAGTTGCAAAGCAGTCAGTTATGAGAGCACTTACTTCTGCATTCGCCGGACGTAAGCAGAAGAAGAGAGATATGAGATCTCTTTGGATTACACGTATCAATGCTGCAGCTAGAATCAACGGTCTTTCATACAGCAACATGATGCACGGTCTTAAGCTTGCAGGCGTTGACATCAACAGAAAGATGCTTGCAGACCTCGCAGTTAACGATCCTGAAGGATTCAAGACACTTGCAGAGCTTGCAAAGACAAAGATTGCATAAATTAAAACATGCGTTGATAAAACGATATTGTTGCGATAGAATAAAGAAGTCTCGAAAGAGGCTTCTTTATTTTTTTGGAGGTAACACAAATGTCAGTATTAGAGAACTTAGAACCCAAAGAGGTTTTTCATTTTTTTGAGGAGATATGTAAGATTCCGCACGGCTCCAGAAATTTGGAGCAGATAAGTGCTTTTCTTGTTAATTTTGCAAAGGAGAGGAATCTGGAAGTAATATCTGACGATGAGCTTAATGTCATCATCAAGGCACCTGCTTCTAAGGGATATGAAGATAGGGAAACTATTATTCTTCAGGGCCACATGGATATGGTTGCAGTAAAAGAAGATGACTGTGATATAGATATGGCAAAAGACAGCCTTAGGGTGAAGACTGACGGAGAATATATCTGGGCAGACGGTACAAGCCTTGGAGGAGACGACGGAATAGCGGTTGCGTATATTCTTGCACTCCTTGATTCTAAGGATATACCGCATCCTCCGCTTGAAGTTATCATCACTACCAACGAGGAGATTGGAATGATCGGTGCATCGGCGCTTGATCTGTCTTCACTCAAAGGCAAGAAGATGATCAATATAGACAACGAGATTGAAGGCGAATTTATTACAAGTTGCGCAGGGGGTGCAACATTTATTTCTGAACTTACGGTAAAGAGAGAGAGCATTTCCGGTGTTGAATGTAAGATAGAAGTACTTGGTCTTAAGGGCGGACACTCGGGAGAGATGATCAAGTATGAGAGAGGAAATGCCAATATCATATGTGCTAGGACTATGCTTGAGGCAATGGATGTTGCGGAGCTTCATGTAAAGAACTTTGGCGGCGGAATGGCCGATAATGCGA
Source organism: Butyrivibrio sp. AE2005 (assembly GCF_000686965.1). NCBI lineage: Bacteria > Bacillati > Bacillota > Clostridia > Lachnospirales > Lachnospiraceae > Butyrivibrio > Butyrivibrio sp. AE2005. The sequence goes on from NZ_JMMD01000016.1 coordinate 5,462, forward strand.
TTCCATTTGCGTCAGCTGCAAATATTGTTGTTCCTGAAGGTGATGTTGCCAAGATAAAAGAAAGTGTTGAAAAGACGCTTACAGATGTCAAAGGCGAGCTTGATCTTAAGGATCCAAACGTTGAGATAACATTTAACGAGATTGGTAAGACAACAGCAGAATGTATTGATAAAAAGGATGCTGAGAGATTTCTTAAGATGATCATTGCAATGCCAAACGGCCCTCTTGCGATGAGTGCCGCTGTAGAAGGACTTGTTGAGACTTCTGTTAACCTTGGTATTGTGGAAACAAGCAGTGACAAGGCAAAGACTGTTCAGTCACTTAGAAGCAGTGTTGAATCATCCAAGGCAGTTCTTGTAAAGAAACTTGAAGTTGTAGCGGAGTCTTTTGGCGGCAAGACAACTATGGAAGGCATCTATCCCGGATGGAAGTACAGATGTGATTCTCAGCTCAGAGACCATATGGTTGACGTTTATAAGAAACTGTATGGAAAAGAGCCTGTTCTTCATGCAATTCACGCAGGACTTGAGTGTGGTATCATCAGCAATAAGATAAAAGATCTTGATTGCATATCAATCGGACCCGATATGGCAGATATTCATTCCACAAAGGAAAAACTGTCTGTTAAGTCTGCAAAGAATGTATGGGAGTACTTAAAGGCTGTACTCGCATGATCAAGTAAGATGCAGAGCTATCGCATGTTTGCCATATAATGTGAAAAACTCGGGGGACTGTCGCATGGATGATATAAAGGAAAGAATCATTGACGAGACTATAATGCGCTTTAGCAGAGAAGGACTTAAGTTTACGCTGGATGAACTTGTAGACGGAATGCATATAAGCAAGAAGACGGTTTATAAGCAGTTTGGCAAAAAGGCCGATCTTTTAAAGGCTGTTATCGATTACGTGTTTGAAGGAATCAGGGAAAAAGAGATTGAGATAATCGATGATGATTCCATCGATCTTGTGCAAAAGATAAAGCTTGCTATAGTATGTCTTCCTGATAAGTACAAAGATATCGATTTCAGAAAAGTTTATCAGCTTAAGACCAAATATCCTGACGTTTACGAGTATTTGATCTATAGGATAGAGAATAGCTGGGATAACGTCGACAGGCTTCTTATCAAGGCTATGGAAAAGAAATTGATCAAGGATATGCCCCTTACTTTCGTCAGACTTATATTTATAGGATCTATTAAACAGCTTATTGCATCCAGGGAGATGCTTAAGGTGGGACTTAGCTTCAGCGAGATCATGGAAACATCGATAGACGTTATAATGGCCGGAATTCTTATATAAGTATAAAGAGTTCAAAATGATACTTGCTATAAATGAATGTGTGCGCTAAAATGATTTTGCACAATTTATTGAATTATAATCAGCTTTATTGAGTAGAGCGTTTAACGAGATATTGTGTTTGGAACGGAGAATATATGAGTAAGTTAAAAGATCTGTTCTTTGGTAGCGATGAAGAACGTAGCAATAGTGAAAGTGAGGAGATTAAATTGGCAAACGAAGAAGTAAAGAACGAGTCAGGTGCAGAGGCACTTGTTACAGCAGATATGCTTGTCGGAGACCTTTTGGTTAAGCATCCGCTCGCGTCACAGTTTTTGATGGAGTGCGGAATGGGATGTATCTATTGTCCCGCTTCACAGATGGAGACACTTGCTGAGGCTTGTGCAGTACATGGTATTGACGGTGAAGAGATTGTAGATGCGCTTAACGACTATCTTATTGAGCATAACGCATAAGATATCAGCGTAACGTCCGTGTGAGCAGAATATGTAAAAAAATAAGGATAAAAACTTTCGGCGTATCACCGATAAGTTTTTATCCTTTTATTTTTCTTAGTTTTCTTTTTTGGCAGGAACCTGAATCTTGAAGTACTTAACATTGGCTGTAAGCTCTTCGGCAATCTGCTGGAGGTCTTTTGCCTGATTTACAACAGATTCCATATTGGTATCAAGTTCCATGAGAGATGCGCTTGTTTCCTGAGTGGAAGCGGCGTTCTCTTCGGAGATACTTGAAAGGGACTCGATGGAGTTAAGGATGTTCTCCTTATCGGAGTTCATTGTCTCTACGAGAGTAGCAATCTGCTTGTTTCCTTCCTCGGTTTCCTGAAGGAGTCTTAGCATTTCATCGAAGGAAATACTCATCTCTTCAAGGGCTGTAGCTTCATTTGTTGTAGCGGCCTTGATGCTCTCTGTAAGTTCTTTGTTAGTGTTTGAGTAGTCGGTGATTGTTGAGAGCATGTTGGTGATCTCGCCTGCAAGAGCGTTTGTATCGCCTGCAAGGTTCTTGATGTTATCGGCAACGACTGCAAATCCTTTTCCTGCTTCGCCGGCTCTTGCGGCCTCAATTGAAGCATTGAGCGCAAGGAGGTTTGTCTGGCTTGCGATTGAAATGATGGATTCTGCGGCTGTCGAGATCTGTTCAACTACATTTGCGGTCTCGTTAACTGACTCTGCAACACGTCCGGCCATTTCGTCTGTCTTCTGGTCCTGAATCTTGATCTGCTCAAGCTGTTCTTTTACTTTGACAGATTCATTGTAAACAAGGCGGCCTTTTTCAAGGTTGGAGTTTGCTGAATCAAGCACGCTGTCAACAGAAGAGCCGATGTTGATCGTGATGGTAGAAGTGCTCTGAACATCTTCAGCCATAGCTGTTGCTCCCGATGCAAGATCGTTTACTGCGGAGCTGATATCGGTTGTGGTTTTCTGCGAGCTTGTGATTGAATCTTTTGCAATCTCAGCTTTGCTGTTTACGCTATCGGCATGAGTAATGACTTTAAGGAGTGCGTGTCTGAGTTCGTGTCTCATTCCCTCAAGAGAAGCAGCGATATTATTAAAGTCTTTTATAATGCTGTTGGGTCTTATCTTGGTAACAAAGTCTCCCGTAGCAACGTTCTTAACCGCAAGAGAGATACTCTTAAGGTTGTGTACGATGTTAAGGAGCATGATGATAGTAAAGATAAAGAGTGCAGCTGCGATCGCGCCGAATATTGTTGAGCTTACGATGATACTTCTGTTTATTGAAGCGTTGTTCATCTCTTTCTCATCATTGGCCCATTTCTCGGCAATCTGAGTCATCTCTGAGAGATAACCTCTGGCAATCGCGTAGTCATCCGTGAGCTTCTTGATCTCGCCGGATCCTGCATTGTACTCATCTGAGCCGGATCCGATTGTCTGTTTGTAATCTTCCTGCCATTCTGCGAGAGCGGCAACAAATGAATCATGAGTTGCTGTAAAAGTTGCTCCGGAATCTGAAGTTATAGTGTTATACAAATATGAATTGGTCTGGGCGAGCCCGTTTGCGTTTTCAACTCTGCTTGATGTCTGGTCGATGCAATTCTGAGTGTTTTCCATATATCCTGTAAGGACACTCATATTTGCATACTTAAATTCTGAAAGGTAGCGACTGATTGAAAGCATTGCCTCGTTCAAGTCTTTGTCTGCATTTACAAGCTCAAAATTTATTGTATATAGCATGTCATAATAAATCTTCTCGTCGGTCTTCTCAATGTTCTTCATCTGCACATTACTGAAAATGATGCTACCGATCAGCGCTATTATAAGCGGGATAGTGACCATTAACAGCACAGCAGCCATGCTGGCGTGGAACTTAGGTGTTCGTTTTTCCTTCATAGAAACAATTACCTCCGTGTCAGTCTATTATACAAATATATCGGCAATTTCGTTAAAAAGTTTATACTTTTTTCCTAATCTTTATGCTTTTTTTCCAAAATCTTATCCAGTATAGATCGCCGTGTCACCTCAATTTCTTCCCAGAATTCCGATGCAGACATCCTTATCGCACCGGCACTGAATACTATGACTTGCTCGATTGCGTCTGAAGTGGCAACAGTCACCCTGTATTTCTTACTGAATTCGTGAGCAGCCTTTTCAATGTACTGATCGGCTGTCTCAGCTTCTTTTGTGTATATCACTGTAAGGTTATTTAGTTTTTCAATGTGCTCTTTTCCGCCGGGTACCTTATAGGCGTCAAATATAAGCAGGACTTCTTCACGCCTGTATCCTTGGAAGTTGGACAGCGTATCTATGAGTGAGTCTCTCGCGGCCTTGAGATCGTGTTTGGCAAGATCTTTTAATTCCTTTGATGCGTGGATCACGTTGTAGCCATCGACCAGAAGATAGTGCTTTGATGCTTCGATTGCTGCTTTTTCTGCTGCGGTGGCGTTTCTGTGCTTATCGCGTTTTTCTTGTTCGATATCAAGGTCTCTGTTTTTTTCGGTCGCAATGCTGTCTGCTGAAGCAAGTACGGATCGGTCCTCAGTGTAGCGAGGCTTTATGGTTCCGTAGGTTCTTTCAAATATGGACTTTAGTTCGTCTTCGGCGGCGAAATAGTCTTTTTGTTTTTCTGCAAAAGAGCGTGTATCTTCAGCGCTTCTGCGCGTATTTATCTTCTTTAGGGCTTCGAGGTCGAGGCCGTTTGTAAGATCTGTTACTGCATCGCTTTTTGCTAAATCGGGCTTTCTTGCGTCCAGATGCATATGATCCGGAACTTCATCCCATGAGATCAAGGTTGCCGCACCGTGCATACAAAATACGGAAGAAGAGGGATTGTCCGGATCAAGGTCGGGATCGTAACCTGATGAAGCAATAACTTCTTCTGCGTTGTGGCAAGGGCCGTAGCCGCTGAGCGTGGTGTAGATATGGCCTTCGCCTTTGGTATATGCGGATAGTTCCTGCGCGTAATTACCGAGACATGCTGCGGGGACAGTTCCCGTAAGAATTGATTTGCCGCCTTCAATATCGGGCAGTCCCACGGTTCCGTTCATCATTTGTATGTCCGTGAGAGCCCTTCCTACAGTTTCTTGCGGAAGTTCCATTCTGTAATCGAGTATCGGTTCTAAAAGAACTGAATCTGCCTGCATCAGTCCCTGCCTTATTGCGCGATAGGTGGCCTGCCTGAAATCACCGCCCTCTGTGTGCTTTTCGTGAGCCTTTCCTGCTATGAGCGTGATTTTCATGTCGGTTATCTCAGAGCCTGTAAGGACTCCGCGATGCTTCTTTTCACCAAGGTGCGTAAGGACCAGTCTCTGCCAGTTAAGTGCAAGGTCATCGGTCGGACAGTCTGACGAAAAGACAAGACCGCTTCCCGGTTCTCCGGGTTCAAGGAGAAGATGCACTTCGGCGTAGTGGCGGAGCGGTTCAAAATGACCGACGCCTTCAACGGTATTTGCTATCGTTTCCTTATATACGGTGTGTCCGGGGCCAAACTCCGCGTCGATGTTAAATCGGGTCTTTAGCATGTGACGAAGGATCTCTTTTTGCACTTCACCCATTATCTGAATCTCAATCTGGCCGGTTTCTTCAAGAGAAGTCACCTGAAGCATAGGTTCTTCCTCTTCGAGAACTTTAAGCTGCTTAAAGACGGGAACGGGATTCACATCTTCGGGAAGAAGGAGAGTGCAGGATAAAATGGGTTGCAGGATTTCTGAGACATTACTGCCTTCCAAAATGCCGAGTCCTTCGCCGGCTCTTGTCCCTGTAAGGCCTGTTACGACGCATATCATTCCGGCATAGGCACTTCTTGCAGGCTCGAACTTTTCGCCCGAATAAAGTCGTATCTGATCGACTTTTTCGCCGCGAATACTGTCTCTGACGTTCAGGACGCCGCTTGTGATCTTGATGTGAGTCAAACGGTTTCCTGAATTATCTCTGCTTATCTTATATATCCTGGCTCCGAATTCTTTTGGCGTACCGTCAGGGTTTTCAGCTTCGCAGGTCATACTCGGAGCTGCCTTGCAGATAAGGTCAAGGAGCTGTTGTACGCCGTCCGCTTTAGGGGCTGAGCCAAAGAGAATCGGGAAGCACTTCCTTTTATGAATGAGATTGCTAATGTTTTCCTGAGTTATCTTTTTACCATCAAGGAAACTTGATAAAAGCTCTTCGTCACACATGGCGAGTTCTTCAAAGAATTCATCTTCAGGCACACTCTCATCAAAAGAGATGCATGAGGATGAAAGTGTTTCCCTGATCTCAGATGTCACCGCACCTACATCGGTTCCGGGTTGGTCCATTTTGTTTACGAAGATCACAGTCGGGACACGGTAATGCTCAAGGAGCTTAAAAAGCATCCTGGCCTGTGAAGTTACGCCGTCCGGTGCGCTTATTATGAGCGTAGCAATGTCAAGAACCTGAAGAGTTCTTTCCATTTCCGGAGAAAAATCTGCGTGTCCCGGAGTGTCAAGCAGATTAAAGCGTATGTCGTTGTAATCAAAAATGGCTTGTTTGGAAAAGATTGTAATTCCGCGTGATCTTTCGAGTTCGTATGTATCAAGAAAAGTATCTTTATGATCGACTCTTCCCGGCTTTTTAATACGGCCGGCAAGATACAAGAGACTCTCAGAAAGGGTAGTCTTACCCGCGTCAACATGGGCAAGTATGCCAAGGGTCACATTTCTTTTCATATATCACATCCTTAATTGTTTCATATAGTAATGTTACTATTTTTTGTTCAAAATAAGCAATGGATTACATTATTAAATTGTGTGCAACTTGCAAATGTTTTTCACAGAATGTACAATAATTTGAAAGTAAATAGCAGTTTTGGGGTAGGAGGTAATTGCAATGAAAATTTGTCCAAATTGTGGGAAAGAGTTAGCAGATGACGTAAAATTCTGCGAGAAATGTGGCTGCTCTTTAGAGCCATATAACCAGAATCAGGGAGTCGATCCGAATGCTTTTCAGGATGGTGTTGCACCACAGATGCAGCCCGGATTTAATCCGAACGGGCAGAGCTTTAACCAGTTTGCTCCTCAGTATACAGCATTTGATCCAAAGGATCACACTTCTGACTATGATAAAAGGGATATTGCAGATAATAAGATATTTGCAACCCTTGCATATATAGGATTTATGGGCATGATCATAGCTCTTTTGGTAAATAATTCACCGTTTGCAAGATTCCATGCAAGAAACGCAGCTATGATCGAAGTTGCAAATATTATTGCAGCAGTTGTCTTCATCGTTCCGTTTATCGGATGGATTGCATCACCCATCATGCTGATCGTACTTTTTATAGTAAGGATCGTAGCATTTGTGAGAGCGCTCAAAGGAAAAGCTATAGAACTTCCGATAGTTTCCGATATAGGTTTCCTTGCATAATTTGAAACGGTAAAAAATCAGGCGAGCAGGTGTTTTTTGATAAGGCACCTGCTCGTAGTGGTAGGAGAAAAAATGGATAAAAGAGAATTGGCAGTTCAGTACAAACACAGTGGATGCAATTGTTGTCAGGCTGTTCTGAAAGCGTATAAGGATGAGCTTAAGGTTCCGGAGGAACTTCTTATGAAGATGGGCTCGGGATTCGGAACGGGAATGGGATGCCTTGAAGCCACATGCGGTGCTCTTTGTGCGGCAACAATGGTTGCGGGGCTAAAAAACGATACGACTACCCCGACTGTAATGACGGCAAAAAAGATGCTTGCAAGCTTTAAGGAAAAGTCCGGAGCCACTATCTGCAAGGAACTCAAGGGAGTGGAGACCGGAAAGGTACTGTGCGACTGCGATGATTGTGTAAGACACGCGGTTGAGTGCATAGAGGAAACAAAGGAGCAGATGTGCTGAGCCATGCCTCGAAAGCTTTCAACATATTTAAAAGAAACATACGGTGAAAAGATATACAGACTTTCTCTTTCATCAGGTTGTACGTGCCCTAACAGGGACGGCTCAATAATCACTCCGGACGGAAAAAAGCTGACAAAGGGATGTACTTTTTGTTCTGAGCAGGGTTCCGGTGAGTTTGCGGCAAAGATCGCACCGATCGCTGTCCAGATAGAAGATGCAAAGGCAAGGATAAGGCAAAAGACTGATGCAAAGAGCTTTATCGCGTATTTTCAGTCTTATACGAATACCTACGGAGATGTCGGGCGTCTTTCCAAGCTCTATAACGAGACTGCTGACAGGGATGATATTAAGATTCTTTCCCTGGGAACAAGACCCGACTGCCTGGGAGATGACGTAATGGAGATGCTTGCAGCTCTTAACCGCAAGAAGCCTGTGTGGGTGGAACTTGGACTTCAGACGATACATGAAGAGACCGCCCGAAAGGTTGACAGGGGTTATGAACTTAAAGTCTTTGAAGATGCGTACAAGAGGCTTAAAGAAGCCGGCATAACGGTCATAGTGCATGTTATTCTGGGACTTCCGGGTGAAACAAAAGACGATATGCTTTCGTCGGTTAAGTATCTTGCGGAGCTTGACCCCGTACTTGACGGCATCAAGATTCAGAATCTTCAGATATTGAAGGGGACTTCGGTGTATGATGATTATATGCGCGAGCCGTTTCCTGTGATGTCAATGGAGGAGTATACGGATCTTGTGCGTGATTGTATAGCTCTTTTGCCCAAAGAAACCGTAGTACACAGGATGACGGGAGACGGGCCGAGGCGCCTTCTTGAGGCACCGTTGTGGAGCCTTGATAAAAAGAGAGTTCTCAATATGCTGAACAAAAAGTGTAATGAGATTATTTCTTAAGCATGATGAAATTTAGGTTTATTTAAGGTACGGGATATAAACTTTAAAATGGCTTTTTTTTGTGGACAATATAAATGTGAAAAGTTAAAGGGGGACATATGAAAAAAAGACTGGTAGCGGCTTTAACTTTGATGGCAACAATTTTTGCAACTTCTTCCTGCAATAATAATTCCAAGGTTTTTCAGCCCGGTGATGATACGGCTGAGGAAGTTTATGCGGACGAAGCGAGCAAAAATCTTACACCCGATCCCGATTCAGAGATCACTATCACTGCGTTTAAGTGCGGAAAGGCTGATGCTTTTCTTTTGAGAACGGCGAATCACACTGTTGTAATAGACACGGCGACAGATAAAAAGGGCGACAATTTCCTTGAACTTATCGATGAGCAGGGGATAGATATCATAGATGAGATGATAATCACTCACTTTGATCAAGATCATGTCGGAGGTGCAGATCAGATAATAAGGGCCAAAAATGTAGGAAAGATCTACACAACATATCTATCAAAGGATTCCGATGATATAACGGAATATTACAGTGCCCTCAAGGAAAAAGGCTATAAAGACCTTATTGTAAAGGATGTTTTTTCTTTTAAAGAAGACGGAGTTGTATATACAATCTATCCGCCGGAAGCAACAGTGTATAAGAGCAGTATCAGCAACAATTCATCACTTGCGATCAAGGTGCAGTGTGCTGATAAGACAATGCTCTTTACGGGAGATGCGGAAGAAGAGCGTATCAACGAACTCATCTCGACAGACGGACTTGAATGTGATGTCCTCAAAATGCCACATCACGGACGATTCAAAAAGAACCTTGATGAATTTATAAAAAGTGTCTCCCCTAAGTATGCGATCATTACAGCAAGTAAGAAGGAACATGAGGATGCGGAGACGATTAATGTTTTGGAAGCTGAAGGTGTGGAAACCTATATCACCAGAGGCGGAGACATAACCATTAAGATGAACGCCGACGGCGTAACGATAGAGCAGAGCAGTAAGTGAGGGCCTTATATAGCGCTTGGGGCGTGCGGGCATAGGCTCTGTAGTGCGTAGTTCTCGGACGAGCAAGATGATTATCAATATTTAAAAAAACAGGAACCGCTAACTTTTCTGAACAACATGAAAGGAAACGGTTCCTGTTTTTATAAATTCATGATAATCACTGCGCAGCCGAACACAAACATTACAGCGCCTATGCCCGCACGCCCCAAGCGCTATATAAGGCCCGGATTTACTTTATTTTCACGGCAGTTCCGTATGCAACGATCTCTGCTGCACCCTGCATGACTGCGGATGAGCCGTAGCGAACACCTACGATCGCATCGGCACCAAGATTCATAGCCTCATCAACCATACGCTTTGTGGCAATTTGCCTTGCTTCCGTGAGCATCTCAGTGTATCCCTTGATCTCACCTCCGACAAGTGTCTTCATGCCGGCCATAAAATCTCTTCCCAAATTCTTGGACTGCACAACAGTTCCTTTTACAAGGCCGAGAGCCTCAATCTCTGCTCCGGGAATGGTATCAATACTTACTAGCTTCATCTTCTTCTCCTCCTTCGATTTCCTTAAGTCTTTGCCTTAAAGCAAGAATACAACCAACTATTACAGCAATGCCTACAAACATGATCACAATGAACAGAGGCATCGGAGTTCCGTCACTTACGCTTACTGTAAGGAAGAAGATTATGTAAGCGACCATCATAGCTAAGAATACTGCAGCTGCCAATAAAGCTCCTATTTTCTTTTTCTTGACATCTGTTTTGGAAACGTTCATGAACTTTCCACCCCTTTCTTCGATCTTATGCATTTCTTCGAGATATTCTTCTGCTTTGAAATCAGAATAATCAGGATTCTTGTCTTTTACGGAATCACACAGTTCAATCGCACTTTCCAAGGAAGTAATCTCGCTTTTTAAGTTACTGCTCTGTTTTTCAAGACACATGCTAAGTGATAGTTCTTTTTCCTGAACTCTTCGAATGTCCTCCAGAGGAACGGAGAGCTTTCTTAGGAATTTGATCTTCATAAGCTCATTAACATCCTTAAGAGAATATTCTCTGTATCCGTTTTCGGGATCCCTCTCCGGAGAAAGAAGACCTTGGTCTTCATAAAAACGGATATTCTTTTTGGTGATACCAACAAGTTCTTCTACCTGACTAATCTTCATTGATGTTTCTCCAATCGCATTGAATTCTCTGCTGATATAAGGAAAATACACCTTCCATAAGGTGGAAGGTCAATACTTTTTGTGATTTTTTATAAAATCTATTATACAATGCAGCGAAAGCGTACCTTTATTTTTTTTATCAAAAATAGTAAAATCTAAAATGTTATGGATTTGTTTGACTATATGCGTGAAAACAATATGGATAAAGAATCTCCGCTTGCCGCAAGAATGCGCCCGAGAACCTTGGATGAGGTGGTGGGACAGCAGCATATCATTGCAAAAGACAAGCTTCTTTATCGCGCAATTCAGGCAGATAAGCTAAGTTCCATAATACTGTACGGACCACCCGGAACAGGAAAGACCACGCTTGCTAAGGTCATAGCCGGTACGACTAAGGCTGAGTTTACTCAGATAAATGCTACCATAGCGGGCAAAAAAGATATGGAAGAGGTCGTTAACAAGGCTAAGGATAACCTTGGGATGTACGGCAAGAAGACCATTCTTTTTATAGACGAGATTCACAGGTTTAATAAGGGGCAGCAGGACTACCTACTTCCGTTTGTTGAGGACGGGACTGTGATACTTATCGGTGCAACGACGGAGAATCCCTATTTTGAGGTGAACGGGGCTCTTATATCAAGATCGGTCGTTTTCGAACTTAAACCGCTTACGGCTGATGATATAAAAGTGCTTCTAAACCGCGCCGTTACCGATAAAGAGAGAGGAATGGGCGGTTATAACGCTGTTCTTGAAGATGATGCTGCAGATTTTCTTGCAGATCTTTCTGATGGAGATGCAAGGCATGCGTTAAATGCCATTGAACTTGGCGTTATGACAACAGAGCGCAGCAGCGACGGCCTGATACATATAACCAAAGAAGTGGCAGAGGAGTGCATTCAGCGTAAAGTTGCCAGATATGACAAGGACGGCGACAATCACTACGACACTATATCTGCTTTTATAAAGAGTATGCGAGGTTCGGATCCGGACGCTGCGGTCTACTATCTTGCAAGAATGCTGGATGCCGGAGAAGACCCTAAATTCATAGTAAGGCGAATGATGGTATGTGCTTCCGAAGATGTAGGAAACGCCGATCCGCAAGCTTTACAGGTGGCGGTTGCAGCTTCACTTGCAGTTGAGAGACTCGGCATGCCGGAAGCGCGTATAACGCTGGCTCAGGCGGCAAGCTACATCGCTACGGCGCCTAAGAGCAATGCGGCATATCTTGCTATTGAGAATGCACAGCATGCGATCAGGGAAACGGGAAATCTTCCGATTCCGCCGCATCTTCAGGATGCACACTACAAATCGGCCGCAAAGCTTGGGCACGGCCTTGGATACAAATATGCCCACGATTATCCGGACCATTATGTTGAACAGCAGTATCTGCCGTATGAGCTTAATGGAAAGGAATTTTACAACCCGACGGGAAATGGCTACGAACTTAAGATAAAGGATCATATGAAGAAACTAAAAAACAGAAATAAAAAGGGAGACTGATGAAAAAAAGAAAGCGCAGGATGCGAACCGGTAAAGGAAGTACAAGAAATCAAAGAATCCGGCGAAACAGAAGACTGCTTGCCTTAACAGGAATAGTTACAGCCTTTGCGCTTGTTTTTGTTACTGTATTAGTTGTAACTTTGCTAAAAAATGTATATAACGGAGACGATTCTGAGCCGGAATCTTTTCTTGAGACTATTGAAGTAGCACATGATACTACCAATAACGGAAAGCATGAGTATTTAAATCAGGATATTATAAATTTCATAACGGGATCGGGGATGACGGTTACGGAAGCCCTTATGCAGAGACCGGAAACAATTGAACTTACGCCCGAGAACACTGCCGAATTTGCCAGCATCAATAACTGCGCTATCGTGGATGATGACAAAATCCAGATAGAAGCGACTTCTGCGGGAATACCGGCAAGTGATGACAAATACTATTATATTTTTGAACAGGCAACATATGAGGACGGTCTTGCAGAAGGTGCAGAGCCTCTTGACAGGATATATAAGGGTGAAGAGGCACAGTTTAAGCTTAATCTGAAAAAAGATTCTGCGGATTCAAGGCTTTTTTCCAAGTTTACACTTGCTGTCAGAAAAGACGGAGGTTTTGTCGGCATAAGCCATCCCAAGTACATTACAAATCCCGAAGCGTGCGCAAGGCACAGCTATGGCGGGATGGAGCACAAGTCGATAAAGGGAATTCTTCCGCATCCGCTGAAGCTTTCCGAACTTCCGGATCTCGGAGTGAATTATTGTTCTTACAATATTCCTCTTTCGCATATACTTACGACTTCCGGCGGAATTGAGTATGATTATGGCGGTAAGGTTTATCATTTTAACTCGCAGATAATGAATGATTATGATAATCTGTTCCAGAAGCTAAATGGAATGGGGATAGACATAGCTGCTATCATATTAAATGATGCCAGCCCTTCAACATATCCCGAGATTACTCATCCGGATGCCCGAAGCGGCTCAACTGCACCGTATTACATGTTTAACGCTGCAGATGAAGGCGGTGTAAAAGCACTTGCCGCTATCGGAAGCTTTTTGGCGGGAAGATATTCGGGAACCGGCCATGGCAATGTAAGTATGTGGATTATTGCCAATGAGGTCAACGCCAGAAAAGAATATAATTATATGGCAAAGACCGATGTAAATACATATACAGCGGCATTTACAAGAGCATTCAGAGTCTTTTACAATGCCATAATGAGCGAAAATTCAAGCGCTAAGGTATACATTCCGATTGACCAGCGCTGGACATATAATACGGAAAAGACAGGTGATTATGACGCAAAAGACGTTATAGATATATTTGCGTCGTCCATATCAAATTACGGAAATATAGACTGGGGACTTGCGGCTCATCCGTATTCTTTCCCCAACGGAAATACGGCGTTCTGGAATGCATCCAGGTACGTAAATCACACGGAAACAACACCTACGATAACAATGGATAACATCGAGGTGCTTACTAATTATATGCAAAAAGATTCCATGAGGGATACTTCGGGAAATGTTCGCTCAATAATTCTGAGTGAGCTGGGATATTCATCTACATCCGGAGAAGATGTTCAGGCAGCGGCATTTGCCTATGCTTATACCAAAATGGAAAAAAATGGCCATATCGACGCGCTCATGCTGTCCAGGCAGGTTGATGCGCAGGAGGAGATATCGGCACTGGGGCTTGCGCTCGGCCTTGAAAACACGGGCGGAGGACACAAGAAGCTATATGATGTCTTCAAATACATTGATACGGACAAACGAAACGAAGTCGTGTCGTTTGCTTACAGTATAGTTGGAAAAGAGTTTTGACAAGAGAGGAGTAGTACTATTATGACTAACGCTGAGAAGGCACTTAAAATGCACGAGGAATGGCAGGGAAAGCTTGAGACACTTTCAAAAGCTGAGGTGAAATCAAAAGAGGACCTTGCTATTGCATATACACCCGGAGTTGCAGAACCATGTAAGCTTATAGCTGAAGATAAAGAGCTTGCTTATAAGTATACTATCAAGTCCAATACCATCGCCGTAGTTTCTGACGGTAGCGCGGTTCTTGGACTTGGAAACATCGGACCCTATGCAGCAATGCCGGTTATGGAGGGAAAAGCAGTTCTTTTCAAGGAGTTTGGAGGCGTGAACGCAGTGCCTATCTGCCTTGATACTCAGGATACAGAAGAGATAATCAAAGCTGTTACATATCTTGCACCGGGATTTGGCGGAATCAACCTTGAGGACATTTCTGCTCCCAGATGCTTTGAGATAGAAGAGAGATTAAAAGAGACACTTGATATCCCCGTATTCCATGACGATCAGCACGGAACAGCCATCGTTGTTCTTGCAGGTGTTATCAACGGACTTAAGGTTGTCGGAAAGAAAAAGGAAGACTGCAAGGTAGTTGTAAACGGTGCGGGAAGTGCCGGAATAGCTATCACAAAGCTTCTTCTCCGTTATGGATTTAAGAAGGTTATCATGTGCGATAAGTCCGGAATCCTCAGCAAGACATCACCCGATCTTAACTGGATGCAGGAGAAGATGATGGATGTGACCAACCCCGATCAGGAGAACGGAACACTTGCCGATGCTCTTAAGGGTGCAGACGTATTTGTCGGTGTTTCGGCTCCCGGAATCGTTACAAAAGAGATGGCTCAGGGAATGAACAAAGATGCGATCATGTTCGCTATGGCAAATCCTGTTCCCGAGATCATGCCCGATGTTGCAAAGGAAGCAGGAGTAAGGGTTATCGGAACGGGAAGAAGTGATTTCCCCAACCAGGTAAACAACGTTCTTGTTTTCCCCGGAATCTTCCGCGGTGCGCTTGAAGGAAGAGCAAAGCAGATCACAGAGGAGATGAAACTTGCGGCTGCAACTGCACTTGCAGGACTTATCCCTGATGATGAGCTTAATGATGAGAATATCCTTCCTGCAGCTTTTGATGAGAGAGTAGCAGATGTTATTTCAGCAGCTGTAAAAGCTCACATTTGAGTAGTGTAGTGCTTTGCCGGCAACTGCCGGAGAGGCACGCCGGCTCGTTTACTATAGTACTTAAGATGGAGGCATCACTGTGAGCTCACGGTATCTTACTTTATACAAAATGATCGTTCTGTACATGCTAAAGCGCTGCGAGGTACCTCTTAGCAAGTCGCAGATCTATGACTTTATATTGGAAAAAGAATATACGACGTTCCTGACGCTTCAGGAAGTATTTGCGGAGCTTGTTTCATCGGAGCTTATCGTAGAAAAAACTATGGCAAACAGGACATTTCTGGAGATAACTGCCGAAGGCGAAGAGACGCTCAAGTTTTTTGGCAACAGAATTAATCCGTCCATCAGGCAGCAGGCTGATGAATTCCTCACAGCGAACAGCCTGAAACTCAGAAATGAAGCCTCCATACTTAGTGACTACAGAAAAACAGGCGACAAGGAGTACACTGCTCAGCTTGTAGCTATGGAGAACGGAAAGTGTATTCTTAACATCTCAATTCCCGTTCCCACCGAAGAGATTGCACAGTCAATCTGCGATAAGTGGCAAAAAAAGAACGAAGAGATCTACCACTACCTTATCGAAGAACTGATGATGTGAATACTGCAGGTAGCACCATATGGTGAAACAGGCAGTATTCTCAGGCCATTGTTGCTGCGATTGAAAAATGCGAATCGCTGTTTTTTCTGCTCATATCTTCGGGAATAAAGAAAAGAGCAGATGTGTGCAAGATAAATGTACTGCCTATCTTCGAGATATTTCATGCATGAGCAGGAGATATGCTCTTTCACTATATTCTGATTGACACCGTTATTTAGGATTGTTATAATAAACATCGTGCTTTAGGGCATGCGCTGTTGTAGCACAGTCGGTAGTGCGTCGCATTGGTAGTGCGGAGGTCACGGGTTCGATTCCCGTCAGCAGCTTAGAGAAAGTCGCTTTTGGCGGATTTTTTGTTTGAGTAGATTCATTCATAGACAGCCCGGCCCCAAGGGAATTAGGTCTGAAAGTCGATAACTTTTGGCTTCACAGTAAGGGTATAAGGCGGATTTTTGCTGTATTTACAGATGTTGCAATATTCAATAGCAATAAAAAGACTTAAGATTTCATTCTGCTATCGCTCCAATTGTTTGAGCCCATTTATGGGCGAGTTTTGGAGCGAAGAATGAAAGCTTAAGTCTTTTTATGCCTTGAATATCAACATATGTAACAACAAGAAAATTCGCCTTATACCCTTACTGTGAAAACAAACAGCTACAATTTCAGACCTGATGCCCTTGGGGCTGGCGTTAATTGGGGACAAAAAGGGCTGCCACACAAAAGTGCGACAGCCTTAAAATTAAGCGTCAATTACTGACATATAGTAAGAGTAAAGACTCTTGTATGTTGAGTTGTTGTAATGAAGCCCGTCACCGGTTGAGAAACCGTTCTGCTTTAAGTAAGAGTAACCGTCTATCCAAGTGACTCTCGGATCAAGCTGTGACTTGAGCTTTGCGTTGAATTTTTCTATCTGCTCGTTAGAAACTGTCTTGCAGTTCTTTACGGGAGTTACTGCTGCGTAGTAAACCTTGATTCCGGCAGCTTCCCATGAATCGATGTTGCTGTTTACAAGTCTGATGTACTTCGATGCGTTTGCAAGATCGTTTACGCCAAAGTTGATTACCATTACGGTTCCGTTTCCGGCGTAATTGGGAATCTGGGGAAGAGCAGTGTTCTTGAACCAGCTGTAACCTTCACCGACCTTGGCAACATATGCCTTATCGGTTGAACCTACGGCAGTTTTAAGCTGAACTGTTCTTGAGTCTCCTACAAAAAGAAAAGGCACGCCGGGGATTCCGGTAGATACATAATCCTTGCTGACATATCCTATTCCGTCTTTGTATGCTATCTCATACCAACCGCTGCCTGTTTCGCCTGTTACTGTGATCTGTGCGCCCCATGAGAGCTTACCGATCTTATCACACTGAATCCCCGCTCCGTTTCTTACATTAACGGTAGCTGATGCGAACATGTTCGCAGGAACTTCATAGTGTACAACCACGTTAGGGTCGATAGGTTCTACTGAGGAAGATGCTGCAGCTGAACTTTCGTCTGCTATAGCTGAGCTTCCTTCGATAGAAGCTATTTCAGGCTGAACCGAAACGCCTTCTGTTGAAGCGATAATCGCTTCCGTTGCCGAAACCTTGATCTCGTCCGTTGCAAATGCTGCGCCGCATACGGCTAATGATGCGACCATAAGTGCACCGGATACCAGTATTAAGTTTTTGTTTTTTAGATTTTTTAATTTCATATCTTCACCACTCATAATTCTATGAAATTTTACATGAGGTTTAACAAGATGTCAAATTTGACTAAAAAGCAACAAACTTTTATAATAAAGCATTAGTTGGTTTTGCGCTTGAAACAGGCGCTTTTGGTATGATATAAACATACTATATTATATAGGAAAATTTATATATATAGTTGATTGGAGAGGTTATGTGCGGAATTATTGGATATATCGGAAAAAAGAGCACAAAAGATATTTTATTGGACTCACTTGAACTTTTGGAATATAGAGGATATGACAGTGCCGGAATAGCTCTTTTCCCTGATGGAGCGAAGGAACCTACTGTAAATAAGGTTGCCGGACGAGTTTCCAAATTAAGAGAAGTATGTGTCGGCCTTACAGATGAGGCGTGTGCAGGAATAGGACATACACGTTGGGCTACACACGGTGGCGTCAGCGATGAGAATGCCCATCCCCATCAGAATGGCAGAGTAACACTTGTACATAATGGAATTATTGAGAATTATAAGGAGCTTGTAAAAGAGTATGATCTTAAGGGAAAGCTTATTTCAGAGACAGATACTGAGGTTGCTGCCGCAGTTTTGAATTGCTTGTATGACGGAGATCCTGAAAAAGCTTTAAGAGATCTTGTTTCTCAGCTTAAGGGAACATTTGCTTTTGCGGTTATTTTTGCTGATCAGCCAGGTAAAATATATGCGATCAGAAACGTAAGTCCCATCGTTGTTGCAATGACTGAGCATGGCGCAATGCTTGCTTCTGATGTTGCGGCTCTTGGCGTACATGCAAAGGAATATGCATTCCTTCCCGAGTATCAGGTTGCGTGCCTTTCAACTAAGGGAATTGTGGTTCATGACGAGAAGAGACATGAGATTCCTCTTCAGCTCATGACTATCGACTGGGATACAAGTCGCGGTGGTAAGGGCGGCTATGCTTTCTATATGGAAAAAGAGATCCATGAACAGCCCGACGCCGTAAAAGATACTTACACACCTCATATTGTAAACGGTAGCACTTCATTTGAAGCAGAAGGCATTCCGAATTCTCTTTTCAGAGATAATCAGAACATTGTGGTTATTGCCTGCGGAACAGCTATGCATGCGGGACTTATAGGTCAGCAGCTCTTCCATACACTTGCCAATATCCACACTGATGTAGCGGTGGCTTCTGAGTTTACATACACTAATCCCGTTATCAAGCCCGGAACTCTTGTTATCGCGGTTTCACAGTCGGGTGAGACGGTTGATACTATCGAGGCTATTAAGTATGCAAGAAAGAAAGGTGCAAAGGTACTGTCAATTGTAAACGTAAAAGGTTCAACGATTTCAGATATCAGTGATTACTGCATCTATACACATGCAGGCCCTGAGATCGCTGTTGCAAGTACCAAGGCTTTCACCAGCCAGCTTACTGTTTTCTATCTTCTTGCAATCCATGCGGCAAGACTTAACGGACTTGTTTCAGAGGAAGAGAGCAGCAAGTTTTTGAAGGAACTTCAGAGAGTACCTGAAGTTATCGGTCAGATTTTGGAGAAAAAAGAATTCGTAAAGAAGATGACAAGTAAGTTCCTCCTTTCAGAGAACGCATTCATGATCGGAAGAGGACTTGATTACTCACTTCTTCTTGAAGGTTCGCTGAAACTTAAAGAAATATCATATGTTCATTCGGAAGCATACGCATCCGGTGAGCTTAAACACGGAACAATTGCTCTTATTACGGACGGAATACCTGTAGTTGCGCTTGTTACACAGAGTGCGATCGCATCTAAGGAATACTCCAATATCAGAGAGGTTCAGTCTCGTGGAGCCAGCATGATCCTTATTACCAGAGAATCTCTTTATAAGGACATGAATATCCCTGAGGATGATACATTTATACTTCCTGAGATGGATGATATGTTCATGCCGTTCCCTGCAGCCGTTGTTATGCAGCTCATAGCTTATTACACATCATATACAAAGGGATTTGATGTTGATAAGCCAAGGAACCTTGCTAAGGTTGTTACGGTTGAGTAATTGATATATACCATGTTTTTTGAATCTAGAGAGTTTTGGCGATTTATACACAAACTTGTATTATAATTGCCAAAACTCTTTGTTTTGTTTTTTTGTTCTTATTGAGTGGACGAGGTTGAATTATTATGAACGGAATAATACAGGAGAAAAGAAGCTTATTCGGAGAAGCTTCTTTTTATAGAAATGCATTAAAGATTGCGGTACCCATCATGCTCCAGCAGCTTATACAGAACATGGTATCGCTTATCGACAATTTCATGGTATCGGGACTTGGAGACGTGTCCATGTCCGGAGTTAACGTCGCAGGCCAGATACTGTTTATTTTTATGGTGTTTCTTAATACCATCTGCATGTCGGGAG
Source organism: Butyrivibrio sp. AE2005 (assembly GCF_000686965.1). NCBI lineage: Bacteria > Bacillati > Bacillota > Clostridia > Lachnospirales > Lachnospiraceae > Butyrivibrio > Butyrivibrio sp. AE2005. Next base: position 25,283 of record NZ_JMMD01000016.1, read on the forward strand.
GAATATTCCTCACACAGTTCTTTGGTGCAAAAGACAAGGCAGGAATGCAGCAGGCATTCATCTTTAAAGTGTTTATGGGACTTTCTGCGTTTATACCTTATTTTCTGGTGTGCAGAGTCTTCCCAAGGCAGTTCCTGTCGCTCATGCTCTTAGGAAATACGCAGGCGCCTTTTATTCTTGATGAGGCGGTAAAGTACATCCATATCATGTTCTGGATGGGACTTCCGATGACTTTTTCTGTCTGTATAGCGACATCTTTGAGAGACATGGGAAGAGTAAAGGCACCGCTTATTGTAACTATAATCGCTACGCTGACCAATACTACGTTTAACTACCTTCTTATCTACGGAAACTTTGGTTTCCCGGCACTTGGCGTAAGAGGAGCGGCTGTTGCGACCGTTATAGCAAGAACACTGGAATTTGTTATCTTCACAGGCATATATATTAAGGTGAAACCTGATTTTGCTATCGCATTAAAGAGCGGTATTAAAGTTGATTTCAGTCTCTTTGGCGAGATATTGAGAAAAGGAGCGCTTATGCTCTTCTGTGAGATGACATGGGTGCTTTCTGAGACTGTAAATACCGCTATTTTTAACAGCAGAGGGGGAGCGGAAGTAGTATCCGGAATGGCAGCGGGTTTTGCTATCGCAAATCTCTTCTTTGTGGCATTTGGCGGAATTTATTCTGCTACAAGTGTCATTATGGGCAAGACACTTGGAGAAGGCAAGCTTGAAGAAGCGCGCAAGCAAAAGAATTGGCTTTTGTCGGGAGCATTCGCTTTTGGATGTGTAATGACGATTGTTGGTTTCGTGACTACACTTATCGTGCCTGTCGTATATGGAAGATTGAGCGGCGGCGCTATAGACATATGCAGAAGAATGGTTATTGTTCTGTCGATATTTATGCCTATATGGGTATATATCAATGCTCAGCAGGCGGTTGCAAGATCCGGAGGCGATACCAAGATGGGCGCGTACGGAGATGCGGTAATAACTTTGGTTGTACTTCTTCCTATGATACTTATCCTTGGTAAATACACCGATATAGGCCCTATAGAGCTCTTTATATGTGTAAAGCTTGTTGATTTTATCAAGATCACTATTTTCCATTTCTGGTTAAAGAAAGAGAACTGGCTCAACAACCTTGCAATAGGGCATGCAGAGTAAATTACATAAAAGGAAATATACACAATGGATCTTATCAAGAAATTTATACCTTATTACAAACCCTATATCGGAGTGTTCTTGTTCGACCTGCTCTGCGCAACGGTGCTGTCTGTGATAGACCTCGTTTTCCCGCAGTTCATAAGGATACTCAGAGAGACGCTGTTTCTTGAAGAACCTGAGATCATAATGAAAAGAATATGGATCATAGGACTTTTGTTGCTTGTTCTGTATTTCATCAGATTCCTGTGCAGGTGGTACGTGACATATTGGGGACACATGATGGGCGCCAAGATGGAGTCCGGCATGCGAAAAGAGCTCTTTGAAAGGTTTGAAGCATTCTCTTTTTCATATTATGACACACACAATACGGGCGAGATGATGAGTAAGCTGGTATCGGATCTCTTTGATATATCCGAGCTTGCGCACCACGGCCCCGAGAATATATTTATCTCTTTTGTGAAAATAGTCGGTTCCTTCATACTTCTGATGCGTATAAACGTGCCAATGACGCTGTGCCTTGTGTCTGTTGTGCTTGTCATGGCGGTATTCTCTGTAAGCCGTAACAGGAAGATGAGAGCGACGTTTTCCGATAACAGGAAGAAGGTTGCGGGAATTAACTCATCCCTTCAGGATACGCTCGGCGGTATCAAGGTCGTGAAGTCCTTTACGGGAGAGGAGATTGAGGAAAAGAAATTTGATAAAAGTAACCTCGCTTTCCTTGAGTCAAAGAAGGACAATTACAAGCAGATGGCGCTTTTTCATTCGGGAAACAACTTCTTCGAGGGACTATTGTTTGTGACTGTTATTGTGGCCGGAGGTGTGTTTATTGCCAAAGGACAGATGACGGTTGAAGATATGGCTATTTATGCGCTCTACATCAACATATTTATCAATCCGGTCAATGTACTTGTTGAATTTACGGAACAGCTTCAGAAAGGTCTTGCGGGCTTTGGAAGATTCTGCGAGGTCATGGAGACGGAACCTGAGATTGTTGATAAGGATGGGGCAAAAGAGCTTACGCACGTTGAGGGCGTTATCGATTATGAGGACGTTTCTTTTGCTTACGGCGAGGAAGAAAGCGTCCTTGACCACATCAGTCTACATGTTGAAAAAGGCAAGAATATAGCTATTGTAGGTCCGTCAGGCGGCGGAAAGACAACGCTTTGTTCACTTCTTCCAAGATTCTATGATGTTACGGGCGGAAGTGTTAAAATAGACGGAGTTGACATTCGTGACGTAACTCAGAGATCTCTTAGATCATTTATCGGAATTGTGCAACAGGACGTGTATCTCTTTAACGGTACGGTTCGCGAGAATATCGCCTACGGAAAGCCTGATGCCACGATGGATGAGATACGAGAGGCAGCTGAAAAAGCAGACCTGACGGGCTTTATAAACACTCTGTCAGATGGATTTGACACACTTGTCGGTGAAAGGGGAGCAAGACTGTCAGGTGGCCAGAAACAGCGAATTGCCATCGCAAGAGTGTTCCTTAAGAACCCTCCGATTCTTATTCTCGATGAGGCGACGAGCGCACTCGATAACGAGAGCGAGAGATATGTTCAGGACAGCCTTGAAAAACTCTCAGTCGGAAGAACAACCATCACGATTGCACACAGACTTTCTACAATCCTTGGCGCCGATGAGATCATCGTCCTTGGAAGCAACGGCATAGAAGAACGCGGAACCCACAAGGAACTTTTAAGGACAGGCGGATTGTACGAGAAGTATTACAGAATGCAGTTTGAGTAGATTGAATAAATAATCAATGTAGTGGTCATTCGTTTGAGGGATGTCACTTGAAAAACAGACTTTGGCGATTTATAAGCATTTTTAAGCGTATAAATCGCCAAAGTCTTATTATTTTGACCGCTTTTGGCGACTTATAGATGGGAAATGACTATTAAGGATTGCCGCTTCCGAAAATAAGTTCAAGTATATCATATTGATACATGAATACATTCCTCCTTTTGTTTTGAGATGACAGATTGCATTATATTACAATTCGATTAGCAGAGAGTATATCATTGAGTAAACTGCGGCTATCTTGAGTGTATGGAAATGCGATTATAGATAAATGATTTTAAAACCATAATAAAGCAAAAGTGTTATATAGGAATTTTTATGATATAATCTTTTAAAAATGTAGCTATTTACTTGATTATAGGGGGCATATGTAATGGATATAGGTACATTCAATATTGCAATATGTGATGATGATAGAGAGTTGCACAACGAAATAATCGGGTTATGCAACTCATTTTTTATTGATAAAAAAGTAAATTATAAGGTTTACTCATATTATTCGGGAGAAGAGATTATAAAGGAGACTGACAGGCATATTGATCTCGTTTTTTTGGATATAGAGATGGGCGGAATCGACGGATTGTCTGTAATGGAAAGACTTGAAAAGATGCCTAATGTTTTAAATATAGTATTTGTATCCAGTCATCATGAATTTGCCGGAGATGCATATGGATATAAGACATTAGGGTTTATCCAAAAGCCGATAAAGGAAACTGATTTTAATGCAAGGATTCAAAAGGTTTATAAGAGAGTGATATCTGATGCATTGGTAGTTTTTTCGGACAATTGTGGCGACTATCATATTCGCAAATCGGATATTATATATCTTAAAGCGGATTCGAATTATTGTGATATACATACTATACAAAAGACAATAGTTACTTCTTATACATTAAAAAAGTGCGAAAATATTCTCGGAGGGATGCCGTTTCTTCGCGTGCATAGATCATATCTTATTAATGTAAATAAAATATCTAATTTATCCGGCGCTTATATTAACTTGATAACAAAAGAAAGTATACCGATTGGGAAAAGTTATAAAGACACTGCTTTAAGAAGTTATAGACAATATTTGTATGAGGGGATGAGTGTATGAAGGATCTTTTATGGGCCGCAGAATATAGTTTGTTGGATTTATTGAAATACTTTTCTTTTTTTCTTATTGCATTTAATTTTCCAATTTACAAGAAGAAAATATCTGTTCCAATTTATTTTGTTTTTTCGATGTTATGTTGCCTTTTATATTTTGAAATCCGTGGAGGAGATAGATGGCTTAGTGGAATTCCGAATCTTTGCTCCATTCTTTTTGTTGTGTTAATAGAGAAAGGAAAAAGGGTTAAGGGGCTTATATACATGGCAGTATCTTGGATAATTATGGATTTACTATCAACATTATCTAAAATGCTCTTTTATGCCATGTTTGAAGATGATTGTTATTTATACGGAGCACTTGTCGGAAGACCTCTTTGGGATAAGGTATTGGTTTTAATTGCTCCTATGATATATCATTTTTTAATGAATATTATTATAAAAAGGAAGGTAGACTATTATCTTTCTACTTCACAACTAGGAGTGATTTTTTCGAGCTTTATTGGAGGGCTTTTTATAATTCCTGCATTGGGGAAAATGGTGAGAAGAAATGAGTATGATCCAAAGGCTTACGTTATTATATCTTTTGCTATGCTGGGACTATTGTTTCTATTTATTGCTGTTATGGTATGGCAAAGCTTTGTTGTAAATAGAAATAATAAGATGAAGCAAGACGAAATCAAGTATCAATATATGCTTAAAGCTCAATCAGATTATTTTGACGGTTTAAAGAATGATCAAGAAAAAGTGCGAAGATTTAGGCATGATGTTCGTGCACATATTACAGCACTACAAAAATATCTTGACGAAGGCAATACTGAAAAAATGCAGGAGTATCTAGCTTGTATGCAAAAACAAGTTGACATCGACCAAACTAAAAAGTATACGTGCAATATGGCTGCTGATGCTGTGATTAATGATCAAACAAAAGTAATGCAGGACAAAAACATAAAGTTCCAATACGAGGGCTGCCCAAAAATTAGAGAGGAAATAAGCGATTATGATCTCTGCACAATTTTTTACAATCTTCTCAAAAATGCTGTAGAAGGTTGCGAAAAGGTAGGATGTGATGAAAAAAGTATAGATGTCAAGGTCGTAAATAATGGAGAGCAACTTCTGATTAAGGTGGAAAATGATACGATAATGAAAGATAAAGTCATTGATGGTGATGTGCTTACCACAAAGAAAGACATTAAGAATCACGGCTTTGGCATTAAGAGTGTAAGAACTGTAGTTAATAAGTACAATGGATTTTATAGTAACAAAATTGAAAAAGGAAAATTCATAGCTTTTATAGCTTTATGAATGATTTTGTGAAAGCTTCGGTAGTAAATCTACCGGAGTTTTTTGTTTACTCAAGATACCCTGCGTTCACTCAAGATGTATTGAGTGAGAGGAATTATACAATTATCATTAATTGTTGTGGAAGTCTAAATGAAAAAGAAACTATAAAACAAATTATAAATAAAAAATTTGAAGGATAAAATTGTGGAATGAGATATACATTTGTAAATCAGCATGATTATACTGATTGTGCTGCAGCTTGCATGGCAATGGTTTGCTTACATTACAAAAAAGAGACAACCATTACAAGGCTTCGCGATATGATGGGGACAGATCTAAAAGGGACGAATCTCATAGGCTTGTCAAAATGTGCCGAAAGGCTGGGATTCATGACACAGGCTGTAAAAGTTGACAAAGAAGGTTTCTTTAGCGATTTTTCTCTCCCGTGTATTGCAAATATTGTCACCAAAGAAGGACTATCACATTTTGTGGTTATCTTTAAAAAAGATAAAAAGCATGTAGTTGTTGGTGATCCGGCTAGAGATTTGGAACGAATTGAAATAAATACTTTCTATGAGAAGTTTACCGGCGCAATACTATTACTAAAACCTAACAGCGAATTTGAAACAGGTAAAGTAAAAGGAATCAATATATTTGAGCGATATGTTAAGCTCATGCTTCCACAAAAGAAACTGTTTATATATGCTTTCCTGGCATCGGCGCTTACAACACTTTTAGGTATAGTATCATCATTGTTTAATAATGTTATATATGATGAGATTCTAACCTATCAGCAGAAAGATGCGCTAAAGATCATGCTGGTTGTTTTTCTTGGAATATCGTTTACGTCAACTATTCTTGGTTTTATAAGACAGTGGATCCTGCTACATCTATCAATTAAGATAGATATCCCTCTTATGCTGGGATATTTCGAACATATATATAAGCTTCCGATGAAATTCTTTTCTACAAGAAAGACGGGAGATATAACGACGCGATTTTCTGATGCGTTTACTATAAAAAATATTTTTACCGGAATAGCATTATCGCTGATCATGGATATATCAATGGCACTTATGTCCGGTGTCATCCTGTTCCGGATGAATTCACAGCTTTTTTCCATCATTTTATTTATGACAGTTGTCAGTATTATATTGGTTTTTATTTTTAAGCAACCGTACAAGAAGATTAATGAAGAGCAAATGCAGCAGGCATCGGTTCTCAATTCAGAAATTATTGAAGGACTTCGTGCAGTAGAGACAATAAAGGGAAATGCAAATGAAGATACCGAGCTTGAGAGCATAGAAAAAGAGTACATAAAGTCACTTAGGATTGGCTACAAAGAATCCATGCTTTCAAATGTACAGGGAACTATTTCAAGCATTATATCGGGAATGGGAAATATTGTTCTGTTGTATGTAGGAATTAGCTCGGTAATCAATAACGAACTTACACTTGGAAGCTATATGGCATTTATGACGCTTTCGGGGTATTTTATGAATCCGATAAGCAATCTTGTGGGGCTCCAGTTACAGATTCAAGAAGCAAATATTTCCATGAAGAGATTGTCGGAAATTCTGGATTATGAGAGGGAAGAAAATGAGGAAGATCAGCAAGAAATAACAAATATAGATGGAGATATAGAAATAAAAAATCTTACATTCAGGTATGGAAACAGAAAGCCTGCGCTTGATAATATCAGCTTTACTATTTCAAAAGGACAGAAGGTTGCGCTGGTTGGAGCAAGCGGGAGTGGGAAATCCACGATAGCAAAGTTGCTCCTAAGGTATTATGAACCTGAAAACGGAGAAATAACAGTTGATGGTGCTGATATCAAAGAGTTTTCACATTCATCTTTAAGAAGAGCAATATCGTATGTTCCGCAGAATATAGAGCTGTTCTCGAAAAGTATATATGACAATATTCGTGTCAGCAGGATGAATGCAACGCTTGATGAGGTAAAAGAAGCTGCAAAAAAGGCTGATGCTCATGACTTTATAAAAAGGCTTCCGATGCAATATCATACCTATCTTGAGGAAGCCGGAAATGGACTAAGCGGAGGTGAAAAACAGAGAATAGCATTAGCAAGGGCATTTCTTAAAGATAATAAGTTCTATATCATGGATGAATCTACAAGTAATCTGGATTTCGCTACAGAAAACATTATTTTCGATATGATCTACAACAAGTTTAGGAAAAAGACGATGCTTATTATTGCCCATAGACTGGCTACAGTTAAGAATTGCGACAAGATAATTGTTATGGATAAAGGGCAGATAATCGAACAGGGAAGCCATGAAGAATTATTAAAACTAAGGGGGAAATACTGGAAGCTTTGGGAGATGCAACAGGGCAACTTTAGTGTAAACAGCGAAGAAAACGTTATTGACGAAGCAGATGTGGATGAGAATTTGGATGAACTTGTTTATACGTGATTTTAAATAGTGGGGGATATCAACATGCATTTAGTATCATCTTCACAGTGAAGTAAATAGGCCTAAGTTATGCTGAGTGTGTGTTTTGATATATGACAGGTGAATTCAGTCGCGAATGAATGAGCCAAAACAAAAGAGAGAAAAATGGAGGATAAAAAGAATGGGAAACTGTTTATGTGCAGCAATTGATATGCCGCTTAGCTATTCTTTGATGGATGAAGAAGAGATGACTTATGTTGAAGGCGGCGGAAGCACTCAATTTACTGACACCGCAGAAGCTATTAGAGGCAGATTAGATGGAATGATTGGATTGGCAGCTACTGCTGATCTTATTGCGACTTTTGGCAAAGCTTTGGGTTTTATTCCTCTTCAACAAGCAATTATGGTAGGTGTTGGGGTTATAGCAACTTCTTACGTAAAAGGCGCAAATGATATTTATTCAGATGTCGAGAAAATAATTAGAGACAAAGGTAAAAGACAACTGGTGCAATTGACATTGGACTATAGTGTTCTTTGGATTTGTACTGGTATGTCTGTTAAGGCGGTAAATACGTAATGATGCACTTTGATTAGTAAAAAAATCACAAAGAAAATACATGATAATGTATTTTCTTTGTGATAATAGGAACGGAGATTAAAATATGAAAAACAACAAGACAGTTACTAAAACTATATTGACAACGCTTTTTAGCAGTGTACCATTATTATGCATTTTTTATATGTTTGGAATATTTAATACTAAACATGGAATATTTGCAATATTGGTTGCTATTCTTCCGCCAATGAGTTGTATATTTGAGTTTATTTGGGATAAATTCAAGAAAAGAAAAAGATGATAGTTATGATATTTATCTGTTATCAGTAATATAATTGCAGGACTGAGGAGTAAACACTAATATGGTTTAGTTTATAGAGGTTGATGTATAAATAGTAGGAGAAAGTAGGAATTAAGCAAGTATGAGATCTATAAGAGTAGAAGAAAACAAAACGCTAAGATTACAAAATGTCCTTTCTTGTAAAATGGATCTTTCAAAGATAAATACAGGAACTTTTGATAATGAGATCAACAAGATGAATGTTTTTATCTCTACACATGGTGCAAAGCAGATTGGTCCTTTAATACAGTATTCAAATGTAGAAATGAATCAGAATGGAGAGGCTGATATTAACTTGCAGTTTATGCTTCAGAGTGACAATTTTATAAATAATGTACAGTCGCCTTATAGGATGGATTTAATGCTTCGAGTAAAGAATTGTCTTTTTGCCAGATATACAGGTAAAGAGAATACGATTAAGTTTGCCTATGATAAGCTCGGAGTGTATGCTTTTGAAAATGAAATTGAACTGGAAGGCGCTAGTTACACTGTGTTTGTAAATAGAGACGATGAAGTGATCAGTGCAGATATTTTTATGCCAATAAAAATAGAAGAATAAGGCTTGATATTGCATATGGAAAAGAAGATAAAATCAATAGATGAACTCAGAGATTCGCGGATAATGTATGATAAAGAGCCACCGGCCTTTGGATATGCAATTGTTATTTTAGTTGCTTTTATCTGCTTAGCTGCGCTGGTGTGGAGTATTCGAACCCCAAAGACATATGTGATACAGGCTTCAGGCACGGTGACAAGTGAAAAGTCAAATTATGTCATGTGCACATATACCGGAGAGATAACGGATTGTAATTTATCGGAAGGTATGCTTGTAAAGGATGGCGATGAGCTTTTTAAGGTAAAAAGCACCGATTATAATATTCAGGCGCAGCAACTGGAACTAAGTAAAGAATCTTATCAAGATAAGATAGAGAAAAATCAATTGCTCGTAAAATCTATAAAGGATGATACGAATTATTTTAGCGACAGTGATCCTGATGATGTGCTTTTTTACAGCGCTTTTGAGTCGTATAAGTCACAAGTAAAGCAAAACACAATGGATACAAGTGTTTATGAAAAATATGATTATTCAGATGAACAGATAGAAGCTGAGCTTGAAAAGAATGAAGGTAAGATCTCTCAGATTTATTATGATACGATTTCATCTGCTGAGAAAACAATTTCTGAAGCAAAACAACAGATAGAAGCAATAGATGCGCAGATTTCTGCAATAGGTTCCGGACAAAGTGAGTACACTGTTAAGGCAAATGCTACAGGAAGAATTCATCTTCTTGCAGATTATAAGGATGGAATGGTAGTACAAACAACTCAAACAGTTGCAAGCATTACTCCTGCAAATACGGCCAGTATTTTGGAAGCATTTGTATCTACATCAGATATGGCAAGAATGCATGTGGGAGATGAGGTACAGATCGTAATTGATGGTCTTGCACAGAATGTATATGGAACAATAAGCGGAGTGGTTAAACAGATTGATAGTAACGTTTCCAGTAGGGAGGGGAAAGAAGGAAGTGTAAATCAGGTGTTTAAGATTCTTGTTGAAATGGATTGTGATTATGTGGTCAGCAGAAGCGGTGATAAGGTGGATGTTGTAAACGGAATGACAGGAATATGCAGAGTGACTTACGACAAGGTGACATATTTTAATTATGCATTAGAAAAACTAGGGGTGAAAATCAGAAAATAAGATGAAAAGACAACTTTGTAAGCATTGTATGACTATTGTAGTTACAGGTATTTTTCTTAGTATTATGTTTAATGTTTGTACACCGTTAGTATATGCAGTAGAAGAGACGGAGTTGATAAAAGAGGATGAGAACAATTCACAAGAAAATAGAGTGGAGGATGAAATAGAAGAATCAACAGATACTGTTGAAAAAGTGACAGAGCCAGCGAATCAATATCCTGAGCAAAAAGATGTTCTTACAGAGAAAAATAAGCAAGAAACAGTAATAGAACAGGTGAAAGAAAATCAGAACGAGGAAAAGGAAGCGGAAGAGCGACCGGAAAAAGTAGCTAAGAAAGATGAGCTCCAAACTCAGATAAAAGTAACAGAGATTGATTTGGGAAATTATAATACACAGATGTCTGTTGGAGAGAAACAACTTCTGATGGTAGGAATATTGCCCTTAAGTGCATCGAATCAACCGGTTACGTATTGCTCCGATAATCAGTCAGTAGCTTCTGTAAATGGATTTGGTAGGATAACTGCTGTCTCGGAGGGAACAGCAACAATTACTGCGACTTGTGGAGATATAAGCAGTTCATTCCGGTTGATGGTAAAGAATGTTGAAAAAGAAGAGGTTGCTGAAGCTGAGGTAAGGGAAATTGATCTTGGTGAATATAAAACAGAAATGACTGAAGGCGAAAAGCAATTATTATCGGTTAGCATTTTGCCTGCAGGTGCAATGGGAAGAAAAATTTCTTACAGTTCAAGTGACCAGGCGGTTGCTTCAGTAAACGGATTTGGTAGGATTCATGCTTTATCGGAAGGCATTGCAACTATTACAGTAAAATGCGGAGAAAAAGAGAATTCTTTTCAATTGACAGTAAAGAAGAAAAAATCTGTTACTATTGAAATTTCGGATTATGAAGAAAAGCTAAAGGTTGGCAATGTGATGAGGATATCTGCAAAAGTCTATCCGATTGATACCGTTGGAGCGGAGATTGAATATGAATCTTCTGATGAGGCGATTGCGACTGTTAATTCATCCGGAGAAGTGAAAGGAATTTCTAAAGGACAAGTAACTATAAAGGTGTCTGCATGCGGAGTTACTGAAAATGTAAAGCTGGACGTTGTTGTTGCAACAAAAAAGATTGAGCTGGAAAACGATTATTATATATTAAAACCGGGACAGAGTGGAAAAATAAAAGCTACAGTTTTTCCGGCTGATGCAGCGCAAGAACTAACTTTTAAGGCCTCGGATTCATCAATTGTAAGTGTCTCTGATGATGGAGATATTAAGGCAAAAAAGATAGGAAATACATCAGTGATAGTATCTAATGGAGATGTCTCTATTTCTGCAACTGTAATTGTCAACACATCAGGGAAACAGGCTTCGGAGGAAAACATAATTGATTCCGATTGCGCAGAGAGCAATGCGTTTGCGGATATAAGATACAGTAAAATCATAAAACAGTCTGAGTGTTCTAAAATTACCGGTGAACTTCTCAGATATATATATGAAAATGAAAAAAACATATGTGTATTGGGAAACGGATATACTATCAGAATCGATGGAGATAAGATTCTTAATTATGAAAATGAGCTGTCGACAAGCATTGTAATGAATTCCAATAAATACGGTGACTGTGAGTTTTCAGTAAACGATGGAAATAATCTTTGCGGAGAAATAGTTATCTCATTTGATTCTGAAATGGTTGATAAGTATAGCTTAAATGGAAAGAAACTTTTTCTTTATAATGAAGCAAAGAATAAATATGAGAAAATCTATTTTGACAGTTTAGATAGTATTTCTATTACAAAAGCCGGTAAATACATGTTTTCGGATGGAAAGAAACGAACAAAGAATAATTATTTGGCCATGGGATTTGGCGGAACAAGCTTCATTTTTGTCTTATTGGGAATTTATGTTGGTGTGAAGAAGCAATATTGGTTTTGGTAGATACTGAAACGCACACATATCATTGCTGTCGATATGGTGATTATAGGTTGGAGAGAAATCTAGTCGCGAATAGATTTTTCAAAAATATTATAAGGAGGATTGAATGTATGATTTGTAGCGAAAGACTAGAAATGCCTATAAATTATTTATGCATTTCTAAAAGTGAAATGGAGTATTTGGAAGGTGGGAAACCTACTAATTTACCAATTAGTACAGCGTATCTTAGTAGAAGTTATTGTATTTCAAAAGCAGAATGGCTACTTACATATGGTTTCTGTAATAATATGGATGTATTAGATGTTGCAAAGGAAATATTTGGGCATGCCTGTGCAGCATATTATGCAGGTGCAGCAAAAGTGGCAGTAGCAGCAAGCGCGGCATTGATAGGGGCTAATGCTGGGGCTGTATGTGCGGAAATTGATGCGTTGAGTGCACATGCTATGAATGGTATTGATTTAGAAGATCATAAAGATACAGCTTCAAGGGTTATGGCATTTGAGGCATGCTGGGCATTGGGAAATCTAGGAATTTTGGGAACCAAATAATATTGTAGCTGAATAGTTATAGTGATAGGAATGAGGGGGATGAATAAATATGTCCGAGAATAAAGTAAAAAAAGATGTACAATGCGGAAAAATAGACTTTTCAAGGAAAAGAGCATTTAAAATTACTTTGGTTGCTTTATTTGTCGGAGTGCTATTATATTTTGTGATTCTCCCTCTGATACCTATTTTTATTTTTTGGGTACAGTATAAATTTGCTAAGCCTGAAGTTAATACTAATATTACGAAATATGAAGACTATATCGGGCAAAATGCAAAAGATAGATTTATCAATAAGCATAGTGTAGATGAGGTGATTTTTCCGAAAACTATAACTTCCGATATGAAGACACTTGAATATCAGATGACGTATTACAATCCTTGGGAAGAGCAGTTTCTATCATATTTGACAGTTCAATATTCTGATGATATGTACAGATTGGAGAAGAGAAGGCTTAAGGAACAGGGAATTGATGAATATAAAGGATTTTATTGTGCGGAGGATGAGCCGAAAAATTATGATTTACTTGCTTTGGAAGCTGATTCTTTTGGTGGATTTGTTTATGCTTTGATTCCTGAAAATCAAGATAATACGGTTACATATGTTGAAATAATATTTGCGCCATATTTTCTTGATTTGAATGTGGAAGATTATATTCCAAAGAAGTATCTTTTAGAAGGATTGGATGTTTCTGAGGATAATGAGTATCGTAAAGCTCATATAAATTGAGGAAAAAGATTGGCTATCATCAATAAAAACCGCATGGGATTCACAATTGTATCCTATTGCGGTTTTTTATTCTTCACACAAGATATCCTACGTTTACTCAAAATGTGTTGTGATTGGATAAATATGCAATTATCATAAATATTATAGTTGGCGGAATAGGGAGGGGGAATATAGTGAAAAAATCAAAAAAGATTATTGCTTTTGTCTGTTGTTTGTTACAGTGTTTAATTATTCTTTTTATCTTTTATAATTTTGGACTCATGGATACTCCTATAAGAATATTGGAGGGAATTGTATTTAGTTTGTTGTTTCCTGGGATAATATGTTTTCTTGCATGGATGGCCGGTAAAATGGCGCAAAATAAAACACTTTAAAAAATAAATTTCTTTTGCCATATTTGATTCTGAACTTTAATGTAGGGAGGATGATTGTGTATGCCTGAGAATAAAACGAGTAATAAGAGAACTAAAACTTTGATTTTGGTAGTGGCGATACTTGTTGTGATTTGTGCTATAAGGATGACGGTTGCATTTCTGATTTTGGCTATTGGTTTTTTTGGGGGAAATCATGAAGAAGCTTCAGATATATCCAATTATGATAAAGCGAAGATTGTTGAAAATAATTGGGATGATATGGATTCTCTATTCTTAATCTTTCCTGATGATACGACAAAAATAAAAGAAGGAAATTTTAATTCGGATGTTAAATCGGATATGATCAGCTCTTACGGATATATAATACTTGAGGCTCTTTATGAAGAGAATGATTATTTGTCAGAAGTGAAGCGTATTTCTGATATTAGTTATGATCTGAAGAACGTTAATTGGGGCAAAGAGGAGCACAAAGTACAAAATATTAAATATGATGATACCATGTATAATTATCCTGCGTATATAGCAAGTGACGGATATTGCAGTGGATATGAATATGCGCTGCTTGATGAGGAAAGTAATAGGATTATATATATTCATCTTAGTTATCCTGATTTAGATGAGCTAAAAGATTATAGTGAATATCTTAAGGTTGATAAGGAGAGTTATAATCAATTAAAAAAGACTTCGAAAGAAAACTTTACTATATATGCTTAGAAGTTACAAAAAATATTGAGGAAAAACGATGTTTGAACTACTTGTTGTGGGGGAGTTTTTATTTGATCTGTCCATTTTGGCGATGGAAATAGCTGCACATGCAAATATTTCAGATTACCGAGTGACTATGATATTTATAGTACTGGTTGTGGGAATTGGTATTTCCTTTATTCCGAGTTTACTAAGGGAAGCAGGGATAATAAAAAGTACAGTAAAATATATAGATTTTGAGATGATACTTAAGTTTATTATGTGGGCGCAGACGCTGTATTTTGCATACAATTTCTTTCTGCTTACAGTGATCATTAATGTCATCTGTCTCTCTTTTTCTATATTGTGCAAAGTGAAAATATGCAATGAAGTAAGATCGTTAAATATAAATGTCCTTGATGCGATTAATGGAATGAAAAAGATAGATTCATCATACATGGAACCGCATTATCCGTTTATTATCGGGAATTTCCTTGCAATAGCATTTCTAATGTCTTTTCATGAGAATGTTACGGAATTGGCTATATCGGGATTAATCTGTGTTGCGGTCTTTGGAATAGGAATGTTTCGTATATGGAAAGACGCATATTTAAGCAAAAGAGATATTATTTGCCTGATGCTCATTGAAGTATTGATGATTGTTTTAGGTGCAATGAACATGCGATTGATTACATGTATATTGTATGCAGAGTTTTGTTCGAAATTTAGGGATGCTCTAAAAAGGATGGCAAATTAAAAATATGATAAGATCGCTATGGAGTTCAAAATTATAGGATTCTATAGCGCTTTTTATTCATTCTTCAGGTGAGCTTTTGTATTGATATAATTGAAATTACAAAGTAAATATATTATAATTATAGTGAAAATATGATAAATGGTTAAAAGAATGTATTATTTTGATTGGGACGAGAACAAAAACAAAATAAATATTACAAAACATGGGATAAGTTTTGATGAAGCAAGTACAGTATTTTTCGATGAGTGTGCATTGTATGTCACTGCTATAGAGAATCAGATACGGTGATTCGACTGATTTCTGCAAGAAAAGCAACAAGAAAGGAGAGTGAAAGATATGCTAGAGGAATATGATATTGATAATTTAAATCCCAGACCTAATCCGTATGCAAAAGAACTAAAAAAGCAAATTACTATAAAAATCGCACCTACTGTTATAGAGTATTTTAAAAATGAGTCTTCTGAAACGGGTATACCTTATCAGACTTTAATTAATCTGTATTTGGTAGACTGTGTGAATGAAAAGAAAAAACTAAATCTGACTTGGAAATAAAAGGGCCTTTTTAGCCCTTTTATTTTTTCTCAATCACTTTACGCATCCGCCAGTCGCAGTCTTTCAATTATCGTTTCCTTCATTGCACGCTTGTACACGATATAAGGAATGAGGATCATGACAAGTATCAGGAACGGAAGGACAACGACGATCGGAAGGAGTGTGAACATATAGGAAAAGAAAAACAGGCCACTCTCCAGGGGCTTTATCATCAGTATAGAGATGATGCTGCTTAGTATCGCGCCAAAGAGTAGTGATAGAGTGCCGTAGATCACGCCTTCAATGCATAAACTCTTTTTCTGAATGCTCTTGGTCATTCCGACTGCTTCGAGCATGGCAAGTTCAAGCCTTCTGGAGATCACGGAAGTGACGATGGTGTTGATGAAGTTAAGGATTCCTATAAGTGCAAGGATTGTTGTAAGAAGTCCGCCGACCATCTTGAACATTTCTGTCATGGATGAAAACTCTTTTCTAAATACCGATTTTGATGTATAGGTGAGCGATGGCTCTACGTTCTTGGTATAATCCGCAAGCCAATTCTCTATTGCTGGTTCGGCATCATCTGTAGCATCTATCAGAGTTCTCATGGGAGCTCTTTCTCCAAAGAAATCATGGAATTCATCCGTAGGTAAAACATAATTTACGTCCATGTCGGTATAAGCCTGAATTCTTACCGCGAAAGGAATGTCTATTGTCGCCATTACCTCATATTCTCTGATGTCGCCGTTTGCATTGTTTACGGCAATTGTTTCACCCGGGAGAAAATAGCTTACGAAATTACTCTCATTACCATCGTAATCATATTCGTTTACCAAAATATATTTGCCTGTCTTAAATTTCTCGGCATCAAAATTTCCGTGAAGTATCTTAAGAGTGCTTAATGCATAATCATCCATTCCATATATGTTGGCTATAGTGTAAGTATCATCGTTTGTTTGCTCTCCGGATTCATCATAATATATAGCGGAAAGATGCCGTGCAGAATTTTCATATGCTTTTTCATTATCAAGCAGTCTTTCTTTGAAACGTGCATAATCACGGTCATTTAAGTCCTGGATGGAAGGTTCTGCATAAACGTTTCCAAGCTTCGAAATACCTGCAAGTTTTTTTACCTCATCAAGGAAAGATTGTGTTATTCCGTCATAGACGTTATTTGAAACAGCAAGGTTATCAGTGGTGGCGTCGGCAACGGAAAAGTCAGTCATCAAAAAATTGGAGATATATTTATTCTCATCAAATCCTATCAGCAGGGTGAACACAGTGCTGAGCACAGTCATTGAAAGAGCCAGAGAGAGCACCACGAAAAAGCATTTTTTCTTTTCTTTAAATACATTTCTGAAAGCAAAGCGTGTAGCTGTGAAGGTGGCCGAATGATTGCGATGTCTCCCTCGGAAACTGTTATTTTCCGTGTAGTGAAGCGCTTCTATGGGAGATACTCCCGAAGCCAGCTTTGTTGCTTTTCTGACCGAGATGCGAACGGTGACATAGGAAAAGAGCGCAGAGAATAAAAGAATCCATATATTTATAACGGCTTTGGAATCTATGGATTCGGAAATGGCCATTCCATCCATTAACATCGGAAGCAGGAGACTTCCGGCTACTATTCCGCCTGTGATTCCTATGATGATTCCGGGAACTGAATGATATAATGCCTGCCGGTTTACGATTTTTTTAAGCTGCTTACTGCTTGTTCCGACTGTTTTTAGTAGTCCGTAGGAGCGGATATCCGTGTAAACATTGATGCGGTAGATGTTGTTTATGATAAGGTATCCGGACAGGAATATGGTAAACAGCATCAGTACTACGAATGCGATAGCGCCGAAATCCGCAGATGAACCGACACTTCCCCAGTTAATACCATACTGTGTATCTTCGGGCAGCCCGTTTCTTTTGATTGCTTTTTCAATCTGGTATTTGAAAAAGAGAGGGAAGAAGAAATCCACTTCTGCATCGATTCTTCCGAAGCAATCATTAAAACTCATGGATGCGGCGTTATCATAGTAGGATGATGTGGGAGTCGGAGAAAACTTCTCCTGAAACTCTTTTGATACCACGATTATCTGTGCCATTGCGACTTGATCTCCCGTGTGTATTCCGACTATGACGAAGTCTATGGTCTGTTCTTTGTCTTTGCCTGAGAGCTTGAGAGAAAGATTCTTTCCCAAGAGGCTCTCATAGTCTTCTTTGGAATCGGCTTTCATGCCAAATGCCTGCAAGATCAGGCTGCTTACGGATATTTCGGTTTCCTTTTCAGGCAGTCTTCCTACCTCAGGGTAGCAGAAGTCTTTTTTCGCACTTGCTTCGTCGTGGTAATCCACTTGTGCAAATATTTTACTAAGCTCGTCATTTACTGCGGTTGCCACAAATATAGATTTGGTCACGCTTTTGAGGTTCTTGTCGGAAGCGATGCGGTTGTATTCTTCTTCGTTGAGATACTTTACGCCTGCGTTACATGACGTGCCAATCTGTCTGTTGGTATCATCTTGGAATTTGGCGATAAGGCTTCCGCTTATGGTGAAAAGAGCTGAAAACATAAATGTACACAGCGCGATGGAAAGAACTACCACAAGGCTCTTTCCGGGATTTGCCATTACGGTTTTGGCGGCGATACTGCGAATCACTTTTTTGTTATTGACCATAGGTCCGTTTATGCGTTTTTCTTTTGCCATGTCAGCACCTCTTTGTTTGCGATAAGTCCGTCTTCAATCCTGATGATTCTGTCCGCTGTCTGAGCAATCTCTTCGTTGTGTGTGATGACGATGATAGTCTGTGCAAAGCGCTCGCCCATAACCTTTAGAAGCCCCATAACGTCCTGACTTGTCTTGGAGTCGAGGTTACCTGTGGGCTCATCTGCCAAGATCACTTGCGGCGCGGATGAGAGTGCCCTTGCGATTGCAACACGTTGCTGCTGGCCGCCGGAAAGCTGATTTGGATAGGAATCTCTTTTGTCCGAAAGTCCGAGAGTGTCGATGATAGTGTCCACAAACTCTTTATCTGGTGTGTTTCCGTCAAGTTCTATGGGGAGCACGATGTTCTCATAGACTGAGAGAACAGGGACGAGGTTAAAAGACTGGAAGACAAAGCCGATTTTTCTTCTTCTGAAAATTGTGAGTTCTTCGTCTTTTAATGTAAAAATATCTTTTCCGTCAATCGAGACCGTTCCCGAAGTCGGGCGGTCCAGACCTCCTAACATGTGCAAAAGAGTAGATTTGCCGCTTCCCGATGTTCCGACGATTGCGATAAATTCTCCTTTCTCGACGGAGAGGTTTACACCCTTTAAGGCTTCAACCGCCGTATCGCCGGTTCCGTAGGTCTTTTTTAAGTCTGTAACGCGTAGGATTTCCATTTTTTTCTCCTTATATGTGATTTTGGAGCAAAATATTTTAATGCTCATTGTGGGTTATTTTTTGTTTGTGTAGATAAAATATCCGCTTGTGATAAGAGTGATTGATATCGCTATGTACAGGACTGGAGCAAATTGCAGCGCCGTAAGGTAATGACCGCTTCCTCCAATCAGCCTGTATTCGCGCAGCGCCGATCCTGAGGTCATGTACATGGGCGATAGCAGGCAAAAAAGCTGTGAGAGCATTCGACTGCTGTAAGGGATGCGATTCGAGCTTATGTAAACTATAAGAAAGCTTCCGAATACGCCGCTCATTACTGCTACGGGGCTTTTTAGGATTTCCGATAAAAAACATGTGACTGCGGTCATGAGCAGACAGGTTGCCGTGATCATAATAAGCTGCGCGCGGATAAATTGTCCTATCGTCATGGAGTACGCAGTAAGGGGCATAAAGAGCTGTATAGGGATGTTCCATGTATCTTTTCCCCATAGAAAAAAGCTTGTAAGTACTGTGACAGCCTCTATAACGATATTTAGGAAAAGAGTGCAGATAAAGGCGGCTGTGACTTTAGCAAGGTATGTGTCACCCCAGCCGCCGACAGTGCATTTGATTAGCGGATCCGTTTTATCTTTTATCTCTCCTGCAAAGATCTGACTAAGTAGCAGAGTAGTCATAAAGAGCAATATAAGCGGGAGGGAGATCAGAGTGGAAATAAGGCCGTTTATTTCTTCGGTGTAATGCCAGATGATTGGCTTGCTTAAATTTTCTTCCTGTGTTTGCCAGTATTCTTTTTCATTTTCTGTAAGCTTCATCGAGTTCATTGATTCGCTGACGGAGCTGTCTCTTGTTTGATAAATGGATTCGGAATTGTAGTCTGTGAGCTTGGAATTGTCATCGGCAATTTGCTTTAGCCAGTGCGAAAGATTCATGTAAGTACAGTTTGAATAATCCCAGCATTCAAACGGCATTCCAAGTTTATATGCTGCTTCCGCGGTCTCTGCTATAAGCGCATCGTCGATGGGGCGTCCGTCGATTGAGCGCTGCAGATCACGGGTTTCTATATCAAATTTATCAAGTTGATTTGCCTGGATTTTTCCTTGAATAACGGAATATGCCGCAATGAAAATAAATAAGATAAGTGTGGTGCGAGCGGTCAGGATTTTTTTTATCTCGTAAAAAAGAATTGTGCAAAACTGACTTTTTCTCCCCATTGTATGTGACCTCCCTTTATAATGTAGTGCTGCTGTTATCAAGTAATAAACCGGTGACAGCAGTAACTTATAATAAATGATTATTACATAAAAATCTTTCCGGAATCTTTCTGATGGAGGGGAGATTCTTACAGTTTTGACATAATCAATAAAGACTTTCCTGTCTGTTTTCAGCAGATGAGATTTTTGGACAGGGAAAATAGCGGGTTTATCCCTGTCTGTTTTCAGCAGATGAGATTTTTGGACAGGGAAAATAGCGGGTTTATCCCTGTCTGTTTTCAGCAGATGAGATTTTTGGACAGGGAAAATAGCGGGTTTATCCCTGTCTGTTTTCAGCAGATGAGATTTTTGGACAGGGAAAATAGCAGTCTTTACCCTGTCTGTTTTCGGCAGATAGGACTTTTAGACAGGGAAAATAGCAGTCTTTACCCTGTCTATATTTCGCGGATTGCGTTTTTCGATAGGGATATTATCATGAAGTGAAGAATATTTTTATACAATTCCTCCGGTAAATATTGTGTTTTCAGATGAAGTAACAGACGGTATTTCGGCGACACAGGGCAGCGGATGATTGTTTATTTAGATTATTACCGAGGCAGGAAGACTGAGAATGTCGATCCTTCGCCCGGAGTGGAGGACAGCTTAATGTAGCCGCCTTCGCCGGAAATTATCTCGCGGGCGAGGTGGAGGCCGATTCCTACGCCTTCTTTTTGCTTAACGTCAGTTCCACGGTAGAAACGCTTGAATATCTTGGGATGTTCTTCTTCGGAAATGCCGATGCCGGTGTCTGAGATATCTACGCGCACGAACATTTCGTAAGGGATGACGCTTATTTTGATGCAGCCTTTTTCTGTGTATTTTATGGCGTTGTCAACGATATTGGCGAGGGCTTCGTGTGTCCACTTTCCGTCGATAACAGCTTTGGCATCTGTTTTATTGAGCTCAAGTTTAAGCTCTTTCTTTTCAGCTTTTTCCTCGAACTGACGGACTATATCTTCAAGAAGTGGCATTAAAGGCACTTCTTGCGGTTCCAGTGCAAGTATTCCGTTTTCAAGTCTTGAGAGTTTGACGAGGCTGTCTATGAGGAATCTTAGTTTCTCAGCCTGAGCATGGATCGCTTCGGCATTTGTGCAATCAACGCCGGATAGTTCGCTGTTTTCCAAGAGCTCGCTGTATAATATGAGATTTGCGATTGGAGTCTTGGTCTGGTGCGATATATCTGAGATCAACGACTTTATCTTGTCGCGCTCATTTTCT
Source organism: Butyrivibrio sp. AE2005 (assembly GCF_000686965.1). NCBI lineage: Bacteria > Bacillati > Bacillota > Clostridia > Lachnospirales > Lachnospiraceae > Butyrivibrio > Butyrivibrio sp. AE2005. The sequence goes on from NZ_JMMD01000016.1 coordinate 47,033, forward strand.
ATGTTTTTGGCGGAAATGGAAGAGGAGCTTAAAAAAGCTGCAAGCTCCGATTCAAGCTTGGAGAGCCTTCCTTCATCGAAGGTTTCTGCGGGGAATTCACCGTTCATTGCCATATGAAGCATTTTTTCTATAGAATCAAGTATTCTCTTGGAGCGAAGCCTTTCGGTGACTGCGATAATGCAGGCTGCGAGAATCAAGAAGATACCGATTATAAGAATTATATTATCCATTCTGTTTCACCCAACTGTAGCCGATTCCGTATATTGTTTTGATCTTATCCTGAGCAGAGAGCTTGTCTCTGAGTCTTTTTACCGTGACGGAAAGAGCGTTCTCATCGACGTATTCTGCATCGCCTGTCCAGAGCCTGTCTATCAGAGTATCTCTTTTAACGGTCATGCCTGCGTTGTCGGTGAGGATTCGCAGGAGTCGCTGCTCTGTTTTGGAAAGCTCCACGGTTTGTCCGTTATTTGAAAAAATCATGTTTTTATAATCAAAAACATAAGGTGTTTCTGCATATTTTTCAGTGTCTTTTCCTGTATGAGCCTTGCGAAGCTGCGTATTAACCCTTGCACGAAGTACGGCAAGAGAGAATGGCTTTGTTATGTAATCGTCTGCGCCTTGTTCGAGGCCTGACACAATGTCTTTGTCCGTATCATTTGCGGTAAGCATGATTACAGGAATATCAGGAGTGCTGTCCTTGATCTCTTTTAACAGATCAAGTCCGTTCCCGTCCGGAAGATTTATATCAAGAATTGCAAGAGTAACCATGCCAAGAGCCAGTTGCTCTTTTGCTTCGCTGATGCATTCACACGAAACAAGCTGCCTGCCCGCATCCTTCAATGCCTGGCAAAGGCCGTTGTTAAGCGTAGAATCGTCTTCGACTATCAGAATCTGTTCCAAAATGTGTTCTCCTTATGATGTATAAGTTGTGGTGCTAATGTACTTGACAGGCAGAGCGGACGGCTGTCTTTTGATTCATTTACGAATAAGTGAATAAAAGATTGAATGCTAACTAAACTTAGAAATATGTTGTTTTTTGTTCAAGTATTAGATTAGCACATCTATGTCGTGCATTTCTATGCCATTCACTAAGGAAACTTGCAATTTGCTAAGACGGTGCTTCATATGAATAAAATCAGATGCTTTCTTTTGAGGCATGCATATGTTCATCATCTTTTATGCAGATGGTTACTATAAGGGGGATATTTCGGAATAGAGTGGATTTAAAATTTCACTTTACGTATTTCGGAATAGAGCGGATTTTGTGGGATTCTCTGCTCATTATTGTGAAATCAATGGAATGAGCAGGCAAAATTAAGAGGTTTTTACTGACTATATAGAGGGATGCGGAAATATGAGCAGTTGCTGAAAGAAAGAATGGACTGCTTATAATTTAGGGAAGGGGCATATGAGCAGACAATATTGGATTGCGATTAGAAAAAATAAAAGCTACTGAGGCTTTTTCAACTGACTATATTATGAGATGTAGAAAATTGAGCAGATGTGACTAGGAAAATGGCTCTGCTCATAATTAAGATAAGACATATCTGAGCAGATTCGAACCGGAAAAACGCACTGCCTATAATAAAAATATACTATATGTGAGCAGATGACGGCGGAGATAGTGATACGATGACATGAAAAATGCACTGCCTATTATTGAACAAATTCCAATATAAGCAGAACAAGCAAGATAAAAACTCCAAAAATAATAAACATTCTCTGAACAAATCATAAACTTTCAATCATCCATCTTAAATCTATCTAAAGAATCTATCCAAAGAATTGCAAAAAGTTTTAATGAGAGTAGCATCTAAAATACAGGCATTTCTATTTTGATTTTCGTAAATAAGGAGGAATGTAAAATGGAATTTAGAAAGCTTATGAAGTACGTTGTAGTTGCAGGTTTGATGGGTGCTATCTTTATGACACCGGTTACTGAGGCGGTTGCTGCAGTATCAGGAGAAGAGAAAGATGATGGACCGACTGAAGAAGAACGTGCTGAGGAGGCAAGACAGAAGAAAGTTCAGGAAGAAGTTGAGAATATGATTAAGGAGGCAACGGCTCCTGTAAATAAAACTGTTGCAGGCGTTAAGTCAGCGGTTGACGGCTATTATTTTGCAAAGAAAGTTCAGGGTGTGGCACTTACACCTTCTATTCCCGGAACAGGATCATTTGTAAAGGTTGCAGATACTGATGCAACAAAGAGTTCAGCAGCAGTTGCGGTTGCAAACAATGTTGCGGCTTCATTTAGCGGAACGGTTGGCCCTTGTATAAATGTTTATTACGGAAAGATGGCCGGTGGCAAGTTTACAAGCAGTACAGAAGGAACAGCAGGTACTATCAGTATCGGAATTCCTGCAGATTTCCAGACAGCAGGCATGGATTATTCTATAGTTGCCGTTTATGCAGGCGGAGCATACAAGGTATTTAATAATACCAGCACTATTGCAAGTGTGGTTACTGCCAATGTTGAGCAGGCTGCATCTTCAAACGTAATGTATGCGGTTGTAAAGAGCCCTGCAGGAACAGCACCTGTACAGGCTGCTAACAATGCTACTGACAGTACAACAAACAATAAAACAGACAGAACCGCAAATAACAGCGCAGATAAGGATAAGAAGAAATCTGAGAGCGCTTCTGCAGGTTCATCAACAGGTGCTTCAGATAAGACAACTGAGAAAGCATCTGAGAGTGCATCAACCGGTGCATCAGATAAGACATCAAACAAGACTTCCGATACAGCATCAGACAGCGCATCAACAGGAGCATCTGATAAGACTTCCAAGACATCAGAGAAGGCTTCTGACAGTGCATCAACAGAGTCTTCAAGATAAATTAAGGCTTTGAGGGATGTCTTTTTCCTGAATATCACATGGGAAAAGATTTTGCGATATGTGGATGGTAACAGATGCGCAAATTTTCATTTTTCGTAGTTTATATACTGTTGAACGTTAATAAATGGTTGTAAACCACGGATAGTTGTGTAATATTATATACTAGCTAAAATGTTAGGTCTCGCCTCATAACATGAAGCGGGACCTATTTACGTTCAACTGGAAGGGGCTGTTGAACATATAGCAAACGGGAAGCGGCATATTCCGTTTTTTATGATGGGGAAAAATATGAGTAATTGGGGTTGATTATGAAAAAATATAAGAACTACGTCGCGCTTTTTTACGTGCTCTCGGTGTTTTTTGTAATACCGATCTATAACAAGGGTACCTACGAAAATATAAGTGTACACAAGACAGATGCTTATTTATTTTTGTGTGGGATCACTCTTGTTCTTTATGTCATTACATCTGTAATAGATGACTTGCAAAAGATAAATGACGAAAGTCTGCGAAAGAGGACATTTTCTAAGGTTGATGTTGCAATGGCTATCTTTGGAGGAGTGGTCCTGATATCAACATTGTTGTCGGATTCTATAAAAGAATCAGTCTACGGTGTTCCCGGATTTGGCATGGGGGCACTTACCATAATCCTCATGATCTTGTCGTTTTTCTTTATTTCCAGATACTATTTTTATAACACATGGGTGGTGCATGTTATCGTAGCTTCATCTGTGCTTCCGACAATTCTGGCAATCTTGAACAGAACGGGATTCGATCCGCTTTCTATGTTTTCAAGCAGTGCAGATGCGCAGAACAGCTTGTATGTTTCGACATTTGGAAACTACGGCTGGTACAGCGAGTATATGGCGATTATCATTCCGATAGCTGTATACATGCTCTTTACGACAAAAGACAAGATTGAAAGAGTGCTCTACGGAGCATATGTCGCACTTGTTGTTTTTGCGATTATTTCATGCGGAACCACTATGATGTTGGTATCAGCTCTTATTGCAGTTTTGTTTGCATTTAAAAGAAAATTTTTACCGGATCGCAAGATCGTTGACGCAAAGCTTGCACCTTGGATTGTGGCAGGTGTAATGCTGGTTTATTTGGTGTGTGTCCTGTTTATCAGCAGAAACGGTGATCTTGCAAACGGAAGAGGATATATATGGAAGCTTTCTTTTGACCTGTACGGAAGTCTTCCTTTGGATAAGAAGATTATAGGTGTCGGTCCTAACAGATATATGTATGCGCTTAACGATTATCTTGCTGCCAAGCCTGAAGCCGCAGCTGAGTTTGCTTCGCGCTTTAACGGCCTTGCACTTACTTCCGCACATAGTGAGTATCTCGACTATCTCGTTTGTACGGGATTCCACGGGCTTTTGGCATATTTATATCTGATCTTCCGCGTAGTAGAGCGCTTTTTAGAGACCGGACTTGGCAAAAAAGATAGAGAAATAGCTTTCATAGCTGCTGTTTCATACATGGCATATTCATTTGCGAATTTTTCAATGGTGTGTGCAACACCTATGTTCTTTATATTGCTTGCAATGGTAGCTAAAGAAAGGCGATAAAAAGTCAAGACTTGTTCTTTTTGTGGTTTTGAGGCTATCATTAATGATAACTATATTAATGTTGGGAGGGAACCATGAATAACGTCATAATCGGACAATCCGGCGGGCCTACGGCAGCGATCAACGCTTCTGTTGCAGGGGCTTACGTCAGGGCAAAAGAACTTGGAGCACAAAAAGTTTTTGGAATGTTACACGGTATCGAGGGACTCGTAAATGGCAACATTATCGATCTGGACAAGTATCTGTCGGATCCGACCAATGTTGAACTTCTTAAGAGAACACCTGCTTCTGTACTTGGCACATGCAGATACAAGTTATCAGATGCTTCAAAAGACGATACTGATTACAAGAAGATCTTTGATGTTCTTGAAAAGAACAATATTGATAAATTGTTCTATGTTGGTGGAAATGATTCAATGGACACTATAATGCAGCTGTCTGATTATGCCAAAGATCACGGCAAAACCCAGCGCTTTATAGGTATCCCAAAGACAATAGACAACGATCTTCCCGTTACCGATCATTGTCCGGGATTCGGATCGGCAGCTAAGTATATCGCGACAAGTGTAAAAGAGCTTATTCGCGATAACCAGGCAGCAGATACAAGAAATCCGGCTACCGTGATTGTTGAGATAATGGGAAGAAATGCCGGATGGCTTGCTGCTTCGGCAGCTCTTTCAAAAGCAGATGACTGTACGGGACCGGATGCGATATATCTTCCGGAAAAGCCTTTTGATATGGATGCTTTCATGAAACATATGAAAGATCTTTCTGATAAGAAGAAACCCATTCTTATTGCGATTTCAGAAGGAATCAAGCTTGCCGACGGAACCTATGTATGTGAGCTTGGCGGAGACGTAGCAACTGATGCATTCGGACATAAGCAGATGAGTGCTGCGTGCAAAGTTCTTTCTGATAAACTTTCCTCAGAGCTGGGACTCAGAACGAGAACCGTTGAGCTTAGCACACTTCAGAGAGCGGCTTCACATATTGCGTCACTTACAGATGTAAGAGAAGCATATCAGTGCGGCTTTGAAGCTGTTAACGCTGCAAACGCAGGCGAGACCGGCAAGATGATCATCATGAAGAGAATGATGTATCAGACAGGCGGAACCGATAACAACTGGAGCAGTGAATGCCCTTATATGTGCTCTTACGGAACATACGACATTCATTCAATAGCAAATTACGAGAAGATGGTTCCCGATGAGTGGATCACGCCCGACGGATGCGGCCTTACAGAACAGTTTGAGAAATATGCCCGTCCGCTTATCTTTGGCGAAGTAACTCCTATTATGGCAGGAGGACTTCCGAGACATCTTGTTATAAAAGAAGCTTTATAAACATGAATAATTGAATACCGAGGGCCGAAAAAGCCCATAAAACAAGACATTAACGTTTTAACATTGATTTCTATGGCAGTTCATGTTAGAATGTTAATGTTTTGTTGTTGTACTATTAATATCCGTGTAATATGCTGGTATGGGGAAGATTTTACACAAAATGTTTCTAATAATGAATACGCGATAAGCAAGAATTTATAGAAAATTTACTGTAAAATCTAACAGAAATAAATGATAATATATTTAAACGGGGTGAAATATCGTTTGATATATGACGCTCGAAAGGAGACGAGACATGGACGGCATGAGAAATAAGGACTATTTGAATGAACAGGATATGTCAACAGTTTTTGTTGACGGCCTTCTTGCAAATAACATGGAGGATGACGATGATTTTGAACCGGAGACGTTCTCATCATCACAGAGGGATTCAGAAATAAAGAATAATAAAGAAGCTTCCAAAGGAGGGACTCAAATGAAATCAGACAGAGCAGAGAACCGCTCGGAGGGGGCAGAAATTGTAAATATAAGTAAAGCAATGCCAAATATGTCAGGTGGTGATTATATGAGAGATTCGTCTTTGAAAAAATCGAACACAACATTTGATACACCCGTAGAGGATGTCAACTTATCCGATATTGATGCCATGATGGCAGCAATAAAAGCAGAGATGCCCGAAAATGTATTTGATATTCCTATCGATAGCAAAGATGTAGAAGTAGAGGAAGAGAATAAAACTGAAGAAATTCCTGATTATATAGGTGAGTTTCTTGCCAAGGAAAAAGAAATGGCCGCTCAGAATGCACAAAAGGAAGAAAAACCCAAGGATACGGTTAAGTTCTCTGATGAAATAAATAATTCCGCAAGGGATAATGTTAAGAGTGAGAGGGCTGACATTCCTGTTAAGCCTTCAGTTCAGCGTATGGAAGAGCCTGCGCTTGATGAAGATATAATAGATGAAGATGATTTCGATTTTGATGAGAATCCAAGCTATGATGATGAGATCAAGATCGAAGAGTTCGACAGATCTGCAGCGAAGCCTTCTGAGCCCAGAGTCGGAAGAAGATTTGATGATGAGATAAGAGTCGAAGAGTTCGACAGAACATCTTCCGAGAAGTCTTCCGGAGTAAGAATCGACAGAAGATTTGACGATCAGATCAAGATGGAAGAGTTTGGAAAGACAACAGATCCTTCCGCAACAAGAATTGACAGAAGATTTGACGACCGGATACAGGTTGAAGAATTTGATTATACGGTTAAGCCTTCACCGGCAAGACCCGACAGAGTATATGAGGATGCTATAAAAGCTGAAGAGTCTGATTATACTGTTAAGCCTTTTGCTGAGAAGAAGACTGAGAAATTCAGCGATTCTCTCAAGAACGATGATTTTGGATTTGATGTTAAGCCTGCAGATTCAGGTGCCGGCAGAAGATTCAGTGATGAGATAAAGGTAGATGATTCAAATCGTGAGCCCAGAGCTTATACAACACGTGCAAGAGCAAATATGGATGCAATGAGATCTGAGGGAGAAGACCTCGGATTTGATTCTGATTATCCGATCAAGGTTTCTGCTGCTCATACAGATTCACTTGGCATGGATACATTGGGTTCAGAGATGAGCAGCGATTCATTTGAGTCTCTTTCTGTAAGCAGCGACGCAGACAGAAGAGATGCATTCAGATCGGACAGACGCGAAGATAAGTTTGAATCAGACAGATTTGGCTCCGACAGACGCGAAGATAAGTTTGAATCAGACAGATTTGGTTCCGACAGACGCGAAGATAAGTTTGAATCAGACAGATTTGGTTCCGGCAGACGTGAAGACAAGTTTGAATCAGACAGATTTGGTTCCGGCAGACGTGAAGACAAGTTTAGATCGGACGGATTTGGATCGGACAGGCGTGAAGATAGATTTAGTTCGGACAGACGCGAAGATAAGTTCAGTTCTGACAGATATGAAGACAAGTTAAGTTCAGACAGATTCGGATCAGACAGACGTGAAGATAAGTTTAGTTCTGATATGCGTGATGATGTAATTAAGTCTGAGAACCGCAGCGATGCGTTTGAGTCTCTTTCTGTAAGCAGCGAGCCTGTAGACAGAGATGCAGATAAGGTTAGAAAGTTTAGCGATACATATAAGGCTTCACCTGAGAAGACAGATACATTGGATATGGATGCAATGATCTCAGCAGCTGCTGAAGAAGACAGACTTGCATTTGACGATGTTCCTGTATTTAAAGAGGAGAAGAGCATAAAGAGCGAGCCCGTAGCCGAGCCTGTAATTGCTCCCGTAGCTAAGACTCCTGTAGCAAAGGCTCCTGTTGCGAAAGCTCCCGAAGAGAAGCTTGATTCTATTCTTGGCGCAGAGGTTGATGCTCTTACGACATCTTCTGAAGATGAAGAGGATTCATCCGCCATTATGAGTTTTGACGATGCTATTGACGGAATAACAAAGGATATGCAGAATTTCCTTGATGGCGAAGATTATGACTACACATATGTATGGTCCGGAACAAAAGAAACAATCATCATGAAGACTGTCCAGGGCAAAGCGGTTGCTCTTGTTTATGAAGATGAAGAGTTTGCTTCATTCGAAGATAATTATACAAGAGACAACAGAACGGGCTATATCGCCATCGTGAACTCTTTTGTAAAAGAGACCATCAAGGGTGGAAGCGGTATCAAGATCAAGAGACACAAAGGAACAAAGGCTATTGATCGCTGATATTAATATGAATATATAAACATATATGAAGGCTATCGGTACTTTTAGCGCCGGTAGCCTTTTTGGATTTATAGAGTTAAGATATAAAAGTAAGGTTTTATAAAAAAGTGGTGTCGTAATACGGATGAATAAGGAGATAATAATATGTCAAAGCATACCAATATGCAACGAGATGTACTGATTCTTAATCTTGAAGAGCAGCTTGAAGGGATTGCAAAAGATCAGTTTGGAAAGGTGTTAAAAGACTGCACAGATCGTGAAGCTTATTATGTGCTTTTGGAAATGACGAGCCGTTTGATGGATGTTACGGAACTTAATAACGGTGAGAAAAAAATATACTACATCTCTATGGAGTTTTTGATCGGAAAACTTCTTTCCAATAATCTTATTAATCTTCGTGTCTATGACAGGATAAAAGATATATTGGCAAAAAACGGCAAAGATCTTGCCAAGATCGAAGAGTACGAGCCTGAGCCGTCTCTGGGAAACGGTGGTCTCGGAAGGCTTGCCGCATGCTTCCTTGATTCTATAGCAACTCTCGGACTTGCCGGGGAGGGAATCGGACTCAACTATCATTTTGGACTTTTTAAGCAGGTGTTTAAGGATAATCTCCAAGTTGAAGAGAAGAATGACTGGATAGAGAAAAACAGTTGGCTTGAGAAGACAGATACGACTTTTGATATTTATTTTGGCAGAAAGAAAGTAGTGTCGCGCCTTTACAACATGAATATCGTCGGATACAGATCCGGTGTCAACAAGCTCAGGCTGTTTGATATAGAGTCGATAGATGAAAAACTTGTAAAAGAGGGAATTAACTTCGATAAAACAAAGACCAAGAATAATCTCACTCTTTTCCTGTATCCCGATGACTCGGATGTGGCCGGAAATCTCCTTAGGATATATCAGGAGTATTTCCTCGTATCGAACGCTGCACATCTGATTCTCAGAGAACAGAAGGAGCGTCAGTACGATCTGCACGAGCTTCATAACCATGCTGTGATTCAGATCAACGATACGCATCCAACAATGATAATTCCTGAGCTTATCAGGATACTTGTTGAGGAGAAGGCGTTTAATATTGATGAGGCGATAAGCGTGGTGAGCAAGACCTGTGCATATACAAATCATACCATTCTTGCGGAAGCGCTTGAAACATGGCCTCTTGAGTATCTTGAAAAGGTAGTTCCGCAGCTTGTTCCTTATATCAAAGAACTGGATAAGAGGATAAGGGCTAAGTACAAGAGTTCTAAAGTTCAGATCATTGATAAAGAAAAGAAAGTCCATATGGCATTTATCGATATCCACTATGGATTCTCGGTAAACGGCGTTGCGGCAATACATACCGAGATACTTAAAAACAGCGAACTAAAAGACTTTTATAAGATTTATCCCGATAAATTTAATAACAAGACAAACGGAATAACTTTCAGAAGATGGCTCTTTTCATGCAACAGCCCTCTGACAGATTTTATCTCTGACGTTGTCGGAGACGGCTTTAAAAAAGATGCCACAAAGCTTGAGAAACTCCTTGAATACAAGGATGATCAGATAACTCTCGAAAAGCTTGATGAGATAAAGATGCTAAAGAAAAAAGAACTTGCGGCATTTATAAAAGAGCATGAAAACATCGAGATAGATCCCGAATCAATCTTTGACATTCAGGTAAAGAGGCTGCATGAGTACAAGAGGCAGCAGATGAATGCTCTTTATATAATTCACAAGTATCTTGAGATAAAGGGCGGAAAAAAGCCTAAGAGACCGATCACATTTATATTCGGTGCAAAGGCAGCTCCCGCTTATGTTATTGCAAAAGATATTATTCATCTCATTCTTGTGCTTCAGGAAATAATAAATAACGACAAAGATGTAAATAAGTACATGAAAGTCGTTATGGCTCAGAACTACAACGTATCATATGCCGAGAAGCTTATTCCCGCCTGTGACGTTTCTGAGCAGATATCGCTTGCTTCAAAAGAAGCTTCGGGAACCGGTAATATGAAGTTTATGCTAAACGGAGCCGTGACACTGGGAACGGATGACGGAGCAAATGTCGAGATTCACGAGCTTGTCGGAGATGATAACATATTTATTTTTGGCGCGAGCGCTGACGAAGTTATCAAACATTACAAGAAAGCCGATTATGTATCAAAGGATTATTACAAGAAAAGTCCCGTGATAAAAGAGACGGTTGATTTTATTGTCAGCAGGAAATGTTTGAAAGTAGGGCATAAAGAGAACCTTGAGAGGCTCTACAATGAGCTCTTAAATAAAGACTGGTTCATGACTCTTCTCGACCTTGAAAGCTATATCAAGAAGAAGGACGAGATTTTTGAGGCATATGAAGACAGAGACAGATGGAGACAGATGATGCTTGTAAATATTGCAAAAGCGGGATTCTTCTCATCTGACAGAACGATAGAAGAGTATAACAGAGACATCTGGAAATGCTGATGCACCAAGCGCCCAACCTCCCCACACCCAACAGGGGGCGGGGAAGTGAGTGCATTCAAAAAGGCCTGCGAGATGTTCGCAGACCTTTTTAATCCCCATAATCCTCCAAAATGCGTTAGTTTTGGAGTGACTTAATTAGCTACCATATATTCAATGACTGACGAGATGTGAGATAGTTTGTCGTCATCCAGATGACACAGGTTATCTACCGCACTGCTTAACTTTTTGGGAAAAGAAGTTTGGTAATTAAAATAATCATTTGGTGTGATACCAAGATAATCGCAGATCAAGAAGAAATTTTTCATTGAAGGAAGCGATCTGCCATTTTCTATACAATTGATGTAACCGGCGTTCTGTCCTATAGAAAGGCTCATGTCTCGAGCCGAAACTCCCTTTTGCATTCTTAATTTTGAAAGACGGATTCCAAAATTATTATTATATACTTCACATACTGATTTCATTGCAACCCCTCCTTTTATGGCGTTTTCTCTTAATTATATCGAAGTATAAACGTAACAAATGTGTAACATTATATGTACATCATAACAGATACGACAAAAAAATGCACCATATTTGAGTAAAAACAATATAAATTTTTTTTCCTTAAACGATACAGGTGTGAATAAAATGCGATAACTGCGCGAAAAGCAAACATTAATAATACACAAAAAAATATGAAAATATTTGTTAAAGTGATTGTTGCATTTGGGAGCGCAGTCTTATATAATTCATTGGTATGAAGCATTAAAACATATGTTATGTTGGGAAAACACACATGGTTGTTTAGATAAACATGGTTTATTAAGAAAGTTACACAGACATTAATTGTGGTTCTTTAGATGAATGACTGTGCGAAAAGAACAAAAAAGGGGATGATTATGATTAAGAATAAGACTAGACTAATGAGTTTGATTCTGACATTCGGTATGGTAATCGGTACTATCGGTGCAGGATCGTTAGACGTTAAAGCTGAATCACTTGGATCAACAATCCGCCTCGAGGATACGGGGGTAGAACTTGCCGATAACATCGAAAGAGGCAGATGCCCATATACATGGGTTAAGGTTGACAGTTCTTCATGTCCTGTACTTAATCCTAAGGGTGGAATGTACAGTATCATGTATGATCTCAGATACTTTTCAAGTGGAAACAGTTTCTCAAAGGATGGATATAACAGTTCAAACGGATGCGGCGGAAACAAGAATCTGACTGAGCATCCGAATTTCCTTAAAGCATTTGAGAATACACTTTCAAATGCAAGAAAGAACGGAACATCACTTGTACTTAGATTCTCTTATGCAAGTGACAAGACGGTAGGAAATGAGCCCGGTTTGACAAAAGACGGTGACTCAACGGTGTACCACAACACAGAGCTTATCCGTCAGCACATTAAGCAGCTCAGCGAAGTCATCAACAGGAACAAAGATGTTGTTCTTGCTGTTGAGTGCGGAATGTTCGGACCTTGGGGTGAGATGCATTCATCAATGTATGATATTGATAAATGTAACAACTATGATCCTCAGTTCTCAAATGCGATCATAGACAGATGGCTCAATAAGCTTGATCCCAGTATCAAGGTACTTGTAAGAGCGCCCAAGCATCTTATGGGATATTACGGATATGCAAATGACGCAGCAGGCTTTAACGCAGCAGTTGCAAACGGAAGCCTTAAGCTCAATCAAAGGCTTGGAATGTATAACGACGGATATCTCGGAACATCTACCGATTACGGAACATTCGGTGAAGAGAACGAATGGCCTTATATCACTCGTGATAAGGGCATAGATATGCTTGAAAAGCTCACAGAGGTTCCTTACGGCGGTGAGTGCGCATATGTTGACCGCGATACATTAAAGTCACATGGCTCACCTATCTATGACGGTTCCAAGTTTATGTCAGAGCTTTACAGAACACACCTTTCATACCTCCACAATATCAACAGTGAGGATGAGGTGCTTATAAGTGAACTTAACCATGTTGATGTATCCAAGTCGGATCTTGTTAAGGGACTTGACGCATCAGATGTTGCACCATACATCGATCATTCATACAGAAAATTCATGCGTGATCACATGGGATACAGAATTCTTGTAAAAGAGTCAAAGCTTTCTTCAGAGGTAAGCAAGGACGGCACATTTACAATGAGCGGTTCAATGAAGAACCTTGGCTTTGGTAACTTCCTTACAAAGAAGTATACGGAAGTAATCCTTAAGAACGGTGACAAGACATATGTGGCAAGCGTTGATTCATTTAACGCAAACGACCTTACATCTCTTGCTACCAAGAACTATAAGTGGACATTCTCTGTTCCTTCAGACATCGCTTCCGGAAATTGGGATGTTTACATTAGGATCAGAAATAACAGAAATACACAAGAGGCTTCCGCAAAGACAGGTATTCGCTTTGCTAACCCTGATTGCTTCAATGACGGTATCCGTGCAAATAAGATCGGTACTATCAAGGTTTCAGGCGGAAATAGCAAGGGTGGTTCTGAATTCAAAGAGGTTCGTTAACAATTAGTTTTTTATATAATTCCGGGGAAGCATGTGCTGCCTCGGAATTTTTTTGGAAAAAATCTCAAAGAAATGTTCGTAAACGTTAAAACAAATGTTGCAAATGTGAAGCAAATTGTATATAATTTAATTATAGAAAAAGCCAACAATCCAGTAAAACTGAATAATTGCATATATTTGCTCACAGGTGTACGAATTTTGTAAAAAGTTACACAAACATTAAGATTAACAGCTTATAAAAGAAAGAGTATCAGAGTGCTTCACAGAAGGAAAGAGAGAAAAATTTTTTGCACTTGTAATGTGGTATTTCAAATATAGAGTGAAAAAACTTGGGGGGAACGAGTTTTTTATACCTCGACGGACACGACTGGGCAAGCAGAAGTGTTTCGCACCGTAAGAAATTATTTGGACGATCCATTAACCTTATGGTTATTAAAACAATGAAGCCTGTGAAAGCAAAAACATTTGAGAACTAACTAATTGTATAAGCTCAATACCACATGTACAGCTTACGGTGCGGATCTTGCCAAGTCATAATTTTACTTAACATTTTTCGTGATGAAAGATGATAAATATAAAACAATCTGAAAAGGTGATATATAGATGAAAGTTGGAATAGATGCACATATGCTCGGATGCGCGAGCGAGGATGAGAGCTTTTATAGGGGAATATTGGATGCTCTCAAGCCTGACAAGGGGGACGTGTATTATCTTTTTGTCGAAAAAGATGCCGATATATCAAGGTACATGAAGAAGTTTAAAGTTGTACCTTTTAGAAGCAATAACGCTTTTACAAGAAATTTTTTTGAATTAACAAGTTTTTGTTATAAATACGATCTGGATGTTCTTCACACTCTGCACTACGTGCCTTTTAACAGTCCGTGTCCTGTGGTGTGTACCATAAATGACATTTCTTTTGAACATGAAAAGAATAAGAACAATGTTAATAAGGTTGAGTATCTGAAGAACAAGCTTATGATCCCGTTTTGCGCAAAGCATGCGGATAAAGTGGTAACCGTATCGAATATCAGCAGACGGGACATTGCAAACACATATGATGTTTCGCAGAAAAAGATTGAAGTTGTAGGCAATGCGGTTTCATCCGAGTTCAGGATTATGGACGACGATGAACTCGATGAGCTTGATGTAAGGGGAAAGTATGACATTGGATATTCACCGTTTTTGTTGTGTGTCGGTGATACCCGGTCAGAAAAAAACATCTTAAGACTCATAGACGCTTACATTATGTATAAAGACAGGTGGGATACAAATATCCGCCTTGTGATCGTAGGAAAGAATGATCTTTATGACGATCTGTACGAAGAATTTGAGGAGTATGAAGACGAGATTATTTTCGCAGGATGCAAGAACAGACTTGATCTTGCGGCTCTTATAAACGAGTCGGAAGGTTATATTTGTCCGGCATTTGTAGAAGGTGCGGGGGTATCGCCTATTGAGGCGCTTAATTGCGGAAGACCGATAGCTGTGGCTGATATGCCTCATGCGCATGAAGAACTCGGCAACAGAGCAATTTATTTTGACCCTTATGATGAAGAGGACATCTATGAGGGGATTTGCAGACTTGTTGACGATCCGATCGAAGCTGAGATTCCCGAAAGTTCATGGGAAGACAGCAGCAGACGCATGAAAAAGATATATCGTGACGCAGCAACGGAGATGTGAAACTAACGATTTTAACTTACAAAGGAAGAACCAATGCTTAATATTGTAATACCCATGGTCGGTGGCAGTAACAGATATGCGGAGTCTTTTTACGAAACTCCCAAGCCACTTACCGATATATTCGGTCATCCGATGATCGAATATGTGACTCAGAATATCAGACCTAAGTGTGAGCATAGATTTATTTATGTTTGCCAGGAAGATCACATCGAACGATTCGAGCTTGACAGGATTCTAAGAGAAATAACACCCGACTGCGAGATTATATCTACCGATGCAACTACCGAAGGAGATGCCTGCACGGTGCTCCTTGCGGAGGAATTTATAGATAATGATGATGAACTTATGATTGCAGGCTGTGCGCAGGTTATTGATACGAATATAGATGCATATCTCGATGAAATGAGAGATTATGACGGACTTATCATGACAACGCCGGCTAATCAGCCCAAGTGGAGCTATGTCAAATATGATGAAAACGGACAAGTGACACTCGTCAGGGAAAAAGAGGATATGTCAAACGAAGCAATCGTTGGAATCTTTAATTTTAAGAAGGGTTCTGACTTTGTGAAATATGCATACAGGATGATAGTCAATGATGTGAGAGAGAACAATGAATTTGGCGTTGCTCCTGTATATAACGAAATGATAAATGACGGAAAGAGGATCAGTTTCTGCAACGTTGGGGCAGATATGCATGGATTCGGGGGGAATGAAGGCATGAGTGCCTGCATGCAGCTTGATCTGTGTACAGATTTCTTTTGAGTTAACCAATGATTGGTAGGGGACATGGGATTAGTTGATAATAAAGAGATTACAGTTATTGTACAGGGAGACGTAGATGGGGAAAAAACGCCGATATGCCTGCAGAGCATAAGGCGTGCGCTCCCGGGAGCATTTATTATATTATCTACATGGGAAGGAACCGATGTAGAAGGTCTTGAATATGATGAAGTTGTTTTTAGCGAAGATCCGGGCGGATTTGATGAGTTCAATGTGCCGTTTTCGCCTAAGAACAACATCAACAGACAGATTGTGTCGACTTATCACGGTCTTTTGAAAGCAAAGACTGTCTATGCGCTGAAGTTACGAACAGACTTCTATCTGTGCGACGATGGATTCAAAGATTATTTTAATATATATAACAGAGAATGTACCGAATACAAGATTTTTGAGCACAAGGTGATATGCTGCGAGCTCTATTCGAGAAATCCGCGGTACATTTTTTCAGATATGAAAAGAGCTTACCATCCTTCGGATATTTTCTTTTTTGGATATACGAAAGATCTGGTGAGGCTTTTTGATGTTCCGTTATTTTCCAAAGAAGACGAAGAATACATGATGTGGAAGTATTATCCGAATAATTCCATATCAACATTCAGGTACGATGCGGAGTCGTATCTGTGGATGAATCTTGTAAATAAAGGCATAAGTTTCAAAGCGCCCGATGACCTCGAGAAATACACTAGGGAAGATATAGACAGGAGCGAAGCGACTTTTGCGGCAAACCTTATAATCCTAAGTAACGACGATATCGGACTTAAGACGCTTTCTAACAGCATCTACAGGAAAGAGGCTGTGCCGCAGAACTGCTATACCCACGAGGACTGGGAGAAGCTCTATGCTTTCTATTGTTGCAACGATGCAAAGGAGTACATCAAGTACTTATTGCTTATTTTTGTAAAAAATCTTTATTTTCTGCCGGGATATTTTTTTAAGAATCTGCTCTTTAACGGAATTAAAAAAGTTATGCCGAAGGGCTTTAAATCTTTTTTACACCCTGCATACAACAGGCTTAAGGGCTTTCTTAACAGGATTGGAAAAAGAAAATTCGATAAGATGTACGCTGTCGACTATTACAACGAGATCATAGACAGCAGGGATATAGGCGTTGTCGTTCAGGGAATGGTGAGAGATACGACCGGTGAGACGGTTAAGAGCATAAGAAAGCACCTTCCGCATGCACAGGTTATTCTGTCAATCTTCGAGGGCGAGAGCGCAAATGGCATTGATGCGGATATCGTAGTAATGAGTAAGGACCCCGGTACATGTGGCTTTATCAGGAAATATCCGCATGAGCAGAGGAACAACGTAAACAGGGAAATTGTTTCGAGCCGCGCGGGAATTGAGGCATGCACGAGAAAGTATTGCATTAAGATGCGAAGCGATATGATCCTTACGGGTTCTGATTTTCTTGATATATATAACAGGGTTTCGAGGTACGTTACCACGGAGTCGGTTGTCTCAAGAAGGATAATGGTCGAGGCGCTTTCGACTTCCAAGAGCGGAGTGCTTAACTTTGGCATTTCCGACTGGTGGTATATGGGACTTAGGAACGACCTGCTAAAGCTTTTTTCGGCAGATCTTTATAAGGATGTGGGGAAAAGAGATTACAAGAGCGAATACAGATGCAATCTGACGCCGGAGCAGTATATCGCGTATAACTTCTATGTGAACAGTTTTACACCGATTTTTTCTGATTTCGTCGGACTTATGAATGTGACGGATGATTCTTCGCAGCTTCGAAGGGAGTATGAGAAGTTTCTTGCTAATAATTTCGTTTGCGTCGAGTTTCCGATAAGCAAGGTTGTGCTTCCAAAAGCGCTCTACATCAACAATTCGGCGGCCTACAAATATAATGCAAGTTACGGCGACTGGCTTAAACTCTGCAGAAAATACAGGACGCTTGATAATGTTGTGGTAAAAAGAGAGCTTGCGTATCTTGGAATGAATTACAAATTGAAATATAAGGTAAATCCTGATTATTTCAATATCCTTAAGTGGAGCAGTGTTGTAAGAAATTATAAGAATACGGTGACGGAAGAGTTTGCGGATGTTTTGGACGATGTCAGGGCAGAAGAGCTGACATTTTTGGTTACGGGCGGAATCGAAGTTTCAGGTGAGCTTAACACAATCGCATGTCTGTATTCCATTAAGAGATTTTTCCCCGGAGCTTCGATCATTCTCGGAACCTGGGATGATGAGACGGTTCCTTCGCATATCAAGAAGCTGTGCGATAAGATCTGTTTTGTGGAAAAGAAAAAGTCTCCGAGAGTCAGCATTCATCTGGGCGATTCGGACGATGATGAAATAAACGATATAAATATGGTTCAGAGCCTCAACAGTACGGCGCTTAAGATGGTCAAGACAAAGTACTGTGTAAAGATGGAATCCTGCCATGTTTTCAAGAACTCGACGCTTCTTGATTTTTATAATTACTGGAAGAAGATCATGGATTCGTATAATCCTGAGTACAAGATCTTTGATGAGAGAGTTCTTTTTATAAACGAGCGAATGTATGACGGCAGGAATACGGACGGTAAGCTTGTCGGCGCAATCCCCGATTCATTCCAGATGGGAAGGACTTCTGACCTGATGAAGATATGGGATGGCCATGCGGAAACTGACAGCGTGCTTAAATACTACAGCACGTTCCCGAATACGAAGTATTCAAACTCTGAGAAGTACAACAGTCTTTATATCAGGGAGCAGTGTCATTACATCAATCTCATAAGAAATGCGAACAAGAAAGTTCCCGTTCCGAGGTGGTACGAGGATGACGGTTCTTTTGAAAATATTCTTGCGTACGAAGCGGTTCTTAGTTCAAACGCCATGATCGGAAGCAGTGATGATCTGGGAATTATGAAAAAAGGCGGCTTTACGGAGGATAAGCGCTTTATGGGCTTTGAAACGCTACTTGGCTTGTATATCGTAAACGTTGACCGCGACAATAAGGAGATTCACGAGTATCTTAAGAATTATTACAGTGCTTCCGCGGTCTGCAAAAAAGATAAGGAGGCGCATTCGACTCTTATGAAGGCGCTGCTTTACGGCGACAGGTACGGATATGATAAGAAGTACTGTGCGCTGATGAAGAAGATTGGGCAGGTGTGAGTGGCAAGGCTTGTCTCGGAATGAGTGCGCCTTGTAAAAATTGATCAAATTAAGGCTACGTTAAGATTCACTTCAATCTACGGAAATGTATTTTATTTATCATGGTTTTATCAAAACAAAGGAGATGAAACTAATGGTGAAAAGAGTGCTTTCGGTAGTTGGAGTGATTTTTTTGTATTTTTTGGTGTTTTTTATTGGAATACTGGGATTTCAGGTTTTTGCGGAAGGGAGGCTCCTGCTGACTGAGGAACAGCTTGATCATTACAGCGGCTCTTTTGGGACAGTTGTAACAGTTTTGTTTGTTGTTTGGTTTTCGCATGTAAAGGGAATATCCAAGGATTTGGAGTTAAGGAAAGACAGAAGCTTTATCAAGATGATCGTGGTAGCAGTTTTTTCTGTTTGTATTGGTATGATACTTTTTAACTCTTTTGTCGGTTTTTTACTTAACGGGATTTTTCCTGTAACAGAAGATGTAGCACTTGATGAAACAGCATTTGATCATATAGTTGCAATCCTGATAGCACCGGTGGCGGAGGAATATTTTTTTAGGAAGGGCTTATACGGTTATGTCAGAGAAAAAATAAATATCCCTATTGCAGTAATCTTAACGTCGTTGATATTTGCCGAACTTCATGGTTACCACCTTCAGGGATTTCTTTCAGTCTTTTTCAGCGGAATATTATATGCACTGATATATGAGCATAGTGGTAATATTATGTATAGTATATGTGCGCATATGATGCATAACGCATCTGCGAGTATCATGAATGCTTTTGAAAGGCATGGCGTGCAGCTAAGCTATAATCTGAACGGATATATTATATATACGTTGCCTGTGCTTCTTACGGCAGTTCTGCTGGTTACGATAATACTGATAAAAGGAAGAATGAAAATTGGAAAAAGAAAAATACAAAGTACTTGTAGTTGACGATGAGCCTCAGATAGCGGGACTTCTCAAGGTGTGTCTTGAGATGCATGGCATGGAAGTGAGCGAAGCATATGACGGAAACAGCGCCTATGAGATGTTTGACAGAAGGAGCTTTGATCTGATAATAACCGATGTGATGATGCCTGTTATGGATGGCTATGAGCTTGTTGAAAAGATAAGACTAAAGAGCCATGTACCTGTTCTTTTCCTTACTGCCAAGGGCGATGTTCTTGACAGGATAAAGGGGCTTAATATCGGAGCGGATGATTATATAGTTAAACCTTTTGACCCGATGGAAGTTGCGGCAAGAGTATTGTCCACACTTCGAAGATGCTACGGATATGATGGGCAAGGCAAGGCTGTGGAACTTGTATGCGGAAGCCTTAGATTGGATGTTGATCTTAAGAGACTTTATAAAAATGGTGAAGCTATAGAACTGACAGCGCTGGAATATCGCATGGTTGAATGCTTCATGAGCAATATCGGACATGTGCTTACCAAAGACCGAATATACGAGGAGGCATGGGAAAGCGATAAATTCCCCGATGACAACAGCATCATGGTCGCGATAAGTAAGCTTAGAAGCAAGATATCGGATGACGGCGCGGAGTATATCCACACTATCAGAGGGCTGGGATATAGGATGGAAGAAAAATGAAAAAAGAATATAGCAGGAAACTTCAGGCATTTCTTAGATTTTTGATCGCGATTGTTATTCTGTTGATGCTTCTTTTTAACAGGATAAGAGATTTTATAAAGGGGGTTATTGCGGGATGGTCCGGCAAAGAAGGGCTTGGAGATGGACTTAAGACACAGGTTAATGTTGCAAGTGTGATTTTCATCCTGATTATATTTGGCGTGATTTCTCATATCGCAAAGAAATATATTTCAGATCCTGCACGAAGAATCGCAGACAGTATGAATAAGGTAAGCAGCGGTGATCTTGATGTCAGACTTGAAGCAAAGGATAGCTTTGAGTTCGGCGAGATAGAAGAAGCTTTCAACAACATGGTAGTGGGGTTAAAAGAAGCTCAGACGCTCAGGGAAAAAAATGATGAGCATAACAGACAGCTCTACGCAGGAATAGCTCATGATCTCAAGACTCCAATGACGATGGTAATGGGATATGCCAAATTACTTAAGAAAGAAGATATATCTGACGAGGAGCTAAAACGCTGCCTGACTGTAATAGAACAGCAGATAGAAGCTGCGAATGTGCAGCTTGAGGATATGCTGGAGTACTCCAAATTTGGAAGTGCAAGTTATAAGATTATTCCCGAAGAGGGCAATATTGCGGCGCTTCTTAGAGGAATTCTTGCGGATATGTTTTATAAATTCGAAGAGAAAAAACTTGTCCTTAATTTGGAGATACCTGACACCGTGATCTGTAAATATGATCACTCGCAGATGCGCCGAGTTTTTTCCAACCTTATAAACAATGCTGTCAGACATAATCCTGAGAATACAACCATAAAGGTCACTATGACAGAAACGGGCGGTGGAGTTGAGGTTGTTGTTGCCGATAACGGCCCGTTTTTGGATGAAGAACTCAAGGCGCATATTTTTGAGCCATATATAAAAGGTAAAAACGGCGGAAGTGGCTTGGGGCTTTCGGTGGCTAAAAAGATCATGGAACTTCATGGCGGAATGCTGGAATATGTGGAAGATGCGGAGAGCGAATTTAAGAGGTTTGTTGCCGTGGTGTGAAGGATTGGAGTGGTACAGATGATTATTAAGAATGCATCTGCATTTACGGAAGACGGTAGATTTATTAAAAAAGATATATTTGTGGATGGAGAATACTTTTCTGACAGTTGCCAAAACGGCGGCTGTCAGAATGCCAAGATAATTGATGCGAGCTCCTGCTATGCGATTCCGGGACTTGTGGATATCCATCTGCACGGCTGTGATGGCGTTGACTTCTGTGATGGGATGACAGAGTCGATTGGGAAGATTCTTGCATATGAGGCAAAGAATGGCATAACTACGGTTGTGCCTGCGACAATGACGCTTTCGGAAGAAGAACTTATGAAGATAATGAAGGCTGCTGCTGAGTATAGGAGAGAACAGGGAAGAGATGACGGCAGTCGATACGATGGAGAGTATGAAAGAGAGGCTACGAAAGTGGGGCTCTCTTATTTTCATGGAATAAACATGGAAGGCCCGTTCGTATCAGCCCAAAAGTGTGGCGCGCAGAATACGAAGTATCTCAGAAAGCCCGATATAGATATGTTTAACAGGCTCTATGAGGCATCGGAAGAGTGCATCAGATTCTGTGATATTGCACCCGAAGAAGATACTCCTTCAATGGATTTTATAAAAGAAGTTTCTAAGAAATGTACGGTTTCGCTTGCGCATACCGATTGTGACTACGATACCGCAAAACAAGCTTTTGAAAGTGGAGCCTGCCATCTTACACATCTGTTTAATGCAATGGCACCGTTAGGTCACAGGAATCCCGGCCCGATCGCGGCTGCTGCGGAGAAAGACAAAGTAATCGCTGAGCTAATCTGTGATGGCGTTCATGTTGCGGCACCAATGATAAGGACTGCGTTCAAACTTTTTGGACGAGAGCGGATAGCGCTTATAAGCGACTCTATGATGGCAACTGGTCTTGGCAATGGAGAGTACGAACTCGGAAGACAGCCTGTATCTGTAAGAGGAAATGAAGCGCGCCTTAGCGACGGCGCAATTGCAGGTTCTGTGACGAATCTCATGGGATGCCTTAAATATGCAGTTAAGCAGGCAGCGATTTCTCTCGAAGATGCCGTATATTCGGCAACCGTAACTCCCGCCAAGGCAGCAGGCTGCTATGATGTTACAGGCTCTATCACTCCTGGCAAGTACGCAGATCTGGTGCTTCTTGATAAGGAGACACTTGATGTGAAGATGGTGATTGCAAGAGGTGTTGAAGTTTAAAAATGGAAAGCATGATTCCAAGACACAAAAATAACCGCCCTCTGCCTCGCAAACATAGAGCGGTTATTTCTTAACCATTTTATATTTCAGGGCTAACCGTCTATCGGTAGCACCTTTTTCAATTCATATATTACCATCACGGTTCATTATCGTCAAATAATCATTTCCTTTTATTCCACAATATTATTCTTTATTATATCTCGTACAGTCTGCTCAAGGTGCGGCTTAAGCTCTTCCAGCGAAACAGGATCGTTGTACATGATGGCGCTGTAGCCGGTTGAGCCTACAAGCTCTATGATGAGGAAGAGCATTACTTCAGGATCTTTGAACTTGTGACCCGATTCTTCAAGCATCTTGTTGTAGATGGTTCCAAATTCATCGTCTGAATTGCTTACGTTTGTGTTTAGAGCTTTTTTGAAAACTGCCCAGCTGAGGTCTTTGTAGATAAAAGAAAGAAGGCCTTTGTTTGCGGCAAGAGCGTCCAGCGCATAGTTCATTATAAATATCAGTCTGTCATCAAATTCTGTCAGATTCTCATGGCTGAGCGCTTCGTGAGCCTGCATGAACAGCTGGCTTGACTTGTGAGCGATAAGCCTGTTGCGGATGTCATATTTATCCTTAAAGTATAAGTAGAAAGTTCCTTTTGCAACCCCTGCTCTTTCTACAATGTCCGATATGGAAGTCTTGTTAAGTCCCTTTGAAGTAAAAAGCTCAAAGGAAGTGTTTAGTAATCTCTCCAGTTTTGCTTTTTTGTTTTGGTCTGCTTTTCCCATTTTTTCACCTTTCTCTTTTCAAATTAAATATAACATAAATTTAGGAAAGTTATTAAGACAAAAATAGTGGATTCATTGACATGGAAAAATGAATGTACTAGAATAGCGTTGTTAGCAATAACTAACAACGTGTAAAATCAGATAATCCCTCTTTTGATAATCAGGCATTTTAATCGGTTATTGAAAGGGGATTTTTGCGTTGAATGGGGGAAGACGAGAGGAGTAAGCAAAAGATAATAAAGTTTGGGAAATCTTCTCTTTTAAAATGTTGACTAATGGTCATAAAAGTGTTATACCATAAATGACCGATAGTCAATAATTTCAATGGAGTAATAGTATGAAAAAGATTTCTCGAATAATTGTCAAATTAAGATATCTGATACTCTTGGTTGCAATCGGGCTCCTTATCCCGGCTGCGATCGGATATATAAATACGAGAGTAAACTACGATATTTTGTCGTACCTTCCAAAGGACATCGAGACTATGAAGGGGCAGGATATCCTGCTAGATCAGTTCGGAACCGGCTCTTTTGTCCTGTATGTGACTGAAGGTATGGAGGAAAAAGATGTTGCGGCTCTGAAAGCAAAGATAGAGCAGGTGGATCATGTTGAGAACGTGCTCTGGTACGATTCTCTGATGGATCTGTCGATACCCATGTCGATGCTTCCGAGCGATGTATATGATGCGTTTAACAGCGGAGATGCGACGATGATGTTCATTGTATTTGATGACGGAACATCCGCCGACACAACATTGGAAGCAGTAGAAAATATCAGGAAAATTTCGAATGAGCAGTGCTTTATGAGCGGAATGAGCGCTATAGTGGCCGACCTTAAGAGCATTACAATTTCGGAGACACCTATATACGTTGTAATGGCGGTTGTACTTGCTGTGATAGTTCTCTCAATCACAATGGATTCCTATCTTATTCCTGTGTTTTTCCTTCTGAGCATAGGAATGGCGATAGTCTACAACATGGGAACCAATGTGTTTAACGGAGAGATTTCTTTTATCACTCAGGCGCTGAGCGCGGTACTTCAGCTCGGAGTCACCATGGATTATTCGATATTCCTGTGGCACAGCTATCAGGAAGAACTTGAAAAGAATGACAACAGAAACGACGCGATGGCAAATGCCATAGCCGCAACATTTAAGTCTGTTGTCGGAAGTTCAATTACATCGATCGCAGGCTTTTTGGCGCTCTGCTTTATGACGTTCACACTTGGAACGGATCTCGGAATAGTAATGGCCAAGGGTGTAATATTCGGCGTTGTCGGATGCGTTACCATTTTGCCGAGCATGATACTTATCTTTGATAAGGCGATTGAAAAGACAAAGCATAAACCTCTTTTGCCCGAATTCGTAAGAATACCGAAGATGGTGGCAAAGCATTACCTTGTATTCTTCATCATCTTCCTGGCACTCATATTCCCTGCGGTTTACGGAAACAACCGCACTAAGGTTTACTACAACCTGACGGATACGCTTCCCGACAAGCTTGGAAGTATACAGGGGTCAAAAGAGATTGATGAGAAGTTCGACATGAACTCCGCGTATATGATCCTTGTTGATAAGAACCTCGACAGTGTTTCCATGAATAAGATGATAAAAGAGCTCAAGAATACCGACGGTATCATCTCAGTGCTCGGAATCGACGCTATCATGGGACCTGCATTTCCGAAAGAGTTTATTCCTGAGGAATATTTCGATGCGCTCGAAAGCGATGATTGGAAAGTAGTTCTTTTGACCACCGATTACAGAGTGGCTTCAAACGAGATAAACGCTCAGATTGATGAGGTTCAGCGCATAGTAAAAGGATATGACAAGAAGGCGATGGTTGTCGGAGAATCGCCTTGTACCAAGGATCTTATAGATATAACGGATCATGACTTTAAGGTTGTAAACGCGGTTTCTATCGGATTTGTGTTCCTGATAATCGCACTGGTACTTAAGTCTTTGTCACTTCCGTTTATATTGGTTGCGGTAATTGAATTTGCGATTTTTGTAAACATGGGAATTCCTTATTATACGGGAACGGTCATACCTTTCATATCATCAGTTGTCATAGGAACCATCCAGCTTGGAGCTACTGTTGACTATGCGATCCTGATGACTACGAGGTACCTGTCGGAAAGAAACGCGGGACATGATAAAAAAGAAGCGACTCTTATTACGCTGACTACCTGTATGAAATCGGTAATTGTCAGCGCGCTCAGCTTCTTTGCGGCAACATTCGGAGTGGGACTTATCTCAAGTATCGATATGATCGGCTCTTTGTGCAATCTTATGTCGAGGGGCGCAATTATCAGCATGTTCACTGTTTTGCTGGTGCTTCCCGCGATGTATATGATATTCGACAAGATAATAATAAAGACTACACTTGGCGTGAATCCGGGTGCAAAGTCACAAGATAAAATTACAGATTGTGTTAATAAAATAGCGTGAGGACAGAATTATGATCAGAAAAAAACTAATCAAATCATTATCACTTGCCCTGGCAACGATGCTTGCAATCATGACGGTTGCCTGTGGTGCAAAAAAAGATAGCGTTTCAGATGCGGCGAATGCAGGAGTATCAACTACTGCCGAGGAAGACAAACTTTCTGACAGTCTTACAAAGAGCATCGGATCTTCTGACGATGCCGGAAAAGTTGAGACGGTATATGTGAGTGCAGATGCAAGCGGCGCCGCAAACGATATTATCGTAAGCGAGTGGCTCAAAAACGCAGGTGCTACGGCTGAACTTGCTGATAAGACTGAACTTAAGGACATTGTAAATGTCAAAGGCGATGAGACGTTCAAGGATAACGGCGACGGAACTTTGACATGGGAGGCAAAGGGTTCTGATATCTACTATCAGGGAGTTACGGACAAAAAACTTCCCGTAAATATGAAGATTACATACAGCCTTGACGGAAAAGAAATTAAGCCCGAAGAACTTGCGGGAAAGAGCGGAAAGGTCACGATTCGCTTCGAGTATGAGAATACCGACAAGCAGACTGTAGATGTGGATGGAAAAGATGTTGAGGTATTCACTCCTTTTGTAATGATGTCAGGAATGATCCTCGATGGTGACAAGTTCTCAAATGTTGATATTTCAAACGGAAAGGTCATTTCGGACGGCGGAAACTACATCGTTATGGGAGTTGCGGTTCCGGGATTAAAAGACAGCCTTGATATATCGGAAGATAAGTGGGATGAGCTTGATGATGAGGATCTTGAGAAAAAACTTAGTAACAGTTTCGAGATAACGGCTGATACAACAGACTTTGAACTTGGTATGACTATGACAATGGCAAGTTCCGATGTGCTTTCAGACTTTGGTATGTCAGATCTTTCTAATTCAGACAAGATCGATGACCTCAAGGATGACATGAATAAGTTAAACGACGGTTCGAATGATCTTGTTGACGGTTCCAAGGAACTTAAGAAAGGAACGGGAGAGCTCAGAGACGGAGTGTCGGATCTTTATGACGGAACAAAGGAGTTTAAGGACGGAACGGCGGAATTAAAAGACGGCACGGGGAAACTCAGCGACGGCACAAAGGATTTCTATGACGGAATCGTAAAATATACGGACGGTGCGCATGAGCTTAGAAACGGCGCGGCGGCTTTGGAAGATGGTGTTAAGGCGGCAAAAGACGGAACTTCTGCGCTTAGAAAGGGAATGGAAGATGCAGATCTTGTTAACAATGCCAAAGCTCTTGCACAGGGAACGGAAGCAATCAACGGTGGTGTAAAGCAGATGGCTCAGATGGCGGCATCGCTTTCAAGTCTTATGACTGCGTCAACACAGCTTACTGCGGTAAAAAATGCATATCTCGCAACACAGTCATATCTTCTTGGTAGCGGCGATCCCACGCAGGCAGCTATTGCCTGTAAGACACTGGGCGTTGATAAGAATACGCTTGATGCAATAATCGCTGTAGGAAAGCCGGCACTTTCAGAGGTTAATCCCGGAGCGGTTACAGCGGTGACATATGATGCGGCGATGGTGATGACTGCCGGAGGCGGCGAACTGGTGCAAAACGGCGGAGACGAAAATGGTGGCAGTATCGGTGGAAATTCAGGTGAAAGCAGCACAAGTGGAAATAACGGAGAAAACGCAGGCGGTGGTAACGCAAGCGAAGGCGGTGACGGAACCGGCGCGGGAGGAAATGCAGGAGGAAACGGCGAAAATCCGGGTGAAAACAGCGGAAGCGGAAATAATGGAGAGAACGCGGGCGGTAACGGAATCGGCGCAGGATCTGGAAATAACGGAGGAGCTACAGGCAACGGTAACGCAAATGCAGGTGATAGCGGAATCGGTGCGGAATCCGGAAATAACGGAGGAACTGCAGGCAGCAACAACGCAAGCGCAAACGCAGGTGATACCGGAACCGGTGCAGGATCGGAAAATAACGGAGGAGCTTCAGGCAGCGGCAACGCAAGTACAAACACAGGCGGTGACGGAAACGGCACAGGAGGAAAAACGGGAATCAATGTTGCCGGAAACAGTGTTAACGAAAGCGGAAGCAAGGCGCAATCTGGCAATATACAGATAGATGCGGCGAAACCTGCAAACAATGAGAGTACAACAACTTTCAGTGCGAGTGATTTGGGCACGGGAGCGATAGATCCTGCGCTTCTTGGAACATCTCTTATGGTCAATCTTAACGGAACGCAGTATTATACGCAGGAAGAAGTTGATGCGCTTGTAAATGCGGCAATAGAGCAGACAAAATCAGCTACGAAAACTGAAGTTATGAACCAGGCAAAGCAGCAGACAACTTTGATTGCCACATATTCGGCTTATCTTGCTCAGACTAAGGCGGTCCTTACATTTATTAAGCAGGCGCACCTTGATACTCTTACAAAACTTGATCCGTCGGTGCTTCAGAAATTATCTCAGCTTGATGCTCTTGTTGCGGGTGCGGATAAAGTTGCGAACGGAAATGCACAGCTGGCAGCAGGAATAGAAAAGCTCTATGGAGGAACGGTTAAACTTGATGATGGAATAGGACAGCTCAAGGACGGTTCTTCCAAGCTTCGTGAAGGTGCCGATACTTTAACGGACAATAATGCGACAATAGTTGACGGTGCATTCAAGCTTTATGACGGCGCTTGCAAACTTGATGAAGGAGCGGGAAAGCTGGACGAAGGAGCAGGAGAGCTCTACGACGGAGTAGGCAAATTGTACGACGGAACAGGCGAGCTTGATGACGGTGTTCAGGAACTTGTTGACGGAGTTATTAAATTTGACAAAGAAGGAATCAAGAAGATCTACGAGGCATTTGACGGCGACCTTTCTGATTTCTCAGACAGACTTTCAGCTATCGAGAAAGCCGGCGAGAACTACAGCACCT
The DNA here is from genome assembly GCF_000686965.1 of Butyrivibrio sp. AE2005. Taxonomy (NCBI): domain Bacteria; kingdom Bacillati; phylum Bacillota; class Clostridia; order Lachnospirales; family Lachnospiraceae; genus Butyrivibrio; species Butyrivibrio sp. AE2005. Next base: position 76,019 of record NZ_JMMD01000016.1, read on the forward strand.
TCGGCGGCGCTTCCGATGATACCGACAGCAGCGTGAAGTTCATTATCAAGACAGACGGTATCAAATCTGAGAATGCGTGATGTATGCTTGATACATCGAGTATTCTTGTGTGAATATTTAGGCATTTATAACATGAAATTTATTGAGTATGACCCTGCGGAGCAAAAATGCTCTGTAGGGTCATGCTATTTATGCTTGTTTAGGCAGTGTTTTGCTGAAAGGTATGACCCTATAAGCAGAAAATGAGCTGTAGGGTCATACAAATAAGAGCTCCAAGGTAGTGTGATTGCTGTAAAGCATGACCCTATAAGCAGAAAATGAGCTGTAGGGTCATATAAACAAGCTTTCCAAGGGAATGTATTTGCTGAAAGGTATGACCCTACAGGCAAAAAATGAGCTGTAGGGTCATATAAACAAGAGCTCCAAGGTAGTGTATTTGCTGTAAAGCATGACCCTATAAGCAGAAATGCTCCATAGAGTCAATGCCAGAGCGGCAAGCTATGGCTGCAATGATATTTGCCCTATAAAAACAGAACACAGAAAAAACATACTTTTATAATTTAAATGACATTTTTTTTGAGTAAAATATAGTATGGGATAGGATTGAGAGAATGGCGGCAGCCATGGAACTATCCGTATATCAATGGATAATGTGTACAGGCAGAATATTTGGAGGAGACTATGAAAAAAAGAAAAACAACAGCAATTTTGATTGCTTCAACATTGATGCTTTCGATTGTCGGATGTAACGGAGCACCTTCTGCTTCCGGAAGCAGCGAAATGGAAATGACAGAGGCTGAACTCAGAGAGGCTGCAAGAGAGGCAATGATTGCTTCTGAGGCGGCAGAAGCTTCATCAAGCGAGGATGCATCAGCGGCTTCATCATCAATAGATGCGGCTACGGCAGCTTCTTCCGATGTAGCAACAACAGCAACTTCAACCGAAGTAGCAGCTACAACATTGAATTCATCTGAGACATTAACAACTACAGGTACAGCAACTGCGACAACCACAAATGGCACAACTACTACCGGCGTAGCAACGGCAACAACCCCTGACGCAGCTACTACTGGTTCATCTGCATCTACTGTTTCAACTACAGATTCAAACACAACTGCAACTACCGAAGCAGCAAATGCGATTCCTGCTAAGCTTGCAGATCATGAGTTTGTATATAACGGAAAAGTACACTCTGTTTTGAACAGCACCAATACTATAATGTCTAATCTCGGACAGTATCAGAGCAGAAACACATCTTGTCCTGAACAGCCTTTTTATTCCTATGATGGAGGAAGCATTATTTTTATAACAGGTATAAAAGATGGAAATGAACTTCCTGTTGATATCGCAGTCTATAAAAAAGGTATTCTTACAGCACGCGGCGTTGGTGTAGGCTCAACATTGGCCGAAATAAACAATGCGTATAACGGATGCAATAAGAGTTCTTTTAGCTTGAATAAAGATTATGGTATATCAGTAAAGTTTGATGCATATACTTTATGTTTTTATTTCAATACCAAGAACGATACAGTAGTAAGCTATTCATATGATAATAACGATACTTTGTCAAAGATGTACCCTGTTAAGTCAAATATCGCGGATTCTACAAAGAATATAGTTGCGACCGGAAAAGCTCAGGCTACTACATCAAGCTCAAATGCAACAACTGCTACAAATACAACAACATCAAACACAAATGCCAATGCAACACCTGCTGCAAACAACACAGCACCTGCGCAGACAACTAATAACGCAGCTCCTGCACCTGCAGCAACTACAACTCAGAATAGCAGCAGCGTTTCTGAGGCTGAGATCATGTATAACGGCAAGAAACTTTCTATCCTTGACGGAGCGTCAACACTTATGGCTAACCTCGGTCAGTGTGAAAAGAAAGATACATCAACAGCTGATGAACCAAGATATGTTTATGATTCAAATAACATAAACTTATACACATTTGTTAATAACGGCGAAGAGTTAACTTACGATCTTTGCATCTATAAGCAGGGCGCAAAGACATCTCGCAATGTCGGAGTTGGTGATTCAAAAGATAGTATTATAGCTGCTTATGGTAGTCCTGCAGAGACATATAGTTTTTATCAGGGATATGGCTTCAAGTATAAGTTTGATACATTCACTTTATACTTTAATTTCGACACAAATACCGATAAGGTATATAATATTGCATACGGCAATAATGATACGATAAGAAAGAGACATGCCGCTCATCCTAATTATATTGGGGATTAAAGGATAACAGGGTTTTATGAAAAGAGATTTTGGAAAGAGAGGAAAGGAACTATGAAAATTAAAAGAGCATTGTTGATACTTACAACCGCGCTTGTTGTTACAGGATGTACACCGTCTTTAGAGGGCATTACTGAGGCTTTAGGCGGAAAAGAAGAAGCGTCTTCTGAGAAAATTACTGTTGAAGACGAGCCTTTGGTTGAGGAAACTACTGAGGAAGCAACAGATGCAGAATCTTCTACTGATGAAACAGCAGAGGCAGAAGGCGAGCTTGTATCTGATGAGGAACTTAGCACATTTACAAATATGTTTATTGATGTGAATAGCGATTGTTTTGGTTTCCTTTGGCCTGAATACAGCAGCCCTGAAGAAATCAAGTGGGATCAGGCTATAGGCTGTTATACTCCGGGACTTACAGCAGAAGATCTGACTGATGAAGAAAAGAAGGAGTTTTATGGCTTTACTGATATAGAAGGCGAGCTAGTAGATTCGGTGGTAAGAAAAAAGGATCTTACTAAGTATATCAAAGATCATACCGGACTTGATGTTACCATTGATGCGAAAGATGTTCCTTCATGGACATACAATGAGAAATACGATGCATTCCTTATAGGTGAAAACCCGTGGGGACAGGATACACCTTTAGTTGAAGGTAAATTTGTGTCAGGAACTAAGTCAGGTGACACCTATACACTCAAATTCCAGCCCGGTAATGAAATGTTTGATGAATCTTGTAAGCAGCCTGAAAGAACCATCACATTTACTAAGTCCGGTGACAAACTTGTATTCAAGTCAAACAAACTTGGAAAGTAATAAGAAAACGCTTATTTAATTAAGATTTTCTGATATGGAGAAAAATGCGCAGCTCATCTTATATTTATAAGGTGAGCTGTTTTTTAACAGGCTGAACACATTTGATCTGTATAATAAAAGACACAGAGATTCCTAATACAAAAGAAAACGGAGAGAAAAGCAAAATGAAAAGAAGAACTACATTGTTGATACTCGCAACTGCTTTTGTTATATCCGCATGTACACCGATTCCATTGGAAGGCACTACTGAGACTTCAGGTGAAAAAGAAGAATCGGCATCTGAGGAAGTTACTGCTTCAGATGAATTTGCGTCTGATGAAACTACTGAGGAAACAACGGAAGCTTCAACTGATGAAACTGCTGAGGCAGAATCTTCTACTGATGAAATTACAGAGGTAGAAGGCGAGCCTGTATCTGATGAGGAACTTAGCGATTTTACAAAGAGGTTTACTGCGACCTGTAGCGATTGTTTTGGCTTCCTTGGACCTGAATACAGTAGCCCTGAAGAAATCAAATGGGATCGGGTTATAGCTTACCGAGTTGAGGGTCTTACTGAAGATGAAGACAAACTTCCAGATGAAGAAAAGATAGAATTTTACGGTTCTACAGAGTTGGATCTTATTGTGGATACTGTGGTAAGAATGGATAAGCTCATTAAATATGCCAAAGATCATACCGGACTTGATATTAACATTGACCCGAAAGATTATCCTTTTTGGACATATAATGAGAAATATGATTCAATCCTTATAGGTTGTAATCCGTGGGGAGATGATTCGCCTTTATATGACGGTAAATTTGTGTCAGGAACTAAGTCAGGTGACACTTATACACTCAAATATCAGCCTAACAATGAAAACTGGGATGAAAAGTATAAGCAGCCTGAAAGAATCATCACATTCACTAAGTCCGGAGACAACCTAGTATTCAAGTCAAACAAATTCGGAAAGAAATAAGAATATGTGGATAAAAAATATACTTCCGTCATTGTTATGTCTTTTAACAGTGGCGGAATGTTTCGGTATAAATACAAAACAGGTTAAGGCGACGGAAGCTGAATCACACGCAGCCATATATGACAGGCTGCTTAAAAACGAAGAAAAAGTCCTTATAGATTGCAGCGGCGACGCGGAAGAGCTCTTTTCTTTTAAGAGGTATGCAGGGCAAGAACTCGTTTTGTCAGAGGTTATCAATAACATCGTTAATTGCTACTATACTGTGGATGAGTCAGCCGTAAGCCTCGGGGAAGTTGAATATGCATATCTTGACTGTGGGAAAGATGGCAACGATGAAATAGCTTTGAGAGTGGGCGTCCGGGGAGATTTTGAGCGGGAAATATATGTGATCATTGAGGAAATAGGCGGAAAGCTTAAAACGGTATATTCCAATTTGGAATATTTTGAAAAGAAAATATGCATTAATGAGTATGGATATATTGAAAGCAAGGATAGCCCTTACTGTGAGAGTGTATGTAAGGAATATGTGGACGGGATGGGAAACTACCACTATATTGCCACTGAGAAGACAGATAGCGACAGGTTTCCGTACGGAAATTTGATCAGAAGGTCTGCAGAAAGAGAGAATGAGCAGGATTATTTTTCTTTTGCAAAAACTGAGATTTATCCTGACAGATATGTTTTTGACAGCGCGGACTTAAACAATACTAAGAGTAATGAAATGGATGATATTTGTTGCGGAAATCTGGTCGGACATATTAATTTTCCTAAATATTTAAAGAGCTCACCTTATGTTTTCAACGCTTCGGAAGATGCGGCTAATCATACTATCTTCAAAGACAGTCGCGGAATAATTGAGTATACGGAATCACTTGGACTTAAGTTATACAGCCGTAAGGACTACGTGAAGATATTGGAGGCAAAAGAGAAGGAAAGCGGTCTTACAGATGAAATCAAGAACGGGCATTTATTGAATTGGAACAAGTTTGATTGCAGTTCTTTTTCTATGAATATCAGATCGATATCGGAAGATGGAGATTATTTGGCATATGATGCATTGATTAGCCGCTTAAAGAAAAACATAGAAGATGACAATTATAACGGACTAACACCGGAGCTGACGGGGCTTTCATACGTTTTGAGTTGGGAACTTGCTGACGATGATGTTACGGTTGGATATTTCATAAAAGATATAGATGGTGATGGAATTGACGAATTGTTTTTTGGAAGTTGCAGAAACGACGACAATGAGTATTATTCATCTCCGTTTGACTGTGTTATTTATGATATGTTTGCTATCAGAGGTGGCAAACTTACCCATGTTTTTTCCGGCGCGGAAAGAAGTCGCTATTATCTGTGTGAGAACGGTGCGATAGCAAATGAGGGTGCAAGTTCTGCATCTGAAACAGTATGGTCTTTTTACAAGTATCATGAAGGAGAATTGGAACTGATAGAAGGCCTTTATACGTGTCTCGACAGTGAGTTGACGGAACACATGTATTACACCGACGGCTCAAAGGAATCTGAAGTGGATGATTCAGTCGTGGGAATGTACTCTTTTGATTTTCGTGATTTTGCCAAGTACAAGTATCAAAAGATTGATTATATACCTATTATTGAGAAAGAGAATTAGACAAAATGAGATTAGGCAGAATAATTCCGTTGGCGTTATGTCTTTTGACCATGACAGCGTGCTCCGGAGAAAAGGCGCAACAGACCATGGATTCAGCGGAGACGGCTGCAAACGACATAGAGGCAGCAGAGGAAAAAGAACACGCAGACATATATAAGAGATTTCTTGGAAACGAAGAAAAAGTCCTTATGGATTGCAGCGGTGATGTAGGAAAAGTCTTTTCTTTGAAAAATGCGGAAGGCAAGGAGCTGACATTATCGGAAGTTGTTAGGGCTGTCCGCGATTCTTGTAATGCTGTTGACGATTTTTATGTGACACTTGAATGGACTGAATATGCATATGTCGATTGCGGAAAAGACGGCAATGAAGAACTTGCGCTTGAAGTAAATATGCTGGGGACAAGATGGTTTAAAGAGTGCTTGGTAATTAAGGAAATTGACGGACACTTAAAGACGGTATACGGAAATAATATTAAATGCAGTTCTGAGTATGCAGGGCACTTTGATGTTAATGAGTATGGGTATATCGAAAGTACTGATGATTATTTGCACGAAAAAAGAAGGGAGTACATTGATGCTTCCGGAAATAATCAGTATATTTCTTCTGAATTAATGGTAGGCACAGAGGATTACCCTTTTGTTTATGACGGTGAAACGTTGGATATTACAGAAAAGAAGGATGAGACGAAAAAAGATGATCTGAAAAAGGATGATCCGGATAAGAAATATGGATTTTTACCCAAGGGTACAATTCATGCCGATGGGTATAAGATTTATTGGGCCGATCTGAATGATACTCCGGAAAATAAGGCTGATGACATATATTGTGGTATTATGACCGGACATTGTTTTACACATTATTATGTTAAGAGCTTTAAGTGGTGTGAACATGATGTTTCTGCAGATATTGGCAGTTCGAATGCGTTTGAGGCAGCACGCCGTTTCAGAGAGTTTTTTGACCAAAAAGGGCTTAAGTTGTGCACTGTTGACGAGTTTGATGGATTGATAGCGGCAAAAGAAAAGGAAGCGGGGCTTACAGAGGAAATCAAGAACGGGGAGAGAGTAAGTTGGACTAAACTTGATAATAAAGACCTTCTTGATGAAGAAACTCAGGAAACAGCGGATGTTGATTATGGCGTGTACGATGATCTTATTTGCAGACTAAAGACAGAGATTTGTAAAACAAAGCCAGAGTTTTCAGAGGAATCTTGGGATTCCCTTTATGATTACGTTGAGAAACATGGGCTTTCGTATGAATTATATTATTACATAAAAGATAATTGCGGTATTACGGCGGGATATTTGCAAACCGATATTGACGGCGACGGAGTTGATGAGCTTATTCTGGGAACCAATAGTCCGGATACTTTGGAAAACGGTGAGCCTTGGTCCTGTGATAATGACGATCAGATTTATGACTTATTCACTATTCGGGATGGAAAACTTCTGCATGTCTTTAAAGGTTGGTGTAGAAATCGGTATTTTCTCTGTGGCGACGGCGTGATAGCAAATGAAGGTTCGAACAGTGCATTCAGTGGAGATATGATGTTCTATAAATACTCCAAAGGAGAAATGGAACTCATAGAAGGCGTTTACTGGGACAACGGTAATAGAACTTACTATAAAGATGGACAGGAGGTTTACACAGGAAACTATTCGGAAGATGATTTCTATTCTTTTGAAGATGATAGCATTGCTTCTAAATATGAAGAATCTTTGGATAGCTACAGGTATCATAAGCTTAAAGTTATACCTTTTGTGGAGAAAGAAAAGTAGAAGGTGAGGAGGGACAACATGGATAAGTGGAAGCAGTTGATATGTGTATGTCAAACAAGATTAAAGTAAACGGCACAATCGCAGGACTGATGCTGGCAGAAAAGATAATTGGCGTTATGTAATGAGCGGTATTCCTTAGAACCACATAGCTATGGTATTATATACAAGAGTCAAAAATTGGGGTAACAAAAACATGGTGGAGGTTACAAAATGAAAAAATTCAAAGGCTATATGCATGGAATTAACCTTGGGGGATGGCTTTCACAGTGCAATCACACTAAGGAAAGATATGATAATTTCATTACGGAAGATGATTTTAAGGTAATAAAGTCATGGGGACTCGATCACATCAGAATTCCCGTTGACTATGAACTTGTTGAGGATGAAGCCGGAAACTATATAGAGGACGGTTTCGCATATATACAAAGAGCCATCGAAACTTGCAAGAAGCTTGGACTTAACGTGGTTCTTGATCTTCATAAGACATTTGGTTACAGCTTTGATGACGGTGAGAATGAATCAGGCTTTTTTGACAATGTAAAATATCAGGACAGATTCTATAAGCTCTGGGAGCAATTTGCGCAGAGATTTGGTAAGAACGCAGATATGCTTGCTTTTGAGCTTCTTAACGAAGTTACCAAAAAAGAGTATTGCGAAAAATGGAACGATATTTCTTATGAATGCATCAGAAGAATAAGAAAGATCGCACCGAAGGTAAAAATCCTTGTAGGCGGATATTACAACAACAGTATCGAGGCGCTCAAAGACCTTGCGGCTCCTTATGATGAGAATATTGTTTATAATTTCCATTGCTACGAGCCACTTATTTTTACACATCAGGGTGCGCACTGGATCGAGAAAATGAATGACGATTTCAGGATGCCTTATGATTCAACATATGGCACATATATTGAGAATAACGACAGAGAGCTTGATCACATAACAGGTGATATGTCATCATATGACAAGCAGGAGCTGATAAGTGCGAAGTTCTTTGATGATTATCTTGCAGAGGCCGTTAAGATCGCGGAGGAAAGAAATGTTCAGCTCTACTGCGGAGAATACGGAGTTATAGATAAGGCAACTCCGGAGGATGCGCTTAAATGGTATAAGGACATATGCAGCTGTTTTGATAAATACGGAATCGGACGCGCGGCATGGAGCTACAAAGAGATGGATTTTGGAATTTCCGATGAGCGCATGAAAGGCGTTGTTGATAAGCTTATCAAACTGCTTTAATAATTTTGAGATTTAGGGGCAAAAAAGAAATTTTTTGTCCCCTTTATTTTATATGATATATGGAGTTGATATTTAAGTGAGAGCATGTGAAGATAACAAAATATAATAAATAATAACGAAAGATAAAAAATATATTAAATAATAACGAAAGATAAAAAATATAGTATAATAATAACAAAAGATAAAATACGAAGTACAAGGATAAAAGTGGAGGAAAGATGGAAAAGCGAGTTGATCCGTTTACCAGAACACCGGGAATTGCAGGAGCGGCTTATATTGATACATGTATAGCTGATGAGATCATCAATAGTTTTACAAGCGAGGAGTCCTCGAAATATGTTTATAAGATAACCGGTATAAGGGGATCCGGCAAATCGGTAGAATACGGGAATGTTATACGTGCGCTTAAAGCTGATAAGAAGTGGCTGGTATATTCTCTTTCTGCTGCAGGAGATGCTGTTAAGACTCTTATATCCAAACTCAGTATGGAGAACTTTATAGATTCCAAGAGTAGGGTAACTGAGGTAAGTTCTTCGGTTTCGGCGAGTGGAAATGTTTATGTGGCTTCAGGTAAAGGCGAGGTAAGTGTCGGGAAAAAGGTTTCCGATAATGAGCATTTTTATTCTGATGAAGCGATGCTTACTAAGATGGTAGCAGAAGCAAATAAGAAAAAATATAATGTTTTGGTTGGAGTAGATGATATTTCCAAGACGTCAGAAATGATCAGACTTTTATCGATGATAGGTTCGATGATACTTGAAGGAATGCATATTTATTTGCTGGTAACAGGTTTGGCTGAAAATATTGAGGAGTTTTCATCAGAAAAAAACCTTACTTTTTTCAAGAGAGCAGATGAACTTGAGATAAAGGGATTAAACAAATATGATATTACGGCCATGTATCAGAAACTGTTGAAAATAGATGCTGTGGAAGCAAAAAAAATCGAAGAGGAAACCAAAGGATATGCTTATGCATATCAGGTACTTGGGTCTCTTTATTTCGGTAAACAGAAGAATGAGACACTAAATGATATCATTCCCGAATTTGAAAGGATAATGTTTAGAGATTCATATGATCTGGTTTGGAAATCTTTGAGTAACGGTGAAAAAGAAGTTGTCAGATGCATATGTAAGACCAAAGACGGTAAAGCTGAAGATATTAAAAAACTTATGACGAATGCAGCTTCGTATTCGGTTTATAGGAGCAGATTGATAAACAAACATCTTGTCAGCGACGAAATAAGAGGATATATGAAGCTCAGACTTCCGCATTTTGACAAGTTTGTAGAGATTTGGGGAGAAGATTAAATACATCTGCACACCGGCGCGAAGGAAGCAGGCGCGAGCTTAGCTGATATTGAAGATGATAGGCTCGATGGTATCTGAGGAAATGGTAAGCGAAAAGGAAATAATGACAGACAAGGAATTTATTGATAAATACGGACAAAAACTTAATAATGAGCAGATTGCAGCTGTAAGAGCGGTTGAGGGCTTCGTTCTGCTTCTTGCAGTTCCGGGAAGCGGCAAGACAACGGTCCTTATAAATCGTCTCGGATATATGCTCTATGTAAAAGGAATACGACCTGAAAATATACTCACTCTTACCTATACCGTTGCCGCAACAAAGGATATGGCAAGACGATTTGAATCTGTATTTGGAAGAGCTTCCTCTAATTTACTTGAATTTAGGACAATTAATGGAATCTGCTACGAGATAATAAGAGAATATGGAAGACGTATCGGCAAAAAGCCTTTTGATCTTATAACGGACGATAAGTTATCCGGAAAAATCCTTACTGACATATATACCGAAGTAATGGAAGAGTATCCTACAGAAAGCGATATAAAGAACGTTCGCACTCTTATAACATATTGTAAGAACATGCTTCTTACGGAAGAAGAGATAAAAAAGCGCGGAGAAGACGAAGGACTAGACCTCTTTAAAATATACGATCGTTACAATGCAGAATTAAAAGCAAGAAGTTTGATGGATTATGACGATCAGATGATCTATGCCTATAGAATGCTCAAAAGTTCTTCGGAGATGCTTTCTTTTTTCAAGAACAGATACAAATACATATGTGTAGATGAAGCACAGGATACTTCAAAAAGCCAGCATATGATAATTTCACTTCTTGCCGGAGAAAACGGTAATCTTTTCATGGTGGGAGATGAAGACCAGAGTATTTACGGTTTTAGAGCCGCATACCCCGATGCACTTCTTAATTTTGAAAAAGACCATAGAGGTGCAAGAGTTCTCGTAATGAATAAAAACTACAGATCAAATGCCAAGATTGTTGAGACGGCAGATCTTTTTATACAAAAGAACTTTAACCGCCACAATAAGCATATGTGCGCAGAAAGAGAAGCTTCTTCAGAAGTAAATTATGTAACATTAAAGAGCAGAGAATCGCAATATAAATATCTTTTTGAAATGGCCGGGGCAAGTGATTCAGGGCTTGCGATTCTCTATAGAGATAATGAAAGTGTTATTCCGCTTATTGATCTTCTCGAGAGAGAAGATTTTTCTTATAGAATAAAAAGCACTGATATGTCTTTTTTCTCAAACAGAGTAGTGGTTGATATTGCCAATATACTGAAATTTGCGTTAAATCCGTCGGATCCTGCGTTTTTTATGAATATTTACTTCAAGTTCCAAACATATCTTCGTAAACCTGATGCAGAGAAAATGATCTATATAGCAGACAGAAAGCACATCGGTATTTTGGATGCCGCAGAGAGTATTGATCTAAACGGGAGAGTCCTCGGGAATGTAAGGTCTCTCAGAACACATTTTAGAAACTTGGCTATGGAGCCTCCGGTCAAAGCGCTTAATCGTATTGATAAATATATGGGATATGGTGATTATCTGAAAGATAACAACATTGCCACAAATAAGCTCTTTATATTAAAGATGCTGGCAAAAAAAGAAAAGACCATTCCCGGTTTCCTTGAAAGGCTCGACCTGCTTCGCAAGATACTGACGGAAAAGAGAGAAGACTATACGGCAAAACTTATTCTTTCGACCATCCACTCCAGCAAGGGGCTTGAATATGATAATGTTGTTCTGATGGACGTGATAAATGGCGTATTTCCCGGCAAGATGATCAAGAACTTTAAGAGCGCAACACCACAAGAGAAGCGCGATTACGAAGAGGAGCGCCGAATTTTTTATGTGGGCATCACCAGGGCAAAAGATAATCTGACAATACTTAAATACGATGATGCACCATCTGTATTTACAGGCGAGCTTTCACCCAAGAAAAAGAAGGATATGGCAAAAACGCATGCAAATGCGAAAAAGGTAGAAAACGTTTTGTTAAAACCGACTCCGCTTCTAAAAAAGAAATCTGTTCCGGTTACATCCGGTGTAAATGTTCCGGACAATCTTATCATCGGAGAACAGATAATTCAGACAAAATACGGAGAAGGCATTATAACAGATGTTTCTTGGGATGACGATGAAGTGCCGACCAAGTTCACCGTAAAATTCGATAATGGAATAGAAAGGAAATTTGTATATCCCTTTGCATTTACTACCGGGATGAGGATAAAACAATGAGGACCGCACTTGATTATAGAACAACAGGTGTTATGAAAATTCTGTGAATCCTGCGCCCATCTGCTTTACAGCAGTAATGCGATAATGTACAACTATTTTTGGACGTGGAAAACATTGGGGAATAATGACAAAAGATATTAAAACAAGATATAAATATTGGGAAAGAGTCTGATGGTTATGGGAATTTACTATCGCAAGAAAGGCTAAAAAATGAAAAGAAAAATATTTCCGTTACTCTTACTCACTGTTTTTACATTATGTTTATCATCTTGCCATGACAAAACGACAGATACAGAGGCAGCGACAGAGCAGGACAGTTCTGCAAAGAATGAAGAAACCGGAACGGGTGGTGATACCAAGCAGGAATCTGAGCAGAAAGATTGTTTATTATATTATGAGACCGGTGATAATTCTGTAGGATCTATGTATCTTATAGATGAAAACGGAAATAAAAAAAGATATTTATCCGATACTGTGCAGGAGGTGCTTGAAAAGAACAATTTGGCTTCTGCCGTAAAGGATGGATTGCAAGCCCAATATCTTTATATAAATGAAATAGTATATGTTAGATTTTATGGTGGCTTGGATGATAACGATAATAGAGTTGGTTTATATGCAATTGATCCTGATAATGGTAGATTGGTGAAAGTCACTGATAACGGGGAGATTGATTATATCGATTATTACAACGGCAAGCTGTATGTCGGTTTTTATGGGAATGAAAAAAATACGGAGAGTGTTTTTACTGTTTCGGATGATTTTTCTTTTATTCAGGGAGAATCTGAGTATGTTGAGGCATTAAAAAAAATTGGTGAATACTATATTGAAAAAACACCATACAAAGAATCAGATGGCTATCACATTGCAAAAGCAGGTTTTTCTCCGGCGAGAGCATTTGACGAGGCCGGGTATGTTATGGCTACAAGATACGGCCAGACGGGTGAATATGAATATATTAAAATACTGCCGGATGGAACTGCTGAAGCAATTGAATGTTTATCCGATGGATTAAGAGAGGTACTTTATTATGATAAAGATATAGTTTATTGTACCGGCACTTACAGTAGTGATACAGAGGTTTATTCTGTTGATATAAGTACAGGCAATTCTAAGCTTATTTTGGATGATATTGGGATCGGATATAGGCAGGTTGCAGATAATAAGTTGTTACATTCAGATCGTAAAGGCGAAAATCTTTATGTATTCGATTTAAAAAAAGAAGAAGATAAACAGTTATATCCTTTAAAAAATAAAGCAGGGGTTTCGATATATGATTCATTTCGATGCCAGATTATAAATGGTAAAGTGTTTGTCTGTGATCTTAAGGATGCAGAGCTTAAGTGGTTCAGACTGGGTGGGTATGATGATAATAAATCCGGATATATAGTTGATGATATTGATTGTCCCATTGAAGTTGTCGGCGCATATAAATATGGCACGGTAACAAAGTTTGAGTCGGAGATGAATTGCCCATCTTGCGGAGCGGTGATTCTGAATCATTCTTATGATCTCTTTCAATTGAATGAGGAGTATTCCAAACATGCATCAGTCATCAATGAAAAGCTTAAAGAAAAAAAGGACGACTTTATAAACACTTTTTCGGAAGATGAGCTTGATTGTGTTGTGCATTGGGATGGTGAATGTATTGATGAAAAACTATATTATTTGGGGGGCGAGTCAGAAGAATCATTATACGATGTCGACATAGTTAATTCACGATTCCTTGTGCTTAATATGAACTACTGGTGGTACGGTGGAGGACCTCATGGACTTACGCATGATGATATTTATGTGTTTGATCTTTCAACAGGTGAGGAACTAAGTTTGAAAAACTTTTATTCCGGCACAGAGTCTGAATTTAAAGATTTGATTGCCGGAAAAATCAAAGAAGATTATTGCAAATGTCCCGGAATATTTGAAATGAATTCAGAAGAAGATGCTTATAACTGGGCATATGGTGCAGCTTATATTGATTCTACAAGTATATATTATTATGGCGATCATATAACTTACTGTTTCAATCAATATGAATTGGGAAGCTATGCAGCCGGCATATATGAAGTGAGTGTATCTTATGAAGAATTAAACGGACATGCGGAACTTACCAGAATGAAATAGCATAAAATATATTACTTGAAAAGGACAAACAATGAGATTACGAATAATACTTCCGCTTTCTATACTTATACTTGCAACTGCATGTGAATCCCAAAATAAAAAACTGATCGAAATGGAATCCGAGCTTGTTCAAAATCAGGGCAATGCTAAGATCAGCGTTTATAATGATGATTATATGGATCATGGCAAGAAAAAGAATTATACCTACATTGATATAATCAAAGACAATGAAGTCAAAGCAACCATAAATACATATCGCCATCTGGATAAAGTTACCGATATGGATTGTTTTGACTTTAATGATGACGGAATAAAAGACATTGCAGTTATAGGTGTTTCGGATTCTGAAAACATGGTTTTAATATATGAGGCTACGTCTGAATATCAGTATGAGGTATTTTCCGGATGGAATAGTGTGGGAGCGGCTATTAATGAGTCGTTAGATGATGATTTTTCTATGGTCACATTAAAGAATATATTGTCGAAAGGCGCATCTTATTCGACAGAGATCAACGCGGAAAGAGCGGAAAGGGCGATAAGTGCGGCGCAAGAAGTTACGTATAGTGATTACAAGGCGGCATATATTGGTTTTCTTAAGGTTATTGATGAGTGCGGAGTTGATGAATATGGTTGTTCGGGAGGAGCATATTCAATATATGACATTGACAAAGATTCGACACCTGAATTAATTGTACACTATGGAGGCTGCGAAGCTGATTATCATGTATGGGTATATACATATACTGATAACAAAGTTAAGTGCATTGATGAGATATACACCGGTCACAGTGAGTTATATGCATATCCAAGTGGGAATGGAATACTGCAATATTGGGCTCATATGGGAGGAGAAGAATTTACCCTTTTTTCTTTAAATAATAATGAGCTAACAGCAAAAGAATTATATTCCGGAAGTACTGTGTATGAAGATCCGGAAACCGGAGAATATGATACAAATTTCACACCTGTAAGGAATGTAGTGCCTGATGCATATTTTCTTACATCATTTGCGCCTGATAATGTAATTCCGATAGAAAAATATGAGATTATCTCAGCATATGTGCCATCTCAAGACAATTCGAATTATACCTTTCCGAATAATAATCCTGATTTTTACTCGGAAATCATTGAAAAAGACAGTATTCTGAATGCAGTATCCGAGTACAGAACCGATCCGATTTATAAAGATATTCATTTTAGTGACTTTTTGAGAAAAATAGGACATTCTCCATCGGAAATACAGGATATAACATATGCAGATCTTAATTTAGATAATGTGTATGAATGTATTTTTTATGTTCTGAAAAAAGATAGTGAAGATTCTATTCGTATAATTCTGAGTAAGCAGGGAGAAAAAATTTATGCATATTATGATTCATCTTACATGGCAAGCACCGGGTGGGGGTATGCTGAAAAAACCGATATTACAGAAGATGGATTCTTTATAGAAGAGCCTAATGAACATTTTTTCCAAAATCGAGTGATGTATGATAAAGAAAAATGGTTCTACTATTCCGCGCCTTATTAATCTATACTCATGACTGATTTAAGTTATTTATTGATTTGGAGAACAAGTTGCTAGTGAGAAAACAGTTATTATTTACGACAATTATTGCTACTTTGGTGCTATGTGCATGTGCTAAAGAAAAAACTGTATCTGATGGCGTGAGTATAGAAGAAAATAGTGATTTGGCTGCTTCTCAAGAAGAGACAGATGTGATAGATCACACAAAAAGTCCTAAAAGCAGAGAAGAAGTGAGTATCGATGCTGAATCTGCAGCTCTTTATGATAAGTTTCTGGCGGATGAAGTAAAGACTACCTTTTACAAAAAAGGGGATAACAGCGATTTATATTTTCTTTCTGCATTCCTTAAAGATGGCGAAAATTATACATTATCTGAAATAATAGATGGGGAAATCAGTTATAGACGGGATAAATATCAAGATTTTACGTCCACTTCATCTCTGTTCTGAGGTTTTTTATATGACAGAGTACTTCGGAAATTGTAATAGATGTATTCCAAAGGTTATTCCGAGCCATATATAAGAAATCGGAGAATGCCGCTGTTTTAAAGGGTATGATGATATAGTCCAAAGGATAATGGAAAAATTTTGCTGGTTAAAGGATTAGAAAGATGAGGCTACACATAATAATACCGCTACTTTTACTTATATTTACTACAGGCTGTGGATCAGCGGGGAAAGAAAGCTCAATAGATCCGGAACCTGAAGATAAAGCAGTCGAATTATGTTCTGATTCCAAAGAAAAGTTGATAGAAATCGAAGCTGAGCTTGTTCCTCAGCGGGGACTTGCACAGATCTGCGTTTATAATGACGTTTTTGTAGATGACGGTGTTAAAACCAAATATACCTTTATTGATATCATAAAAGATAATGAGACAAATGAAACCATAAATACACATTGCCTTTTCAGTGAAATCACAGACATAGATTGTTTTGAATGTGCCTACGATGGGGAAGAAGGGGAAAAAGAAATTGTAATTATTGGTAATTCCTCTTCTCACACTACTGTTTGTGTGTGCGGAACATGTTTCAATGGCTCTAGTTATCGTTCATGTCTGTTTTATGGAGATTCTATTCAAGGATTGCTTGGAAATGATTTTTCTATGAATGAATTAAAGACTGTATTGTTGAAGGATGGAGTAGATGGAGTACGTAGTTTAGCCAGAACTATAATAAGTGATGCGGAAAAAAATACCTATAGTGATTACAAATCAGCATATATTGATTTTCTTAAGGTCATTGATTATTTGGAAGTTGAGGAATGTGGCTGTCCCGGGGCATTTTATTCAATATATGACATCAACAAAGATTCAACGCCTGAATTAATAGTATTAGGCTTTCACTGTGTATGGGTATATACGTATAGTGACGGCAAAGTTCATTATGTTGGTGAGTTTGGCTATAATCACGACGAGTTATTTCTATCTCCGAGCATAAAAGGAATAATTATGGCTGGAGCCTGGATGGGAGACGAATGGGTTGAACTATATTCTTTAAAAAATAATAAGCTCACATCAAAAGAATTATATTCCGGAAGAACGTTTTTTGAAGATCCGGAAACGGGTGACTATGATGATAAATATACATCTATAGAAGATGTGGTTCCTGATGCATATTCTCTTACATCATTTGCGCCTGATGATGTACTTCCAATAGAAAAGTATGAAGATTGATATGGAGAATAATCTGATAATGAGAAAAAGGTTAGTATTTACAGTGATGAACAACGCCTTGAATATGCCGGAAAGATTGATTCTCAGATCAATAAGATGACATGGCTTATCAGGAATCTCCTTGCGCTTTCTCAGATGGAAGCGGGAGTCTTGGAGATGAAGGAAGAAAAGGCGGACTTGAATGAAGTGATCATGGATATATCAGAGCCGATCGTGATCATGGCAGAAGTTGCAGAGGTGGAATACATCTGCAATATTCCTGAAGGTGTTGAACTCAAAGTGGATACACACTGGTTTAAAGAGGCTCTTTCAAATATAATCAAAAACTCCATTGAGCATACCGATGCAGGTGGCTTTGTTAAGGTATCTGCCGCGCAGAATAATCTGCGTACTACTATTGTTATAGAGGATAACGGGAAAGGAATCGGAAAAGAACATCTTCCGCATATATTTGAAAGATTCTATAAGGCAGGGAATTCATCTTATGACAGCGTAGGAATCTGCCTTGCCATAGCAAGGCAGATAATCCATGCGCATGATGGAAAAATAGAGGTAGAAAGTGAAGTTGGTAAGGGAACAAAGTTTACTGTAACGCTATATCGGAATGTCTTTTCTTTCGTATTAACGACTTTTGCCGTATAAAACCAAAAGAACAGGCATGTCAAAAGAAGCTGTCCCAACATTCTTATCATGGAGTGCCTTAGGGGGAGAAGAAAAAGATTTGCCATTCATGATGTCGTCTCCTTTGAGTGTTTTCGGCTTACTAAATGATAACGTATGTTATGAAAGTTTTGTGAATCCTGCCTGTATTCGCTTTACAGCGGCATTATGATAATGTACAACTTTTTATATCAATAGGAAATTCATTTTCTATGATATAAAAAGCGCTCCGAATGGAGGCGCAGCTCAGGGAGGAGTTTTTTTACATGCATCGTAAGATTGAGTGGGATGTAGTTATTACAGCAGCGCTTATAGGAGTTATAAGCATCATTGTACATTGGTTTATGGGAAAAGATAAATCAATAAAACTAACCGGAAACAGTACTTTCTATACAAGTGTGGGCATTGGAATAATTGTCATGATCGCGGTGTATATGATAGGCCATAATCTGATAGCAAAGCGGGCAAAAGAGATTGCGGTAGGCATAATACTGATTCTGGTATTTCTTAGGTTTCAACCTGAAAATATGTATCTCGGATTTGGCTCCGTGAAAGTTTTGACTGCGGCGGTTATGTGTCTCTATGTTCCGGTTTACGGAGCGGTTCTGCATAAATACAGGCGCGGCGGGATTTTGGAGCTTCTAAAGGCAATACTTTGGATGATCGTTCCCATTTTGATCATACATAAAAGCACGCGCGTGATGACGGAGATTGTGCTTTTGTCGGCTATGATCATGCAGCTTTTGTATTGTATCAAGAAAAGATGGTTTAAGATAAATTTTCTTTTGTCTCTGGCAGCACTTGCGGTTATCGTGTTTGCTGCATCGGTATTTGTCGATAAGACCGGAGTGATTGCTAGATGGGGACATAAAACAATGAGCAATGTCTTTTCACTGGACGAATCAACGGTTCAATCTTTCTTTGATGTGAATCTTGTCGGCAGTTCGGGAAAAGAGAATTTGAAATTTTTGCCAAAGCCCGACTTGGATTATCTGCTTGCATATCAGGCAAATCGATATGGACTTTTACCGGCAATCGGCATTGCACTTCTGGTTATAGCTGTTATCGCATTTGGCTACAAGTCGGTCTTTAGGTGTAAAAACGATCTCAGTTTCCTGATGGGAACAGGGTGTCTTAACGTCCTTTTGGAAAATACAGTGATCAACATATTTGAAAATACCGGGACGATACCATACACTGATACGTTCTTGCCGTTCTTTTCATCACAAACGAGTTATATTGTGATGGCTTATATCTTTGTGGGAATAATACTCAGTGTTTGCAAAGGTAAAGGCACAAGAGACAGGTTCTTTAGATATGCTGTAAGGAACTTGATGCGCTACTGAATGATTTAAGTTTAAGGAGCAAGAAGAGATGATGAGTATTTAGGTTTCGTTATGGACGGTGATACTATGAATGTCGTTCAAAAGGGCATACTTGGCATGGGCATGAACGTATCGGCGCAGGGAGAATACTCGCAAAAAGAACCTGAATATGTAAATGCTGGTATCATCAACAAAGCTTACACCGAGTCTCAATTATCGGAGATAAAAAAGATGATCGGCGACGATGAAGTGTACGATGATTACTTTAAGTTTGGAACTGAGATAGGAGCGGTTGATTATAAGGATACCGAAACCAAGACAGGCGAGAAGTGCAGAGTTGTGGATTGCATTGTCCCTACTTATGGCGTGGAATATAAGGCTGTGATGACGGATAGCGGAAAGATATATCTTAATCTCAATGTAGGTGGCGAAGGCGATAAATTATATACAAACGATTCCGAATATACAGAAAAAACCGTGCCGGAGACGGTGGAGAAGTGACGATAGGTTAAGGAAATAGCGGAAATATGGGTTTGTAAATAACTCTTTGAAAAACTGCTTGAAAATTTCACTCTACGCTGCTTAAAAATGAAGAACACAGATAGAAGACTAACTATTAAAGAAAGTCAATAAAAATGTTCTAAAACAGAAATGTTTTGAATAAAGTGGCGATGACACATTCATCGTAATCAGTACCTTGAAAACTGCATGACAAATAGAGCATCGTTTTAGATGCTCTTGAAAGAAGATTTGTACGGAATTAGTTAAGCTGCTTTGTTGTATGACTGATGAGATTTCTCAAGCTGATATATCAGTCTAACGAGCTTCTTCGCCGCATGGGATACAGCGACATAATAATGCTTCCCTTCAGCCCGCTTTTTGGCGAGGTATGCATTGAACGTCGGATCCCAA